>CALMZQ010000080.1 GCA_937870915.1 uncultured Ignavibacteria bacterium
ACACCACGGATGTTATTGCCATAGTCAAACGTAACAGCGCCCTTGGATTGAAAGGCCAACATGGCCCTAACATGAGCGCCAATGCTCGTATAAGCCCGTTTCAAGTACTCGTCGGGGTTTGAGACACGCAGGCTATCAGCCTCGGATTTACTCAACCCGGCAGGGTAATAGCCATTCAGTGGGTCATGTGCAGATGTTTGGTCGGTCACCACATCCGGTATGATCCCACGTTCTACCAATGCCGGTAGGATCTCAGCAGCATTTCCCACAAGTCCGATAGAGATCGGTTCGCGCTTCTCTTGATACTCTCGGATCACAGCCAGAGCCGCATCGAGGTCGTGCATCTTTCGGTCGCAATACCCGTCGCGAATCCGCTTATCGATACGCTCCTCGTCGATCTCAATACACAGCGCAGCCGCTCCGGCTATGGTAGCGGCAAGGGGCTGAGCACCACCCATTCCGCCGAGGCCGGCGGTGAGCAGGAAGCGTCCGTTCAGCGTACCGCCAAAGTGCTGACGGGCACATTCCGCAAATGTCTCATAGGTGCCCTGCACGATGCCCTGCGTGCCGATGTAGATCCATGAGCCTGCGGTCATCTGACCGTACATCATCAGACCTAATGCATCGAGTCTTCGGAACTCATCCCAGGTGGCCCATTTCGGAACGAGGTTCGAGTTTGCTATGATGACCCGAGGAGCCCCTTCATGAGTCTTGACCACACCTACGGGCTTGCCACTCTGAACGAGCAGCGTTTCGTCCACGTCCATATCACGAAGGCATGAAAGAATAGCGTCAAAGCTCTCCCAGTTCCGTGCTGCCTTGCCCAATCCGCCGTAAACGATAAGCTCATCGGGCTTCTCAGCATTCTCTGGATCGAGATTGTTCTGGATCATGCGATAGGCAGCTTCGATCTGCCAATTCTTGCATGTGAGTTCGGAGCCACGAGGCGAACGGATGATGCGTTTCATGATGCAAATATGCTAATGTGCTAGATTGCTAGGGTGTTAGAGTGCTAGATTGTTAGAGTGTTAGAGGGGGGCATGTGAGGTTTACAACTGCGTCAACAACAGAGGGAAAGAATAACGTTCCTCTGTTGGTGTTCTATTGCGTTACGTTCTTTGTGGTGTGGATGTACACCTTGATCTTCACGTCTGATGTGTCGAATTGGATCATTGAGAACATCCTCACGCTCGGATTTGTTGGCATGTTGCTGATTACCTATCGGATGTTCAAATTCAGTGACCTAAGCTATTCGTTAGCCTTTGTGTATATCATGTTGCATATCATGGGGGCGCAGCATACATATGCCGAAGCGCCTGTGGGATACGCCATTAAGGATCTGTTAGGGCTGGAACGCAATCCGTACGACCGTATCGTGCATTTCAGTTTCGGCCTTTTGTTGGCGTATCCGATGCGCGACTATTTCCGAAACAAATTCCAGTGGCCGAATTGGGTCTGCTGGGTGTTACCGGCAGAGATCACGCTATCGTTCAGCGGAATGTATGAGCTAATCGAATATGGCGTAGCGGATATCTTCTTCCCAGATCTTGGAACGAACTACCTGGGAACGCAGGGAGATCCGTGGGATGCCCAAAAGGACATGGCAATGGCATTTGTAGGTGCAATCCTGTCGCTGTGCATCACAGCAGTGATGAGGCGAGTGACAGGGAAACATGAAAGGTCGACCGGATGATCATGAAGAACAGATTGCGACCGTATGTATATGCCAACCTCGTACGCTTAGGAAATGCGAATGGAGACGGTGGCTACGTAGTGCCGAATGACCTCGCGGATACTGCTGACGTGCTTCTGTCACTCGGTTTGGCTGAGGAATGGACGTTTGACATCGAAATGCAGAAGCGAAATCCAACTCTGCGTGTGATCGGTGTTGATCATTCTATACGTGCAAGTACATTTCTGCGAAGGCTCATTCGAAGTATTATCAAGGGCTCGATCTATTCGCTGTTTCGCAACTCAGTGAAGTCAGCGAAGCATGACCACATTCGACAACACTATTCAGCGTATTTCCAACTGTTCACCCAGCCAAGCGTCCACATCAGAAAGATGGTTGCAGCGAGCGACGGTGACGGCTGCATCTCCTTTACCTCTCTCATGAAGGCGGCAGCTCCGGTGAGGAACCACTCTGTCTTCCTAAAAATGGATATCGAGAGCTCTGAATATGCCATCATCTCTCAGATCGTATCCCACGAGGAATCAATAAGTGCGATTACGGCGGAGTTTCATGATCTCGTTTCAGATAGTGCAACGTTTAACAGTGCTATCGAAGAACTTCAACGAGCATTTGTGATCGTGCACATCCATGCAAATAACTATGGTGGCTACAGTCAAGAACAAGACTTTCCGGACACCGTTGAGATCACGTTTGTGAACAAAGCGTTGATGGGCAGCGATCCTAAAAGAACAACGTGTGCATATCCGCGACCAGAACTGGACATCACGAACTGCAGTGAGAAGGTCGACTACGAACTTCATTTCTGAGCTACCATGAGCAACTCCGACCAGTTCCATCAAATGCTTCTAGCACATTCCCCAGGGCTTTGGGAAACTCTTCGAAGACCATCCATTGAAGATCCGCTTCGAATACTAATCAGCGGTTGTATCCTTGGACAGAAGTGTGGTGTTGATGGAAGTGATTACGGAATGAGCGGTGCGCTTACGCCTCTCGTGTCACTTCCTACCGTTGAAGCTCTTGGTTTCTGTCCGGAAGATGCGGGTATTGGCACGCCCCGTACCATGCCTGACATTCACGGAGGTGATGGATTTGATGTCTTGCGCGGCACAGCAAACGTATTGGATCAATATGGAGCGGATCTCACTGATGGAATGATTCGTGGTGCCGAAAAGATGGTAGCGTATGCTCTTGCGAATACAATAGAGCTCGCAGTTCTCACAGACGCGAGTGCTGCATGTGGAAGCCAGGTAATCTCCGATGGATGCAGATATACAGAACCCCGCAAGTATACCGCCGGAGTTGGTGTTGCCGCCGCCATGTTGTTGGAGGCCGGCATCCCGGTATTGAGTCAGCGCGACTATGCATCACTTGAGCGACTCCTCGTGCTGTGCCAGGCACCAAAGTTTGTCTCAATCGGCAAACCCGACCATCACCTCACACCATGGTACACCGAGTACTTCGCAAAATGAGTGTGCTCGTACGAGATGCAACCCCGGATGACGTTCACGCGATCGCAGAGATCCATGTTGCATCGTGGCGCAATACATATAAAGGGATTGTTCCTCAGGTGTTTCTTGATTCGATGGATGTAGATGAACGTGCCCAACGTTGGACAAGGTCCTTTGACAAAACCACATGCAAACTCATCGTTGCCCAAGTAGATACAGTGATTGTTGGATGGTGCTACTTCGGAGTATGTAGAGACACAGACGTCGATCGTAATACGGCAGAACTCTGGGCCATCTATATTCATCCAAGGTCCATCAACCGTGGAATTGGACATGCACTCTGGGCCTCAGCAACAGATTCACTCATGGCTCAAGGATACATCCGTTCTGTCGTCTGGGTGGTCAAAGAGAATGAGCGTGCCATCCGTTTCTATTCGAAGAATGGGTTTGTGGCTGATGGTAATGAAAAGACGATTACTATCGATGATGCAACGCTGCAGGAGCTTCGTATGACTGCATTGCTGAAAGCGTAACACCCACGTTATGGTAATAGTGTAGGTTGGGGTATGCTTATCGTCTTTTTCCTGCTTTTTTGCAGCGTTGAAGAAGCGTGGCCTCAGGATACGTCGCGCGAAACAACGAAACAATTATCGGCTCGTGTGTGTGGCAGTTGTCATTCTGCCCCTACCCCAGATCTACTCGACAAAAGATCATGGCGGGACGTAGTATTACCCCGTATGGGGACGTTTCTAGGGATCTATCCAAAGGGTGTTTCCAGGACGTCGCTGATTGAAAAGGGGGCAGCCGAAACGTACATCACGTCGCACAATGTTTACCCAGAGATACCAACGATTGATGCGCATACCTGGAAGAAGGTGCGAGACTATTATGTCCGCAATGCTCCATCAAAGCTTCCTAAACTCGCGGTAACACCTCTCACTGTCTCCAAAACATTCACTGCGGTTCGTCCGGCATTCTCAATTCAACCTCCGTCAACAACCTTTGTGAACATCGATGACAAAACGGGCTCTGTAACGATCGGTGATGCAGTGAGTGGGAATGTCTTCTCTCTCACACCACAACTTTCCGTAGTACGCCGAGACAGCACCGGAGAAGCACCGGCTTGGATCACATCGAATGATGATGCACGTATCGCCACAATCATGGGCTCCTTTTCGCCAACAGATGCTCCAACGGGTAAAGTAGTCTGGATACCATCGGATCCAAAACGATCGATCTCTGAGATTATCACCGGACTACAACGCCCCGTCCATCATGCCGTTGCAGATCTCGATGGCAACGGAGAGAGTGATATCGTGATCTGCGAGTTTGGGAAATGGACCGGTGGGCTCTCGTGGTGGAAATGCAAGAAAAAGGGCGAGTATGAACGGATCTCCTTGCGAGAAGGTCCGGGTGCAACACGCGTTGAGATTCGAGACTGGAACAGAGATGGACGACTTGATGTGATCGCATTGTTCGCACAAGGCAATGAGAATATCACGGCCTTCATCAACAACGGTGACGGAACATTTGCAGAGGAAACAGTGCTGCAGTTCCCTCCATCATGGGGCTCCAGCTACTTTGCAGTACAGGACATTGATACGGATGGTGACAATGACATTATCCACTGTGCCGGTGATAATGCAGACTTCGGACCACTTCTACGTCCATATCACGGCGTTCGGATCTTCTTCAACAACGGCAAAAATCAATTCCCGGATACCGTTTTTCTTCCTCTGCATGGGGCGTATAGTGCCATTGCAGCAGACTTCGATCTTGATGGCGATACCGATATCTCAGCCATCTCATTCTTCCCGGACCACAAAGAAAAACCCGTTCGTGGATTTGTCTATTATGAAAATGAGGGACGGGGCACGTATAAAACTTCTACATTTCCCGAGGTAGGTGCCGGGCGCTGGATCGTTATGGATTCAGGTGATATCGATCACGACGGAGATCTTGATCTTATCCTAGGTTCCCTTGTAATGGAAGTAAAGGGCAGACATGATCTTGTAGACAATTGGGTGAAGAATGCGATACCATTTGTGATCCTCGAAAACCGTACGCGGTGATCAGCCCCCTACGCCAATCTGTTTCTCGATCTCAGCAAGAGTTTCGGCTCGAAGTTTCTTGAGCTCAAACAGTGAGCGGAGCATCTCCCATGTGTAGATGCCTGTGTCATGACCGTCCTTCCATTTTGCTTGTACACCATAATTCCCAACTGGTGTAAGAGTCTCGAGCTCGTTCATTCCCGGCTGAAATGTTTTCATGCCGATGAAAACGGTCTGACCCATGATCTCTTCCCCAGAGCAGTGTGCACAAGGGCATGCCTCACGCAGATCGGAGAGGAGGATGCTGGATGAAAATCCATCGCTCCATGTGGAGCTAAGAACAACGGCGTTTGTACGCTTTAGTGTCAAGGGGCTATGCATAGCGCAAAATTCGCCAATTTTCGCTCCGTACAACAGGAGGATCTATGAGGATTGTAATGTCCATGATGATGATCATCATGACGACTGCCATGGTCAGGGCGCAACAGCAGATTCCGAATGGTGGACTTGAAGACTGGACCCGTACTCCCGGTTCGGGTTCATTCAAGGACTATGAGGAACCCAGCGGTGGCTGGACGTCTGGTAACGGTGTGATCCATATCGCTGCAGGGGCGGATCCGGTGTGTGAAAAGTCCTCAGAATCCCATTCCGGACAATATGCAGCAAAGCTCACAACACGTTCCGTTTTTGGTCAAGTGGCGTCAGGCTCGATGTACCTCGGAGTCTTCTCCTTGAACCTAGCCAATCCGGCTTCTAGCGCTAAACGTGGCATTCCGTATGCCGGCCCAGTACCAACACGCTTTCGGGGATTTTATCGGTATCAGCCCCAGGGTAATGACTCGGCTGCGATCTATGCAATGTTCACTCGATGGAACGGAAACGCTCGTGTCTTGATACATGAAGCAAGACTTACGATCACCGAAGCAACTCCTACCTGGACAGAGCTCAACATCTCGATTCCTCCTTTTGATGAAGCTCCAGATTCAATGTCTGTGGTAGCTGCTTCGAGCGCTGATGGTGAGAACTTTCGTGGCAGTGTAGGTTCAACGCTCTTTGTTGATGACTTCTCATTTGAGTGGACCACATCTCGGGTAGAAGATACTCGTGGACCGATGCCCATCATCATCGCCGGAACAACCGCCATTCTGCCCCTTGTTGACAGAGTGCGAACTGTTAGCGCCGTTGATCTCACCGGCAGAACCCTGGACCTTGGTCCGGTGAATAGTAGCGGCAGTATTGATCTAGCCCCTTGTACACATGGTCTCTGGTTCATTATCGCACGAGATGAACAGAACGTTGTAATCGCACGGTCAAGCGGAATAGTGGTCAGGTGAGATCGGTCGTGATGATCTTCCTTGTGTTCACCGGCATTAGGGTCCACCTTGAGGCACAGGATACAACAAGCAGCAGTGCACTTGCACTACATGTGCGCATAGGCGGTTGCGTGGGTGCTCCCATCCCCGTTGGCAATGTCCCGCCTGGTTCCACCGGATCCCCGGTTCCCGGCTTCATTGGTGGGGTCACGCTGGACGTACCCCTTACTACAGTATGGACTGTGAGTATAGAACCTCAATTCGTGCGCTATGAAGCAACGTTCAATACGCCCCTTGAAGACCAGCCCTATATCGATAAGGTGGCGATCACTACACCGGACGGTTCCACAACCGTTCTCGAAGTGAGTACAACATTCACCGGTGATGCAACCGGCGCCTTTATCACCGACTACCTTCAGCTGCCTGTGCTGGCTCGCTTCCAAACCTCGTCTCAATGGGGTCTTATGGCAGGGGGCTATGTAGGATGGATGATCCAAACGCAAAGCAATGCTACCGGAGTAGGGACCGTCGGGATCCGACCCGAGGTTGTCACGAAGAATCTAGAATTCGGTGAGCGGATGCAGGGCTTTGATATGGGGCTTCAAGTGGGTGGACAGTACCAGATCTTTGAGGACCTGAGGGTAGATCTGCGGGGGATCTATGGGCTTACGAGCATCTTCAGTCAGGACTTTGCAACGGTTGACCGGACGGTTCAAAACATCTTCGTGCATCTCTCGGTAGGCTTCCGTTTGATGTAAGTCTTCGGCTGTGGTGTCGGCTCGTCGTAGATTTGTGGTTCGTTTTGAACCAAGACCCCACAGGTATCACATGTCATCGCGCTACAAGAGCTACGTTTCCGTTGAAAACCTCGATTCCCACATCGGCGAAGAGGTCACCCTGAATGGATGGGTGTACGACAAGACGGAAAAAGGCAAACTCATCTTCCTCAAGCTCCGCGATGGCAGCGGAATCGTTCAGTGCGTGCTCTTCAAACCGAATGTATCGGAGGAGATCGCAGCCGCTGCGCAGTCTCTCACGCAGGAATCAAGTGTATCTATCACTGGAACCGTGAGGAAGGAAGATCGTTCGCCTACAGGTGTAGAGTTGGATGTAACGAACGTCAAGGTATGGCAGGTCTCGAGAGACTATCCCATCACTCCAAAGGAACATGGCGTTGAATTTCTCATGGAGCACCGTCACCTCTGGCTGCGTTCGGCCCGTCAACATGCCATCATGCGCGTGCGTGCGGTTGTTGTAAAGGCCATCCGAGATTTCTTCGACGGTAATGGGTTCCGGTTAATGGACTCGCCGATCTTTACACCCAATGCATGCGAAGGCACATCTACGCTGTTCGAGACGCAGTATTTCGACCTCGGTAAGGCATATCTCACACAGTCGGGCCAACTCTACGCAGAAGCCAGCGCCATGGCTCTTGGAAAAGTGTACACCTTCGGCCCTACCTTCCGTGCGGAGAAATCCAAGACACGGCGTCACCTCACAGAGTTCTGGATGGTTGAGCCGGAGATGGCCTACTTTGATCTCAATGATGACATGGATTTGGCCGAGGACCTTGTAGAATACATCGTGCAGAGCGTGCTCAAGGCCTGTCCGCGAGAGCTTGCAACGCTTGGTCGCGACGTGTCAAAACTCGAGGCAGTGCGTCGCCCCTTCTATCGCATGTCCTATACAGAAGCGGTAGAATGGCTCAACACGAACAACATCAAGCTCAACCGCAAACAAGCTGATGGATCGGAGATCCAGGTTGACTTCCCATGGGGTGAAGACTTTGGTGCTCCGCAAGAAGAAGCCATCATGCAGCAGTTCGATAAGCCGTGTATCATACACCGCTATCCAACTGAGGTAAAGGCGTTCTACATGAAGCGCGATCCATCCGATCAAAAGGTGGCTCTCGCAATGGATATGTTGGCTCCGGAAGGGGCGGGAGAGATCATCGGTGGCTCACAACGAGAGGACGACCACGATTTACTCCTTCAGAGGATTTTGCACGAAAATCTTCCTCAAGAAGAGTTTCAGTGGTACTTGGATCTACGGAAGTTCGGATCTGTGCCACATTCCGGGTTTGGCCTGGGTGTAGAACGTACCGTGAAGTGGATCACAGGAGCAGATCATATTCGCGAGGTAATTCCATTCCCTCGTATGATCTACAGGATCGTGCCATAAGCACACGATCACTGGACCATTCGGCGAAGCTCAGAGACCATTAATGATCTGTCCGTGGAAACCTGTTCCATTACGTCCCTAAACTCCGGGAAGTTCGTAAGGATATGGTCGAATGCTGCAGCATCAAGCACGTAGAGATCTGAATACTCTATTGCTCGAATGCTCGCACTTCTGCGACGCTTCTCGAGAAGTGCCATTTCACCAAAGAAGTCGCCGGTTTGAAGGGTGCCGATCTGGCTGCCGTCAGAACTGAGCACCTCAACGCTTCCGTGACTGATGAAGTACATGAAACGAGCTCTGTCTCCATAGCGGAAGACAAATTCCCCGGGAGTGACAACGATCGGTCTGAGAGAATCAGCAACTTCACGAATGAAACTCTCACTTGCTTCCCGGAAGAACGGTACACGTTCTATGACTTCGCTGCGGAGATACATCGACACTTCGGACCGCAAGCCCCATGGCAACATATCCAGCATAAAGGTCTCGTCGTAGGTAACCTTACGCTCCCACATATAGCCGAGATAGTCTATGATGCGGTGTTGCAAATGATGCGGCACATTGTGGTACTGCATAAAGGAGGTTGCCTGGTCCATTGTACGCACATGCTCAGATCGCAACGGATCTACTGTGTTGAAAAGTGAAGCGATGTTGCCAACGAGGTAAGCAAACAACACATAGCCAACAAGCATAACTGCGGTTGCGTACATCATCTGTAGTTCCGTCTGCGGCGTGATGTCTCCGTAGCCCACTGTGCACATAGTGGTAACGGTCCAGTAGATGGATTCCAGATAGTTGTAATCCGTTGCTGGTTGTCCGTTTGAGCGGAGGACCAACCACCCGCATGCAACTAGGTGGATGACAATCGCTAGTATATAGGCGAATTGCACAAATCTGACGGCATTCCCGCCTCTTCGAAGCTGCAGTCTCCATTGAGAGAGATTCCCAAAAACAGGAATGATCTTGCTGAGAGCGAGGAGAGCCAGGGGGGAACCGGCGGCGAACAATATCACTGGAATGGCTGCAATCACGTCGAAGACAAGCCACGTTCGGACGTACTTACGCACAAACTCCGGACCCCGTTGTTTAGCAGATCGGAACTTGAAGATCGGATCTATGATGAATACTGCCATCACAACGATCTCACCGATGAACCACGGAACATTCAGGGCAGCGTGATACACCAAAACGGTTGGGATTCGATACGCAATAAAAAGTGCGCAGACAGCAACAAGAAGAAGCCATGCAACTTCTCTCTGCTGGAAGACGTTCCTTCTGTACATTCGTGGTTCGGTCATAGCCGAAAAGTACCACAAGCACTTGTATTCCCATCATGGCTACTCAACAACAATGACGACAGACCCAACAATGGCATCCAAAACCGGAGCCGAAAACATCGAATGGGACCTCAGCGATCTCTATGCAGGTATAGATGACGCAGGCCTCGGCGGAGATCTAGTATCCATTGAAAAACGTGCTCAGGCGTTCCGTACAACATGGAACGGACGGCTGGGCGAGATTGAGATACCCCAGTTCTTGACGATGATCGAGGAGTATGAAGACCTCGTTGAGACATTTGATCGTATGGCCTCCTATACGAACCTTCTTTGGTCTACGGACTCGGAGAACACGGAATACGGTCGGCTCCTACAAATGGTGCGTGAGACGCTTTCGCGAGCCGCCAGCCACGTCATATTTGTACCAACACAGCTGTCGCATCTCAACGCAACACGATTTGGTGAACTGCTTGCAGCTCCTGAATTGGCTACGCGACGCCATTGGTTGGAACGTGTTCTCGAGTTTAAACCGTATACACTCTCCGAAGACGTTGAACGAGCGCTTTCTGCGAAGTCCATTACCGCTCGATCATCCTGGGTACGTCTACATGATGAAGTGGCCAACAGTCAGGTGTTTACGTTTAATGGACAGGAACTTACTCTTGCAGCCATCTCGAAGCTGAGTTACGAAAAGGACCGTGAAACACGCAAGGCTGCAACAGAGGCACTATCTGCCGGTCTGGCAAAAGAAGCAAAGACACATGCTTTTGTGTTCAACACGATCATTGCAGACTGCGAGACCAATCAGCGACTTCGCGGATATCAGTCGTGGATCTCCTCGCGTAACCTCGAGAACGAGGTTTCAGACGAAGCCGTCCAAACGCTTATCGATGCAGTGGTTGACCGTTATGATCTCGTTCGCAGATACTACGGCGTTAAGCAGCGACTCCTCGGGCTGACGGAGATGCACGACTATGATAGGAATGCTGTTGTTGGCTCAGAAACAAGTACTTGGACGTGGGATGCAGCGCGAGATCTTGTGATCGATGCGTACACACAATTCGATCCAAGAGCAGGCGAGATCGCAACGATGTTCTTTGAGAAGAACTGGATCCATGCTCCGGTCCGTAAAGGAAAACGATCGGGCGCATACAGTGCGGGCACAATCGCTTCCGTTCATCCTTACGTCTTCATCAACTTCACCGGTACAGCTCGAGACGTGCAAACGCTCGCTCACGAGCTTGGTCATGGTATACATCAATATTTGTCACGTCAGCAGGGCCCCCTGCTCATGGACACGCCACTCACAATAGCTGAAACGGCCAGCGTGTTTGGAGAGATGATCACGTTCAAGAAGCTGTACGATGCTGCCACTTCTGACACTGAACGACTATCACTTGTGATGTCGAAACTCGATGGGATGATTGCAACGGTATTCCGTCAGGTTGCGCTGAATCGATTTGAAGACGCGATGCATACATCACGTCGAGAGCAGGGCGAGCTGAGCCTAGCACAGATCAACGAGATCTGGTATAGGACGCAGAAGGAGCAATTCGGAGACAGTGTTATTCTGTCGCCGGGATACGAATTGTGGTGGTCGTACATCTCACACTTCATCCACACACCCGGATATGTTTACGCATACGCCTTTGGTGAGCTCCTTGTGTTAGCGCTCTATGAGATCTACAAGAAGGATCCTGCCGACTTCACACCGAAGTACATGCAGCTCCTTGCTAACGGTGGATCGAAGTGTCCCAAAGACCTCCTCACACCATTCGGTATTGATATCAACGATCCTACGTTTTGGAGCACTGGCTTGAACTTTATCGAACGATTCATCACCGAGGCGGAACGCCTCGCTGAGTCTTCGATCGCTGAGCAAGCGTAAGCACGGCATCTACGTAGGCCGTGCTGTTATTGTAGTGATATACAGCGGCTCGTTGTTGAGTAGTTGCCTGGCCCCAACCGTTCGTCTTGAGATAGTTTGCAACACTGAAAATGGCGTCATCGAGATCATTGAGATCGATGACGCCATTCTTGTCTCCATCTACAGCCCAAGACAGGTAGGACGAAGGCAAAAACTGCGTCATGCCAAATGCTCCGGCCCACGATCCATGAAGAGTAAACGTATTGAGCGTGCCTCGCTTGTCGATTTCATATAGTGCCTTGAGTTGGTCTGCGGCCCAAGCCACCTTCTTCACTGCTTTGCGCTCCACTACGTATTTCACACTGTCGAGTTTGGAAGAATCAAGCCCCATGCTCGACATAACAGACGCTGCGTTCTGATCCACAAACTCAGGTTCACAGGAGAGCAACACGCTAAGATAAACGCTGGCAACATGGTACTTACCGAGGATGGTGCCGTGTTTGGATTCAACCCATAGCAAGGATCCGATAACTTCTGGCGGAACGCCATAGAGAGAGTCTACCAGCTGCAGAATAGAATCATGTTTGCCAACAAACTCCCGCACCTTCCTCACACCAAGCTCATTGTGGTTATGCGAGTAATCCGTTTTCTGCGCGTAGTTTGTAACGTTGACTCGTACGAACCTGTCGTTGAATGCCGTTTGAGGCGTTCGAAGCAATGATGCAACAAAGGCTGAATCAACACCGTGCTGACGTGCGATACGTGCCGCCCGCGTTAGGTGGGTTACCCCGATCTCTTGTGAGGGGGCTCGATCATCACCCTGCGTACGATGTGCGGGTTCGTTCACCGTTAGCACGGACATACACAAGGTTGTACATGCCGTTATCACGGCCAATATTGGTGAGATCGAGGTCATATCATGTGTAAACTACGGCACGTTCTTGTAATGCTTGTGCTCACGAGCGGGATGCTCTATGCACAACCGAAATTGGACATGCAGAATGAGGTTGATTGGGGTACAGTAACTCCCACGGGACCGCTTACAGAGACCCAAAGTGTGAAGTACCGTGTGCCGGTGAAAAATGCGGGAGACAGCACGCTGATCATTTCAAATGTTCGCGTTCAATGTGGATGCACAACGGCACCAATTGAAAAGGACACACTGGGTCCAGGTGAAGAAACGGCCATCAACATTTCCCTAAACCTCCCAACCGGAAGTGGGTCCCTTTCCAAATACGTAACGATCTTCTCCAACGATCCTTCGGGTGCACACGTGTTGCGCCTAAAGGTTGACGTTCAACGACCGATTCAACTTGCCACAAGCTTTCTTGCCTTTGACCGCGTGAGCGTTGGTAACTCCTCGCGGGCCTTGGTTGGCGTAACAATCTTTGCCGATACAACGGTGATCATCACTGCGGCTTCTTCGACCGAGAATGTACACGTTGTTACCCCGATGCCGCTCACGCTAGTAAAGGGCCAATCAGCTGAGATCGAGTTTCGGTATACGCCGCAAAAGCCCGGAACATTTAATATTCAGGCAATACTGAACACCACCCTTCCCGGCTACGAAAAGATTGAACTCAGTGGCTATGGCTCTGCGTTCCCGGCTCCAACGAAACCCTGATTCGCTCAAAAATCACAAATCCTCCGTTGTCCCGAATCACCTTCAGGTTCGGATGAGAACGCCACTTCTCAGCGTCATTCACCTTGGCAACAAAAAATGTAGGCTTGTCTACCGGACCAGTAAGCAACCATGGTTCCCAATCATCTGCGCCGATCCCCATAGCTGCTGCACTTAGATGTCTCGGCTTGTTGGTGTAAAAGAGGTGTGCATAGCTCTTCATAGTAAGGGGCTTTACATAGACCTCTTTTCCAACCATCGACTGATAGAACGTGATGGCTGCCCCCTGCGTAGATGGCTCAATGCGGGGTGCTACGAGTGGTAGGAAGAGGGAGACAAAAAGCATTACACTTCCAAACAGGACGGCAATAGATACAACTTGACGGTTCGTGCGTTTCATGTACCATGCGCAGATCAACCCGACTAGGAGAACAAGTGCCACGTAAGGCTCAAAGCCGAGCCACCCACCGTCTTGTTGGATGGCTGCACGAAGATATTGATCGCGAAATGTTGGCAGGCTTAACAGCCAATCGCGATTCATGAATACCCAGGGTACCATGAAGCACAACACGGTAATTGGGATGGCGATCAGAGCAAGTGCCGTTGTTCTCTTCCACGTCCAACTCCGATGTCCCGATAGCCACCGGTCGATGGCAACTGTTGCCAAATAGGTGAGTGGAAGGTAGGTCATAGAACTATAGTGAATGATCTTGGTCTTCACAAGTGAGAACACTACGAGCACGACAAAAAACAGCACCGTCATCCATATTCGAAGAATGCGCTGATGAGCCCCTTCTCCATCACTGGCCCGAATCCCGCCAAAGAAGAAGATCGATGCCGGATAACATCCGATGAGCAGAACGATGCTGTGATAGTACCACGGCTGTTCGTGACCCGCATCTCCTGTGGTGAGTAATCGCACTTGATAGGCAAGGTTCTCCATGATAAACGTAGGACCGTTCTGTATGTAGTCCACACCGAACCATACCGAGGTCACAGCGATCGTTGTGATTGTAGCACTAAGCACCTGTCTCCACGGAAGGGGCATACGTTTGCGGAGAATGACCCATGCAACAGCAGTGGTGAGCATAACAAGCCCGAAACCGACCGGACCTTTTGTCATAACGGCAAGTCCGGCCCAAAGTCCAGATCGAATCCCTATGCCCCAATGGTCTGCTCCGGATCGACCCTCCTTGATCATCGACCAAACACTTAGGAAGATGAAGAGGTTGAAGAGCGGGTCGATAATGCCGGATCGGAAATAGAAATGGGGAAGAAGAGACCCCGCATATACTACACACCAAAGGATGCCAAATCGTTGCCCATTTACGCGGGAACCAATGCTGAATAACACGAGCATGGATACTGCACCAATGAGGGCATTGGGAAGTCGCGCAGCAAACTCGTTGATGCCAAACACCTTCATCGAAAGAACCTGAAGCCAGATGAAGACAGGGGGCTTCTCATAGAACGGACGGAAGTCGATTTGCATATGCAGATAATCGCCCGACACGATCATCTCCCGAGCACATTCAGCAAAGTTCACCTCGTCCCAATCAAACAGTCGAACACTTCCGAGAAAGGGAACGAACAAGATCAAAGATGCAAGGACGATTACGATACGGATTCGAAGGGGGCTCACGTTCAGGCTCTGCGTTGGTGGTCTCGCGAAGATACCCATCGAACAAGAGCATGGCCAGCAATAGAGAATGCTATTCCAATACAGCAACTACCAATGATCCCCGCACCGGCGGTTGATTCCGAGCCGCCGATCTCGTAGAAGCCTTGTATGATCGAAATGGGGAACATTGAAACATCTGTTAAAGCCAGCGCAATACAAAGTGCGAGACTTGAGAAACCCACTACGCCAGCCCAAACGCGTGTTGTATGAGGTAGATCATCCACAACGATGAAGGACCAACACAGACTCCCAAGGAAGGCAAACAACATCTGATCGAAGAGATCGATGGCCGCAGCTTGCACCTGTGCAACAACCAGCGCTGACGCAACAGCACTGAACCCTGCTGCAGAAACGAAGATGATAAGCTCTCGAACAAAAGAGGTGGTGGTGGTTCGCACACGGGCAGTGGCCGCAAGGAACATTGACGGAATTCCCACGGAGATTATGCTCAGGAGAGCGCCGCGGCGGGGAGTGAGCGGGTAGGGTGCGATACTCAACGCCGCCAATGCATTCATTGCCACGAGGACGACGTTTTTTGCTAGAAAGAGCTTGGCCACACTGAGTACCGTGCGAATTGCTGCCCTACCCTCTGCGATCATTTCCGGAAACTCTGCGAATGAGGCCTTCTCCAGCACAACGTCTGCAACAAGCTTCGTCACCGGAGCACTGCCCTGCATTGCAATACCAACCGATGCCTCTTTAATCGCTGGCAGGTCATTCACCCCATCTCCGATCATCGCAACATGATCCGTACGGCGCAACGATCGCACGATCTCTTGCTTATCCTCTGGAGTGAGGCGCGAACGAACAGCGATGTTTGCATGTTCTCTGCCCAACCTCCGTAGTAGGGAGCTAACCGGACCAGGTGCATCGCCGGTAAGTATCATCATGCGGATTCCAAGTGCATCAAACAGATCAATCGTCTCGGCACTCTCTGGTCGAATAGCATCGTCCATTGCAATCCAACAAAGGGGCTCCATTTCTGTTCCCGTCATTTTCTCGGCTCCGGAAGACGATCGCGCAAAGACCAACGTTCGCATTTCATCAATGTCGGCATTCGAGGCAAGGATGCCGAGCTCATCCCACTGAGGGTGTTCCGGTGAAAGCACTGCGCTGCTTGCGCCGAGTGTATACCAGATCCCATCATCAGAGCGCAACGCGCTGTACTTGCGTGATGATGAGAACGAGACACGTTGTTGCACTGAGAATACGCGTGGGTTAGGTGTTAACGTGTTGAGTGCGTCAATCACCTGACCTTCATCACCGATGGAGCGAGAGAACGCGCTAAGAAGCCCCTTGCAAGATTCTTCATCCATGTCTGTGAAAGGTATCACGCGCTCAATTCGCAACACGTTCATGGTGAGGGTGCCAGTTTTATCGAAGCAAGCAACACGTACCCTGGAGAACGACTCCAATGCCGCAAGCTTCTGTACAACCACGCCTCGCTGAGCTATGCGTACCAGCCCCAACGTGAGGGTGATTGTTGTGAAGAATACCAGACCTTCGGGAATGAGCCCGAGTAGAAGTGTGGCAACCCTGCGTACGCGATCTACATCATGGAGGATGGTGGCTGCACCGAGGGACACATCCAAAACGGCAAGGATAAGAGCGATGAAAAAAGACCATTCAAAGATCTTGTTTACCGTTCGTTGCAGTGGCGACGCTGATAGGTCAACCCGTTTGGCCGTTGCTTCTATGCGCTGAGCCATCGTATCGTGACCAATGGCCGTCACCCGAATTGTTGCCCTTCCTGAAACACAGAATGTACCTGCATGGACAACATCATCTACGGAAAGGGAAGACGGATGAGTTTCTCCTGTGAGTAACGATGTATCCAGTTCACACTCATCTGTTGAGATCACCACTCCGTCGGCAGGAACCACATCTCCACGGGTAATCGTGAGAATGTCTCCGATTTGGACATCAGCCCTCTTTACTGATAACACCGCCTTCTCGAGTGTGCGGTGCGCCCTCCACTCCTGTCCGATAGCAATAGCTGTATTTGCAAGGATCACTGTTACAATTCCAACTGAGTCCAATGCAAGACGCACGTCATTGTTCAGAAGGTACACAGCATATAACCCCGCAACGAGAACCACATTCACAAGGTTGAATGGTGTGAGTGTGTTCTCTAGTGCAATCGTTCCAAGGGTCTTAGACATAGTACAAAACTAGCCTCTTGTGATGTTGCGCGGTGGTTACTGATGCAGGCCGAGAACATCACGTTCCGATAATGTGATGAACGCCATGTTTGGCAGATGATCCTCGCTACCATTGGGCTGAGTCTCGCTTGGATAT
>CALMZQ010000081.1 GCA_937870915.1 uncultured Ignavibacteria bacterium
GGAACCGGTTATTGGAATGGGATAAGCCGTCTAGCTCTGCAGAAAGGTTAGCAGGTCACATCTTGAAGTCAGTAGGATTCCAAGATTTCGACCCGTCTCATCCATTAGGTGGACCAGATGGGAAGAAAGATGGGCTATGCAAATATGAGGGAGAGTCATGGTTACTTGCAGTCTGGTTTCCACGTGGTAAGAAACCACGAGCGGAAGTAGTCAAGAAATTCAAGGCAGATTATGCAGGAGTGATTTCAAACAACGCAGCTGGATTTGTTTTCGTTACAAATCAAGAGTTGAGTCTTGCATTGAGATCGAGCATGCAGCAACATGCCAATCCAACACCAGTCGATATCTATCATTTAGAGCGAATCTCGAGTATTCTGGATCAGCCTATACATTACGGAACTCGACTCGAATTCCTCGATATTGAAATGATGAAAGAGGAGCAGGTAGCGTTCTACGAGGCACTCAAACAACAGATGAGCGGCCTTGAAAAGGCGATTGTGTCTATCCAAGACACGATCCAATCCCAAACCGCTGGAACGAACCCAAGAGAAACAAATTCACGGCCATCCTACATCGAACCCTTTTCGCTGAGCTCAGCAATGGTTGCTTCTATTACAAAAAGAACGCTGTATCAATGCACACAATGTGGCTTTGGAAGTATTGTACAATCTCATCTTTCCTATATGGCAGTCTTTCCCGGGCAACCTGTTGTCACGTGTCCAAAGTGTGGGCATACAACGATGTGGTACGGTATCTGACCTTTGGCATTAGGAGACACCGCTTGTTGAACGGGCCGGTCTACACTGATATGCATCAATTCGAAAGCAACATCGGCTCAAAGACTTGCATTGTTGATTCGATTTTATCTCACGGCTATTAAGAGATGAAGGGATCTGTGATCCGTCAAAGGGATTTACATGAGTTCTGTATTGCCTTCTGATAGTTAACGCATGATGCGCGTGCAGCTAACTTGGTCTTCTCACACTTGTTTCATTGGGCAAACTCAAGCGGAATGAACTTCGCATGGTGGCCGATGCGCACAGCATCCGTTCGGTAGCTGTGGCGTGAAGGAGTCAGCAGGAACGGCCACATGGCGTGGTTATCCACACTGAGTACGCACGTCATTACATTGCTGGAGATCAACGCGACTTAATCGTCTTTCGGATGTACTTAAGCCGAGATGGAATTAGCGTAATCTCTTAGACAATGCACTGGTTGAGTCGTTCTTCTCGACAATAAAGGATGCAGGAGTCGAAGATGTCGTTTTCGCTGATCGCGATGGAGGGCAGCCCTCGATCTGGCGATACATCGAGATCTGGCACAAACTGCAACGTCTTCACTTGATCAACGACTATCTGATGCCATCTGAGAAAGATTATGTTTTCGTTCAGAATAAAAGTGCAGCTTAACAAAGCATTTGCTTTAATAGAGCCGCTTCTGCCTCGTCACTGGCGTAGCAAGTTTGTCGTACCCTTGTGTAGGTTCGTGTCGGTTGCCAGTTACCGCCACGGGTATCCGTCTCATGTCTCTCGGATGGGAGAAAGGGGCAGCGAAGAAAGCAGAACTTGATAAGCATAGTCCAGGCTCTGCTTGTCCGTTGGTAGGAATTTGTAGGCAAGTGATAACTACTTGATCTAAGGAAGGGAGGATTGCATTGGCGATATCAAGGGAAGGTTTAGAAGCAGGGAGCATTGTGCCAGCAGTTCTTGGACTGGGGCAATACCCAAAAGAACTTCAGCTCGACGCCGAAGAAAAGGTGTACCTGCAGACAGCAGGCCGGCTGTTCCGCGATGGATACTATAGCCATGCACTGCTGGACGTCTGGAACGCAGCGGTGTGCAATCTAAGGCGGCGAGTCGAGAGATACAGCATTGACCTTTTTCAGTCTGTCGTCAAGGACGATACTGGTCGGAAACGTTACAATGAACATGGAGAGTCGCCGAGCGAGCGTTGGAGTGGAGTAGACGATTCTGTCCTAGTGTCCGGAGCAACTAAACTGGGACTGTTACCAAAGAAGGCTGGTAAGGCCTTGGAGATGGTCAACTGGATGCGCAACCACGCAACACCAGCTCACCCTGCTGACGAGCAAGTTACACGAGAAGATGTCACGGCGCTGGTGTTAATCTTGGAGCGGAACTTGTTTGCGTCGGAACTTCCTGATCCTGGCCACTCAGTCGCGACTCTCTTTGAGCCGGTCAAAACATCTGTACTGGATGCCGAGTCAATTGAGATATTAAAGGATCAGATCCGCAGCCTAAGACCTGCTGATGTTAAAGTGGCCTTTGGCTTTCTGCTTGATCAATTGGTGGGTGGAGCGCATCCAAGTTCGTCTAATGCGAAGTCACTATTACCGGTTGTATGGGAGCGAGCTTCTAACGAGCTGAAGAAGGTGGTAGGTCTGCGCTATCATTCCTTGACTGTTGATCGTGATTCGGATGATAATGTCGACAAGGCAGTACGGGAGAGGGTTCTAGAATTTCTAGTTTCTGTAGGAGGTGTTTCCTACATACCGGATGCTACTCGAGCGCCACTTTACAGAAAGGCTGCATATGCGTTAGGGACCGCTAAGGACTCTTCCTATGGTTGGAGTGAAGAGGAGACAGCCTCAAAGACGCTTGCGCAGCTTGGCACAGAAGTGCCCCAGATTGCTTTCGAAGAGGTCTACCAAGAAATATTGGCGGTCTGGTGCGGTAACTATTGGGGAAGATCTGAAGCATATGAAAGTCTAAATCCGTTTCTTTGGGATCTCAGTACAGGACAAATACGCAATGTTTTATCTCTCTTCGAGAACAACGAGAGAGTTCGTTCAGAACTCGGTCAAGCACGCCCTCGCGAACAGGCCGTCAAGTTGATTGACTCGCTGAAGGCGAAGTTGACTATCGCCTCACACATTGAAGAGGCTAACAGCGCACTCCGATCACTGCCACAATAGTGTGTTTTCGGCGTTGTTTAGGCCTGATAGAGTGAGTCTGGATTGCGTAGCGTGAGCTACTGCAGGATGTTCCTAAACTAAACACTCACACAATGTGTGCGAACATCTTCCACTGCGAGTATATTCGGAGTCAATTCCGATGATGTTGTCGCTCAATACCAAACATGACCCCCACCTCCCTCTCCTCCTTCATCTGGTCCGTAGCTGACCTACTACGCGGCGACTACAAACAATCGCAGTATGGACGCATCATCTTGCCGTTCACAGTGCTTCGACGCCTCGACTGTGTCCTTGAGCCGACAAAAGACGCGGTGCTCAAGGAGAAAGAGAAGCGAGAAGCTCAAGACGTGAACCCGGAACCGTTCATGAAAAAGAAGGCGGGACTGTCCTTTGTGAACTCGTCTCGACTCGATATGAAGAGTCTGATGGGGGACCAGGACCACCTACGTGAGAATCTAACGTCGTACATCCAGGCGTTCACGCCGGAAGTGCGGGACATCTTTGAACGGTTCGATTTCTACACGACGATCGACTCACTCCATAAGAACAAGCTGCTGTATCAGATCACGGAGAAGTTTGCTGGCGTTGATCTTCATCCGAACGCAGTGGACAATACACAGATGGGTTTGGTGTTCGAAGACCTGATCCGTCGCTTCGCGGAGATCAGTAACGAAACAGCAGGGGAGCACTTTACACCTCGTGAGGTGATTCGACTGATGGTGAACCTTCTCTTCGCTGAAGACGAAGACGTCCTTGAAAAGCCCGGGGTGGTGCGCACAGTGTACGACCCAACGGCCGGTACGGGTGGCATGCTCTCCATCGCCGGCGAGTGGCTTGCAGAACACAATCCCGATGCACGGCTGACGATGTTCGGGCAGGAGCTCAATGATGAGTCGTATGCGATCTGCAAGGCGGACATGCTGATAAAGGGTCAGGACGTTGCCAACATGATCGCCGGCAACACGCTCTCTGACGATGGTCACCCGCAACGCAAGTTCGACTATATGCTCTCCAATCCGCCCTTCGGTGTAGAGTGGAAGAAGGTCCAAAAAGAAGTTACGCGCGAACACGAACAGCAGGGCTTCAATGGTCGTTTCGGTCCGGGTCTGCCGCGAGTAAGCGACGGCTCGATGCTCTTCCTCCAGCACTTGGTCTCCAAAATGCGTCCTGATGCCGAAGGAGGCTCACGGTTCGGTATTGTCCTCAATGGCTCTCCACTCTTCACGGGTGGTGCGGGAAGTGGTGAGAGCAACATTCGACAGTACATCCTAGAGAACGATCTGTTGGAAGCGATCATCGCGCTACCGACGGACATGTTCTACAACACCGGTATAGCCACGTATGTATGGATCATCACGAACCGTAAGCAAAAAAAGCGTAAGGGCAAGGTTCAGTTGATTGATGCTAGCGACATGTGGCAGAAGATGCGCAAGAGTCTTGGCAGCAAGCGCAAGGAACTCTCCGACGAGAACATTGCGGAAATAACGAAGGTGTTCTTGAAGTTCAAGGAGGCTCAGCGCGACGGCAAGCCATTTAGCAAGATCTTCAAGAACGAACACTTCGGGTACAGAACCATCACTGTGGAGCGTCCGAAGTTGGATGAGAACGGAAAGCCTATCAAGATCGCCAAAGGTGCGAAGAAGGGGCAGGTTGAACCGGACCCATCGTTGCGCGACACGGAGAACGTCCCTCTTTCCGAGGACATTCACGATTACTTTGATCGCGAGGTCAAGCCCCATGTCCCCGATGCCTGGATCGACGAGGAGAAGACCAAGATCGGCTACGAGATCCCGTTCAGCCGTTATTTCTATGTCTTTAAGTCGCCGCGTTCTCTTGCAGAAATCGATGCTGACCTAAGACAAGTCACTGATAGCATCAAGGCTATGTTACAGGAACTTGATTCGTGAACACAGTAAGAGAGATGGTAGAAACAGGAGAGTTATGGCTTGGAGCGATCCCAGCCACTTGGACTCTTGCGCGCGCATCGACAGTCATGAAGGAGCGGAGAGAACGTTGCAGTGACACTGAATACGAGGCGCTGTCGGTAACCAAAGGCGGTGTTGTGCCGCAATTGGAATCCGTTGCGCTTACAATGCATAACGAAAATCGAAAACTAGCAAGGAAGGGCGACTTTGTAATTAACAGCAGGTCAGATAGGAAAGGATCTGCCGGTGTTGCTCGACAAGATGGTTCCGTTTCTACGATTTATCAAGTCTGGAAGTTGACAGGACTTGATCCAGCGTTCTGCGATCACTTGTTACGGTCAGTGCAATTCCAAGAGGAATTCTACCGCATGGGGAAGGGAATTGTGGCTGACTTGTGGACCACGGGTTCGGATGAGATGAAGCTAGTTGAACTCCCCCTCCCACCCCTCCCCGAACAACGTGCCATCGCTAAGTTCCTCGCCCGCGAGACCGCCAAGATCGACACCCTGGTCGAAGAGCAGCGCAAGCTGATCGAGCTACTGAAAGAGAAACGCCAAGCACTGATCACACAAGCCGTGACGAAGGGGCTAGATCCCACCGTGAATATGAAGGACTCAGGCATCGAATGGCTTGGTGAGGTGCCGGAGCATTGGCGACTTGGCCGTCTGTCGTCTATCGGACGCATTTCAGGTGGCGGAACGCCAAGTCGTGACAATCCTGAGTATTGGGGAGAAGATATAGCCTGGGTGTCATCAAAGGATGTGAAATCAGCTTACATTTCGGATGCTAAAGAATACATCACCGATCGTGGCTTAAAAGAATCATCAACAAAGTTGGTCGATCCGGGCTCCGTCATTATGGTCGTTCGTAGCGGAATATTGCAGCATACATTGCCCGTTGCAGTAGTCACTAAATCTGTTGCAATAAATCAAGATATCAAGGCCATCATGTTCAACGAAGAGACCTTAGTCGCTGACTATTTCTGTCACTTTGTCAATGGGTACAATGATCAACTTCTAAATCTCTGGCAAACTCAAGGTGCTACAGTTGAGAGCATCGATGTGGATCTCATGCGCAAGTCCTTGCTTCCCATGCCACCAGTTAACGAGCAAAGGGCTATTGTCGAACGACTATCATGTAAACTTGAATTATTTGAAAGTTTGATTCATAGGGCCGAGACTTCGAGTATCCTATTGAAAGAACGCCGCTCAGCCCTCATCTCCGCTACAGTCACCGGAAAGATCGATGTGCGAGACATGATCGATGAGGAGGTGAAAAGCTGATGGCGCTGCACAACGAAACGCCGTTTGAGGTCGATGTCTGCGAGACCATGCTGGAACGTGGCTGGCTGTATGAACATCCGTCAGCTGACCGCTATGATGCAAAACAGACGCTGTTTCCCGAGGATCTAATTGCATACGTGCAAGAGACTCAGCCTGATCTGTTTGAACAGCTGACGAAGAGTCACGGCGAGAAGGCAGGGGCGGTTCTCTGCGAACGTGTGCGCGATATGATCGACAAGCAGGGAACGCTGGAGGTGATCCGGAACGGTGTGGAGATGATGGGCGTAAAACGTCCGATCAGCGTAGTCCAGTTTGCACCTGCATTTGGGATGAACGAAGATATCGTCAAGCGATACAACGCGAACCGACTGCGGGTGGTGCGTCAAGTAAAGTACTCGACGAAGAACGAGAACAGCATCGATCTGATGCTGTTCGTGAATGGCATACCAACCGCTAC
>CALMZQ010000082.1 GCA_937870915.1 uncultured Ignavibacteria bacterium
GGCAATCCGATATCAGCCCAATGGGTGCAAACTAACGGACCGTATGGCGGTAATATTCGATGCATTGCCGTCTTGGGGACAAATCTCTGGGCGGGGACTGAAAACGCTGGCGTCCTTCTCTCCACAAATAACGGCACAAGCTGGACTGCGGTCAATTCTGGCTTGAAAACAATGTATGTCAATTCACTTGTCGTCTCGGGGACAAATCTATTTGCCGGGACATATGACGGGGTCTTTCTTTCAACCAATAATGGCACAAGCTGGACTGAGGTCAGTTCCGGCTTGACAGGTAGGTATGTCAAGTCATTTACCGTCTCTGGGAAGGATCTCTTTGCTGGCACTAATAACGGGGTCTTTCTTTCTTTTAACAACGGTTCAAGCTGGATCGAGGTCAGTTCTGGCTTGACAGATAAGAATGTGATATCACTTACCGTTTTGGGCGCAAATCTCTTTGCTGGCACTACTAACGGGGTCTTTCTCTCCACCAATAACGGTACCAACTGGAGTGCGGTCAATTCCGGCTTGACCAATTTGATTGTTCATTCACTCGCAGTCTCTGGCGCCAATCTCTTTGCGGGAACAGGTGGCGGCGTCTTTCTCTCAACCGATAACGGCACAAGCTGGCGTGAGGTCAATTCCGGCTTAAAAGATGAGTCTGTCCACTCACTTGCCGTTTCGGGGACGAATCTCTTTGCAGGGACTGGGCACAGTGGCGTCTTTATCTCTACCAATAACGGCACAAGCTGGACAGCAATCAATTCCGGCTTGACTAATGCATACGTCACGTCACTTGCCGTCTCCGGCACGAGTCTCTTTGCAGGAGTTTATGGCGGTGGCGTCTTTCTCTCAACCAATAACGGCACAAGTTGGAGTCGAACAGCAATAACAAATACATATGTCACGACTTTCGCGGTCTCGGGCGCGAATATTTTTGCCGGAACTAATCACGGCCTCTTTCTCTCCACCAATAGTGGCTCTAGCTGGACTGCAATCAATTCCGACTTTGACAATTCAATCGTCGAGTCACTCGTCTTCTCCGGCACGAGCCTCTTTGCGGCGACTTTTGTCGGTGTCTTTCATTCCACCGATAATGGCACAAGCTGGACTGCTATCGATGCCGGTCTGACCAATGCAAGGGTCCGTTCACTCGTCTTCTCCGGCACCAATCTCTTTGCGGTGACTGAATTCGGCGGCGTCTTTATCTCTACGAATTACGGTATCAGTTGGAGTCAAGTCAATTCTGGGTTGACAGATCATCATGTCTACTCATTTGCCGTTTCGGGGACGAATCTCTTTGCAGGGACTAGCAAAAGCGGCGTCTTACGTTCCACCAACAATGGCACCAGCTGGTCTGAGGTCAATTCCGGGATGACCAGTTCATTTGTCTATTCACTCGCCGTCTTGGGCACCGATCTCTTTGCCGTAGCCGGTGGCGGTGTTTTTCGTTCCACAGATAACGGCGCCAGCTGGGGTGAGGTTAATTTCGGCTTACCAGATTTGTCTATCAGATCGCTTGCCGTCGCAGGCTTAAACATCTTTGCCGTGGCTGTAGACAGAGTCTTTCTTTCCACTGATAACGGCATAACATGGAGTGATGTCAATTTCGACCCGAAAGCTACGATTGCCATATCTATTGCTGTCTCGGGCACGAATCTCTTTGTGGGAACTTCGGCGAGCGGAGTCTGGAGGAGACCATTATCGGAATTGATTACAACTGTGGAAAGCCAGAGCAGTCTTCCTTCAGGCATTGTTCTCGAGCAGAACTATCCGAATCCCTTCAGCCCAAGCACAATCATACGATTCACTCTTCCGCATTCTGGGCCGGTATCTATGGAGGTTTTCAGTGCCCTCGGCGAACATGTAGCAACGCTGATCTCTGAGGACCTTTCCGCCGGTACCCATCAGACCGAATGGGATGCACACAGCCTTCCTGGAGGAGTGTACTTCTATCGCTTACAGTCGGGCGCTTCCGTTGAAACTCGATCATCGATTCTGATCAAGTGAATTGGCAGAGGTATGCGGAACTGCTAAGACCAGCGCTAGATTGAAGTTGCCCAGTCGTTGTAGTTCGATGGCTGGTGGTCAATACAGTGCGGATCTGTTGCTCAAGTAAATGGGATTGTGCTGATAGGGAAAATGACATGTCAAGACATCAACGATCATTCGCAACGACGTATATCTCGCAATTCATCTTGATCCGAACAGCATGTGTTATAATGATGATCATGCTTTGCTCTTGTTCATCGTCAGACAGTGTCAGAACAAGATCTGAGATAGTAGTCAACTTGCTCCTCAATGATCGAGATGTCGTTATTGAGGCCGTTGGAACATGGGTTCCAAGAGATAGCGTATTCGTATGTCCAAGTCTTGAAGCCAGTGGGCACGTTCCTCTCCCTTCGTTCACGGCTGAAAACGATACGTGTTTGCCTGAATACGGACCGCGCAACTTCGATGCAAAATCTCCGCGTTCAAAGATCATAGAGGAGCATTTACAGAGGAGGAAAGCAAAACAAATCGTAGAAGAGGCTTGCCTCAATGAATGTAACAAGCTCTGCCCATGGCACCGTTATGTAGTGTTCATTGACAACTATGACTCTGGCACTGTGATATCGGCCGTGATGTATAGAATTGATGATAGTCGCAAATCGATTGTACGTAGGTATTCGAAGGCAGTCTATGCAATGGCTTTATTCAGAGGAGACGGTGAACTGTGTTGGTATACAACCGAGGTGCTCTCAACTGATTAACAATAGACGTCGTCGATTGAGGTCCTGCCCCCTAAGATCACTCTTGAAATGTATCGCAGACAACCTTCATATATTTCGCTCGTGTTGACAACCTCATTCCGCAAGTGATAGACCATCGCAAAAGCTAATATGCTGATCTGCATGATCCACGGGGTGGTAGCAGAAAATGGTAAACCATAATGGGTGAAAGACCAAACGAAAGGCAGCCGAGCAGGTTCTGGTTCCAAACAGTCACTCAAAGTCGAGGAGTCACGATGAAATCTTTCTATTGTATTTTCATAGCAACCGTTCTAATGGTAACATTTGCGATTGGTCAACCGAAGGGGAATGGATGTTCGTGGGAGGATGGCTACTATACAATGGAGTTGTATTGGACCAGTTGGGGCAGTATTCCAGCCCATGCAAGAGAAGTGACTCACATTGTTCGTGGATCACGTTATCTCAATCGCAATCTAAAGGTGTGCTTGACCCGCAGGGGTGACGGCATGCTGCTGGACTCGATTCTTGATCGCATACGGCTTGCCAAGCCACTCTCCAGGCAACGGGATGTTACGGTAGTTGCTATCGTAAGGAAGCCTAACAAGAAAGACACGATTTCGTTTAATGATACTCGATCTGTGGAAATCAACGGGACCTGCTATCCTATGTCGAGAGAGCTGTTCGAGTTCATTGCAGTACGTATGACCTATATCGAAGCAAGTAGAATGCTTCCTGATACAATACGCTTCGTGAATCAAAACAAGGAATGATCGTTCCGAATATAAATCCGATGCATGTGCATCTTTTGAGTATGCTTGTGGATGGAGGAGATTCCTCCTGCATTGGCCACCTCATTCCACCCGCCACCGCATCTACCGGTATGCAGATTTGCTTAAGCCAATGCTAGATTGTCGTCGTTCAGCCGCTGTAGGTGTTTCGCGTGTGGTCATCGAGGCTGGGAACATGATTGTCACTAAAGCGGAATCTCCATCTAGCAGAACGGGATCACTTCGCACTTCGATCCGAATGAGAACCAACTCTATGACATGGACGCGTCGCCCCTTGCCTCTGCTTATGATCCTACTTGGAGCTGTAGGATGTGCAACACATCATCGCAATGAGTTGCAGCTAGTATCAAAGAGATTGGATAGTAATACCATTTTGATCCAAGTGTGTAATCGGGAGGAGACGGACGTTATCAGAGTTCCACGATTTAGCCGAAAAGAGCTATTGCAACTTCCCGTAAGTCAGTCTGGCGATACAGTTAACCTGATCTGGTTCCCACAGAGATATAGAGACAAACTTGTGTTTCCTGGACCCGAGTCGTATGATACTGTTGCCGCTGACTATTGCTTGGCCGTGATGTTGATTGATGGAGACAATCGTAATGTACAATATGTTAGATGCACAAACCTTTTCATTCACGGCTCCAGTATACTTCTGCCTGTGACTGGAACAGTCCTGTACAAGATGCCACCGATTGATGATGTGTTTATCGGCGGTTTGGGGAGTCCGTAACATTTGCGTTATGAAGAGTCTTGGTATCGAGGGTGAATCCCGCCCGCTGTGCTACCGCATTCTGCCCGTAACAGTCCACCGCATCTACTTGCAGGTTGAATTGCTACGCCCCCTACCTGAATGCTGTTGTCCGTGTGGTTATGATGCATCGCGAGAGGTAGTGGCATCGCGTAACTTGATGGTCAAGACACGCGGATTATCCACTTGCTTAGAATTCATTTAAGAACCTCAGTTGTGAAAGGTCACGTGTTGAACAGATCGGTTATGCTAGGCTTTCTTATCGCAGTCTTACTGTTTGTTGCACTTTCGTACCCCGTACTATCACAGTGCGATCAACCATTTATAGGAGACGGTGTAGAGGCTCTGTACTATAACGAAGGCATGGACCCAACTAGCAGTCCAAATTCGATGGAGAGGTTTGATTCGGTTAGGTTCGTTGACGGCACTCGTGTGATCTATAGTACATATTGTACGATCAGGAAGGATACATGTCTTTATAGCAACGTGCGCTACGTGACTCCCAATGGTTCCCTCTTTTACAGTCGAGCTGATCTTGAGGACAGTTCGGCCTACCTTAACATTTGCGCCCCAATCGACTCCGTGATTGTTAACGGAAACGTATTGCGTAAACGGATAGGGGATAGATGGACAGTGCTCTTCGGAGACTATAGACCTTTCAAGACGTTCCTTTCATGGACAGTTACACAATATGGGGACACACTTTCGAACTACGACATGCTCGTGTCTGACACTTTTGGTATCATTATGCGCTATGACCCAGAGAACGGTCAAGTAGTTAGTCGTCTTGTTGCTGCAGTGATTAACGGAAAGCACTATGGGAACCCTGTGTCCGTAGGCGAAAGTATCATCACAGGTGACAGAATCCAGATCAGAACAGACGACGAATCAATCGTCGTTTCGAACTATGATGCAGACTGCTCCAAAGAATATGAAGTGACAGTATCCGACTATTCTGGTAGAGTTTCACACTCTCACAGATACGTGAATGGCACGCAATTGAGGATCACTGACAACACTTCAACACTTCTCTTCATCTCAGTAAGAGATGTTAGAACGCAAAGACAAGTTGCAAGTAGAATACTTTTAAACCCAAGGTTGAACTGAAGTTACATTTCTCCGATATCATCGATTCGGGATGGCTCCAATGATATGGATCCTTGTTTACATATTGTGATCTTTCCCCTTCAGTTGACCGTTAGTACGATCAGTGATCCCACCCGCAGTGCCACCTCATACTGCGGCTAACTGACAACCGTATCTACTCATATACAGACATACTACCACCACAGCAAAAGTCAAGGTGTCAAGACGCAGTAGTGGAATCGCGTGTGGTAATTGCATTGCGGATCACAAAGGTCGGGACAGTGGGAGTTTCCAATCGGAGAAGGAGAGGCTAATTTGTTGGTCCAATTGATTGTGCCCGTGTCGTAAACATGTCACAAGAGGAAGCAAAATGAGACATCGTCAGATTGTGTATTTGTGTGTTGCTATGGCTGTATTGGCAATAGGCATTCTGAGTGTCGAACCGAACGCGCTCCACGGCATGACGAAGCCATCCCGTTCGTTGTATAGCACTACTACCAGTGTCATAGTCAAATGTCATTGGCCATTTATCGCAATGCCCATGGGAGCAATATCACTGGATGAACTCATTGAGAACACCGACACATCGTATGTCAGTTGTCTGCTGTCCGTCGACTCGGTTTCATATCGGAGATTGCGTGATCAACTGCAGTTAATCGATGAGCTGGATCAGCGGCAAGGCTTCGACTTTAGAATCGTCCTAATTGGTCCAAATGAAAGAAACGGTCTAGACACTATAGCCTTCAATCAAACCGGGGGAGTATATGTCAATGGCAAGATGTACGACTGTGATAATCAACTGTTCTTTGCGATGGCAAGGATGCTGCCATATGAATATCAAAAAAGCATGCTGATGGTGGGGCAAGAATAGGGGGCGTGACGTATGCGTAGGCCGCCAATACTGCCCCTTACCTGTATTGGAGGACGGTAACCAAACCAATGTGCGTTGAAGTGGCATGACAGTAGTCACCTCACCGAGCCCATATCAGACGATTGTATCTCCCGGTATGCAGAATTGTTTTTCCCTATGCTAGATTTAGATCAATCACACGCGTAAGGTGTTGCAAAAGAGGTCATCGCAATAAGGATCTTGCTGGTTCGAGAAGACCGAAAAACGAAATTTGGCTACTACGAGGAAACATATGCTCGGAATCGGAACACAGCTTGCCCTCTTACCCTGAAAAATTCATCAAGATTATTGGAGAAAATACCGAGAAAGCGGATACGCTCTCTTAAAGGAACAGAT
>CALMZQ010000083.1 GCA_937870915.1 uncultured Ignavibacteria bacterium
TATCCGATCAACACACGCAATCGGTATCTCATAGCCGCTTCTATCGGACTACTCATCGGTACGTTGCCGTCCGTCTATTTCCTAACGGAACGTTCCCAATACATTGATGAACGCAACAAGGCAGTAGAAGCCTTGGCGGAAGCCAAGAGTGAGAATGCTGTTGTGGCAAGCAAGGTCAGCAACGTTCAGAAGACTCTCGATGCCATGGTATCGAAAGACGTGCAGCGGATTGCGCTCCCAGCAGTACACCCGGATGTGAACGCTTATGCATCAGTTTTCTGGAACACCACCAATCATGAAGTGGTGATCGATGCCCGTGGACTACCGAAACTCTCATCAGAGCAGGACTACCAATTGTGGGCCATTGTCGATGGCGCACCGGTAGATCTTGGCGTGGTTGAGATTGATGCTGAGAATGGAACAATCAGGACGATGAAGACCATTGACCGGCCAACATTGTTTGCGATCACCGTAGAGCCAAAGGGCGGACGGCCAACCCCAACGCTCGAAGCAATGATCGTTGCCGGTAAGGTTAGCTGAACTACATCAGGATATGATGCGACGGCTGCATCGCACCTGGCAAAACATCTTCTCCAAGAATACCACGCAGATCTATCTCGATCGTGCGTGATAGAGCCGTTATCGGAACATCATTCGCACTCCCTTCAAAGGGGCTTTCCGTTGCGGTACCGATCTTCTCCATCATCACAAAGATCCACGAGACCAGCGCACTAAATGGTATCGTAAGCCATACCATGTGATCGCCAAGTTTTTCAAACTCCTGCAGCATTCCGAATGGAACCATGAGAACAAATATTCTCACGAAGTACTCATTGAGTGTAGCAAACTGTCGAGGATATGGGAAGTTTTTGATTCGCTCGCACGCCCCTTGTTGAGAGAGCAGTTCGTTAACGCCGTTCTGCATTTCCATGTGACGGAAATCTTCAATCGCACCCTGTTGGCGAAGTAGGCGGAGATGAGTTGATTGGTCCGATAGAATAGTCAACGCAGCATTTGGCGAAGCCATCACTCTATCAATATCCTCACCGGAAAGAAATGGTGCCAAGGCTGTAGAAAGGGGCGTTACTCGTTCCTCTATCTCATACCAACGAGCACGGTACTCCTGAGTATCAATAAGATCGACGCTCTCCCAAGCACGTGGCTGACGGAGCTGATAGCGCAAGGCTGTTACCCATGCCAGATGACGATAGATCAATGTTCGGCGTGCCTCGGTAAGGTCAATACCCTCCGATGTGAGGAACATGTCCGAAACATAATCACGAGACATAAAGCCCCATGACCTACTGGCGTTGACAATGGCTCCCCATGCAGTACGAGCTTCCCACGTGCGGTCGTACGAAGCATTGTTCTTGAATCCAACAACAAAAGCAACAGCAGTGCCAACGAGTGCAATGGGCACCCACGGGATCACAACCCACGTCCAACCCAGCACAGAAAACAAGACCACCGGTACTGTGGAGATAAGCGAAATCATCAGGATCTCCCGCTTCGTCCAAAGGAGAACCTCTTTGAGTGTGTAGTTACGACCTGCGTGCATGTCTTCCTGATGGATGTGGAATGTCTACAGAATGAAACGCAACGTAACCAAATCACATGGAAAAGGGTCGGCACGTGTACGTGCCGACCCTTGTTTCGTATCGATATTGGGTTTCTACTTCGGAACTACAACGGCATCCACTACGTGAACCCAGCCGTTCGAGGCGCGGACAGATCCCACGATCTTAGCACCATCGATCTTCCAACCATCTCCGTCGATGGTCATGGTCACTGGAGAACCGTCAAACATCTTCACAACTTGACCATTAGTGAAGTTGGACTGGTCCATGGCCGACGTCAAAACGTGGTGATACAGAATCGTTGAGAGCTTGTCGATGTTCTCCGGCTTCACAAGATCCTCAACGGTTCCAGCTGGAAGTTTGCCGAACGCAGCATCTGTTGGAGCAAAGACTGTAAAGGGACCTGCATTGGACAGGGTGTTCTCAAGTCCTGCTGCCTTAATGGCCGCAACTAACGTGGTGTGATCTTTGGACCCACCGGCTACCTTAAGGATGTCTGGCTGTGATTCATCGTCTTGCACAAGGGCTTGACCTGAAGGACCTCCAGCCACTGCTTCTGCTTCCTTTGGTTGCTCTGAGCCGGACGAACATCCGAACACGAATGCCGTGCTACAGATAAGAGCGAGTGTCAATAACGTACGCATGTGAAAACTCCGAAAGTTGGGAGAAGAGGGAAGAACGATCACCAGTCTTTACGCCCGAATGCTCTACGGCCAATGAAGACCGGAAGAAGCGTCCAGACAATGAGTGAACAGGATGAGATAACAACACCGGTTGCCGTACCGAAGAACTCTTGAAATACAGCTCCGGTATAGCCCATGAGTGCCGCATAGTCGAATGTGAGCATTACGATGATGCGGGCCAGATCAATGGGATTGCAGACGACCATCGCAATGGTGGCCTTTTCGAGCGGGTAGTCGGCGAACAGTACCGTAAGAACAAGGATTACGCCATCGTAGAGCACTGCAAATGAAAGCCAGGAGATGAACGCTACACCCATCGCTGCTGCCTTGTCCTGAACAACCACGCCGATGAGGTAGGCGATAGCAAAGAAGACCATGGTCAGGGCACAACCGGTTGCTAGCAGGGTAAGGATGGGTGCTGTAAGCAATACACCATGCACGGCAGCAGGTACACCAATACCAACAACAAATGCAATGAGGAACGGTAGGCTAACGCCGAGGTAGAGAGCAACGTAGATGGCGTTACGCGACACGGGCTGCGTGAGCATAAGCTCTACAAAGTCTCGGTTGTGATGAACGTGGAGTGTACCGAACACTGCGGCAGCCAAGGGGATGAGAAGAAGGACCACGTTCATTAGTCCGACAACAGTCTTTGCCTCACCGGCTGTGAAGAAGAGGAGTCCTTCCGTGACTGCTGCAAAGAAGATCAAATACAGTCCAAGCCACTTGCTGCGCATCACGTCGCGCACGACGTACTTCAGGAGAAGAGAGGTGGTTCTCATTGAACACCTCCCAATTCTCTCGACATGATAGAAGCCACAGACTTCGAAAGTGAAGTATGTCCGGTCTGAGCAAGGAGCTCGTTGACTGCACCGTCGAACATCACAAGTCCTTCATGCAGGTAGATGATGCGGTCTGCGAGTTCCTGGATCTCCGACAACACGTGAGACGTGATGAGAATCGTGGTTCCGCCATCACGAAGTGCGGAGATGCGTTCTTTCAACCGCTCCGTGACAACGGGATCGAGCCCGGCTGTTGGTTCGTCGAGCAACAACGTTGTGGGACGGAACATGAAGGCTATCACGGCACCCACCTTCTGACGGGTTCCACCACTCAAAGCACGCATCGGCTTCTTTATGTGGTCTTCGAGTTGCATGTCGGTAATGAGCTCATCTGCGATGTCAGTGGTGAGTCCGGCCCGCACGCCCCTTACCATTTGGATCAGATCCGTTGGTGTGAGGTTCTCCGGATACCGTGCCACTTGGGACATATACCCGATGTGCATTCGGCTTGACGGGTTGTTGATCGTAGTTGTGCCGTCAACGAGGATCGATCCCGAGTCTGGCTGAACGAGACCAACGATGCTCTTCATGAGTGTCGTTTTCCCGCTGCCATTTGGACCAATGACGGCTGTTACACTGCCGGACGGAAGAGTTGTTGTGAGGTCCTTGATCACTCGTAGCGATCGAAAGGACTTCTGGAGGTGGTTAATGCTGATCATTGTCGTTGTGTGAAAGGTCGCATAAGGGGCTTTGCATCAACCAGCGTCTCCGGCGTTACTGTTGGTACGATTCGCTCGGCAAGATCGAGCATAGTGATGAAGGCCGTGTGCATAAGGATCACGGAGGAAGGAAGTTGTTCTACCAACAACGAATACAAACGCACTGGGTGATATGGCACATCACCAATTCCATCGCGGTTGAGATCATATCCCTCGTATGCGCTCCAGTAGTTGCCTTGGAAGTGGTTGTTTGATTCGCGCGTGTTTGTTGTTACGTCAAAGGTGTTACCATCAAAGGTGTTGTGAACAACGGTGTTGTCTTCACAACCGCCAAGAATGCGGAAGCCGTATCCATTGCGTAGGAAGGTATTGTTTTCGATGAGGAGACGGCTAGCCCCCTCTCCGTGAATGGCTATGCTGTTCCGTTCAAAGTGATTGCCATTGAGGTGACCGTCCGTGATATCCTTGAGGAGAAGTCCGTACGACGTTGGGCCCCAATTGTCGCGAAATGTATTACCGACCATTTCAATGTTCTTGGTGTACATCACGGCTACACCTGCACCATTCGCACCGAAGATGTTGTTATGGTAGGAACATGAATCGGAGAACATGAAGTGAAGTCCATAACGAGCATTGCGTTCGCTGTGATTGTTAAGGACAGTGCCGCGACGCATGAATTCGAAGTAGATGCCATCGCGATGGCCAATGATGGTATTACCTGTAACGAGGATGTTCCTACATGTCCATGCATGGATGCCATTGCCTGATGCCGACTCATCGCGCATTGTGCCGATGATGATGTTGTTGGCGATACGGCAATTGGCAGAGTTACTGAGGTAGATCGCAAAGAACCCGTTCTCAATTCTACAGCCATCAATGTCGAAGCCGGATCTCTTCATCACCTTGATGGCCGCGTTGTCATCTACGTAGCTCATAGCCACGTTGCGGATGATGAGGGATCGAAAGGCTACACCA
>CALMZQ010000084.1 GCA_937870915.1 uncultured Ignavibacteria bacterium
TCGTCGTTAACGAGATAGACAACGGTGGTATCCGATAGGCATGACAAAATTGTATCCATGGCAACGGGCGGCAGAACACTGCGCTGGAGACCAACACCATCAATGAGAACCTCGGTTCTGACGTACGGAGGGAAATCTTCTGGACCAGGTCTACCATCATGATGGACAACAGCTTGTACGGCGCGCAGACCAGCCCCCTGAGGAGCAAATGTCACGAAGAGATCGATGGAGTCATTCGGAGCAAGGGTGATAGGGAAGGGGCCTGGAGCTGCGGTCCATGTAAAATCGCCTTGCCCTGTCGGTATCTGCACGCCCTCTATATGGAGTGGCCAAGCACCATCTCGATTCCAAATGCGGACGAAGCCTGCTTCAGAACTGATAGTTCCGGTGAGGACCGGTGCAAATGAATACCCGCGTGCTTCAAAGAGAGGTTGATATCCACTTCCACGTATGTTGCTTACAAGTGTTGAATCCATGCCACGTGCATCAACAAGGAGCTTAGAGAGGATAGTACTGCGTTGGATAGGTACATACGATACGGGAATGCTAACGGTGTCTGACACGCCTATCGTGAAGGGAAGTGACGGCAAGACAACGTTGATGCCGGCTCCAACAGTGTCTGTAAGTGTCAGTGAGGTAACCTCAACATCTACAGTTCCGTTGTTCACGATGTTGATCGCATCGGTACTGATAGTGCGTAAACGTTTGTTTCCGAAGTCGACGTCAGAAACGGTGAGTTCCGGTGTTATCCCTTCTCCAAAGATTTGGGTAAAGGCGATACCACATTCCGTTGGAAGATTGAGGTCGATCTGCGCCTGTTGAGGTCCGGGGATAGTCGGTGTGAATGTTACGCGGACGTTGATACACTCACCGTACTTGAGTGTGAACACTCCGGATGGTGTTACCTGGAAGTCCGGTGAACCACTGATAGAAAGGAAGCCTCGAACGGTACCTCGACGTTCACTCTTGAGAATGCAGTCGATTTTCTGTGTTGCAGACGTCCCAACGATGTGACGTCCCATGTTGATGGTATCCTGCAAGATCCACGGACATTCAAGTCTTCCTTCGCCAACCAGATCAAAGAACACAATGTTGTCACAAGATCCATAGATCGTAACGCGAGCTCTGCGTGTGCCAACAGCTGTTGGGGAGAATGAAATCTCCATTGAACGAATAGCGCCAGTGTCGAGGATTGTACTGTCGAGGTCATCGATCACTGTGAAGTCCAACGCGGCCGGACCGCTTATGATAACACTATCAATCATCACCGGCGCTGTGCCAACGTTGAGCAAGGCAGATGTACTGGAACTTGTTGAAGCTCGCGCAATAGCCGTTGAATCAAAGAAGATGGTGTCGAGATCCGTTCTCAGAATCGGCTGCACTACCCGAAATGTTCTGTCAGAAATGTCTTCAGTTGAAACGCCGAGTGTCGACTTTGTTACCCAAACATCGCTTTCCCCCTTGTTCGACAATGTAACGGGAGGACTAAGGGGCACAGTATGGTTTCCCATATATGAACCTGTGGCGTAGTGGTATCCGGACCTATCCATTGTTGTGAGTGGGTCATCTTTTGACGGGTTTACGGCATCGAAATTCACGCGGATGTTCGGTTGTCCCGATGGTGAGATCGTAACGGAGTAGGGCATGGGTCCAAGATCCGGTACGTCTACCTCATCGAGCACGGTGCCGGCAAAGCCACGAGCAGAGACCATGTATTCACACGTTCCGGTAATCGTTGCTTCTATCTCTCCCGAGGCATTGGGCTTCACATCAAGGCTGCTGATGTTCACATATCCCGTGGTGAATTCATTGCCCCCAATAGTGATACGCCATGCCATGGTTCCATTTGGACGAAACTTGTACACAAAGGCATTTTGCAGGTCGTTCTGCATTCGGTTCCATCTATCGAGTCCGAACGTAACACTTGCGCCCGTAACCGTACCGGCAACATAGACGTTGCCATCACGATCTGTGCTGATGCGTGCAATACGTTCTGTTGACCCAACCTCACCTTTTAGGAAGATGCCGCCAAGGACGGTTCCATTTACGTCTAGTTCGGCGAAGAATCCATCTGGAGCACCAAAAACTGCATTTGCTGTGTTGATGCCGATCTCTGTTCGGTCGAGGAATGTTCCGCCTACAAAAACACGTGTACCGTCGGGAGAAACATCCATACATGTTACAGTTTCTGCGCCGGTTCCGCCAAAACGATTAGCCCAGATGTATCGTTCACCAGCTAACGTGCGCACGCGGACGCGACCCGTAGGGCATCCCTCTAATGGTTGCCACGGATACGAACCACCAAATGCGGTGTCTACAAGCGTGGACCAGTCACTGCCGTTGCACGAATATTCAATCGTCACCGGTTGGTAGGAGGGAACTCCGGTCCACGTGATCTGTGTCTCATCGCAAGTGCTGAGAACATCTCCTCCATTCGGCGACGTGAGCACAACATTGCCACCACCGGCAACCAACGTAATTGTGGGTATACACGCCGGTGTACCAGCTAGTGTAAGCGTGCCTGTGCGTATACCACGATCAGCCCCCTGCGTGAATTTGACGCTGAGTTGTTTGGACTCGCCCTTCTTTAGTGTGAAGGGGCTGAAATTCGCGAGTTGGAAATAGGCCGGGGTGCTGATGTTCGCAGACGTAACAGTCAGGTCGGTGTTGACAGCCGTTATAATACACGAGGTAGTGAGGCTTTGTCCCGGTGCTATATCGCCATAGATGAGAGTAGACGGAACTACATTCATCTCTATGATCGAACTATCGGGGGTTGTATAGGAAACCTTTACATCGGGCTGCCTGCCCCTTTTCAACTGAATTGTAGCGGTACGTGTTCGCAGCGGATCTGCACACACAAGTGGAGATATCCAGGAGATGGTGCAGACACGTTTGCTTGTTGCTTCAAGAGCCAGAACGCTAACGAGATTGATGAGAGACTCTTCTGTGGCAACAAGACTTCTGCCGCCGGTTGATCTACAGATAAAGTTGATGGATTGATCGGTCTTGCCGATCATCAACGTTACAGAGAAGAGCCGAATGCCCTGAGCTCTGCATGCGGCAATTGTACGTTGCTCAAAGTCCGGTCGGTTCTTGATGTCCGGGTTTGGTTGACCATCTGTAACAAAGAATGCAACCTTGGGAATCGATGGCGGACGTTGGTTCATTTGGTCGAACACATTGGGCACACCGAAGAACGGAACTTCGTAATTGGTTGCACCAAGTGGAGTAAGCCGTCCAATGGCTTGCAGTACCGGACCTGGAGTAGTCTGCCAATCACATAACAATCGCGACTTGCCGGAGAAGCCGATGATGCTTACAGCGGTTTCGCCATTCCAGGGAAGCTTGTCTACGAATGCGCGTAGTGCTTCTTTAACGTACTCTATCCGGCGTTTCCCCGACGGAAGAATCTGGTCCATTGAAAGTGACTCGTCAACGATCAGGACCACGCTGGCCGAAGAACTCGAGGCATTTGTGATGCAGTTATGCGTGACCGATGCCGTGAGGTCTTGGTTCTTACCATCGATGGTGGACTCTACAACTCGGAAGTCTCTCTGCGATAGATCCTCGATCACCTTCCCGAATTCATCGAGTGCAAAGTAGTTCGCAGTGATCCTCGGAAAGCCGTCGGTAACGACGTTATATACCGAAAGCTCCTGCCCAAGGGCAGGAGCTATGGTAATGAGGAGCGCAAGGAGAGTTGTGGTGACGAGTCTCAAATGCAAACCCTTGATCAACGGACAATAACAAACTGTGTAGACGCTACATACGGTCCGCTGTTCATGCGCAGGAAGTAGAGGCCGTTAGCAAGTGACTCGGTACTTGTCTCAAAGAGATACACACCAGATGGAACCACCGGAGTAGCAAGTTCCTTAACAACGTTACCCAGCGCGTCTACGATCTGGAATGATGTAGACAATGCGATACCCGTTGAATATTCAACAACGAGTTGGTCACGAACCGGGTTGTTCTGTGGCTGTTTCAAGGCAAATGGCTGTGTACCAAGTGTTACCAATCGTCCGGCGGTGAAGCAGATCTGATTCATCACAATACTTCCAACATCACCTGATGGGATGAGACAGTTGAGAGGCGTTGTAACTGTCATCGTTATCGGCAAGGATGAGTCTGCATTGAGGTAGATGTCAAAAGCCGGTGTGACAAAACTTCCGATTGTAAGGGGCGCTCCCATGGACTCAGCAAGAACGTCAACACTGCCACGATTGATCGTTGGTGTAAACCGCCATCCGGTCATCGACGGTGCCTTGAATGAATTGAAACGCACATAGTCAGGATCATGCGTAAATGTCATTCTGAACTCTGTTGGCATCGCATTGCCAAAGTCAGCGGCATTGTAACTCACAACAACTGGAGTAGAGATAATCTGTCCGGACGTGCCAGGTATGATGTTGTTGAAACGGAAGTCCACTGGTGTTGTGATGCCTTCGCCAGAGACCGTCACATTGAGCTTCAATGCTTGGTCGTTCGCAAATGAATACGTTGCGGCTACTGGTCCAACGGCTGACGGTTGGAACGTTACGCGAATGATCTTTGATCCACTTGGTGGGATCTGGAAATCTACGTTCTGATCAATAATGAATGAGCCTGCATCACCTACTGAGGTGGGTGCTAAGACATTTAATGGGAATTGCGCGCTTGGGTTGATGATGGTGAACGAGTCAATCCGAGCTGCACATATCAACGTCCGACCAAAGTTGATAGGCGGAATATCGGATTGATCGAGTCCAACACCCGCTACAACAACACAGGTGTCAACATATGGAGGAACCGGACCCGGCCCCGTCTTCGCATCGTGAGTTACACAGACGCGAATCGTATTCATACCGGCGATCTGTGGAGTGAACGATACGGGGAGTTCAATTGAGCCACCGATCGGAATTGTAGTGGGTAATGTTGGTTGAGCTCCTACCCACGTGAACGATGTGGTAGGGGATTCAAACACAACATTCTCAATTCGTAAGGGGCTATCCGAATCCGTATTCGTGATAACAACCTTACCGGCCTCGGGTGATGTACCGCCTACGATCCACGAGTTGAAGACATACCCTTCTGCCTTGATAGCAGGGAGGAATCCAACACCCTTTGCTTCTCCAATGAGTGGGGTAGCCTGCCCTTGCACGTTTGCAATGACGTTTACTGCATGAGGCCCACGTGTCTGTGGAGTATAGGTTACGGGAACCGTTACAGAGGCACCAGGTGCGAGTGTCTGCGGCGCAGGGAGAGTGAACGCAAAGTTTGGATCTGCAGCGTTCGATAGCGCAAAGGCTGTGATGACGGCTGGATCGTTATTCAAATTCGTGATGGTAATCGTGTCTCTTACAGGAGTAAGAAGACGGATTCGTCCAAAGTCCACACTGTCGATAGCCACACGTGGTTCAACGATCTCAACTGTAACCGTCGTTAACGGCACTCCGCATTCCGTTGGTAGTCCAAAGGCTACCGTCATGGTCTTCACGCCGGGGGAGGCTGCAGCGATATCGATGTTGAGCGGATGACAACCACCGTTTGCTGCAAGAGTGAATGGTCCGGCATTCGTAAGAGTTAGATCAGGATCGCCGGCAGCTACACTCAATGTTCCGGTAAGAGGCAAAGGCCCAGTGTTCTTCAAAACACACGTTACAATGCGATTTGTACCCTGTGAAAGTGGGACCTTTCCGAGATCGATGTTGGATTGGTTCTCCCATACACATGGGGCGAGGCCATTGCCTTCAAGTACTACTTGCGCCGTGGCATTGCAGTTGCCGATCACTTCAAGGAGAGCCGTGCGAAGTCCTGTGCCACTCGGTGCAAAAATGATCTCAAGTGATGTCGATTCTCCCGGAGCAAGTGAGACTCCGATGATCTGGCTACTAAGTCGGAAGTCGCCGCTATTGGTACCAGCGATATTGTCGCTCTGAATCACAACACGGAATGAACCCGTGTTTTTCAATGTTGCAGTTGCGCTGCCAGTTTGACCCTGCGGAGTTGCCTGGAATGTGATCTTGGAAACGGTGAAGACAAGTTGCGGAGCCTGCACGGTGAAGGTGGCCGGGCTTGCAGCATTCGACGCCGGAGTTGCACCATTCTTTGTTACAAAGACATCTGTGAGACCAAGATTCGGAAGGGTGATGGCAGGGGGCGAGAAGGACTTCGGACCAGTGTAGGAATCCGTGTCATAGATGAATCCTAGCGTGTCCGTTGCGCGCTTCGATTTGTACGTTACGCCGGTAACAGCAGCCGGTGCCGTGGCATTCACGGTAAGTCGCGGGTAGCCTGCGGCGTCGTACACAACATAGTAGTTGCGATTCGTTGTGTTTGTATACACGGGTGATCGTTCGATGACACCACCGCTGTTGACGCCAACCTCCATGTATCTCTGGAATCGACCAACGACAATCACTTCTGGGGCATTGGAAGACGAATAGCGGATGCCGATATCTGTTACATCGGCCCAGCTGCTTTGTGTTGCAGAGCCCTTGCTGATGTTCGACCATACAAGTGATCCATCAGGAGCAAACTTGTACACGAACATATTGCGCGTGTCACTCGGGCCACGAGGGGCTACGGAGAAGAGTCCAAACGTTGCGGCAGGACTCGATGTATACCCAGCAACATAGACATTACCGTCTCTGTCCGTGACAACACCGATCACTCGTTCATCGTTGGATGCAGTGCCAGTAAGCAGCATTGTATTTGTGATGTTGCCGTCGCTGTCGAACTCCGTGAAATAACCGTCAATATTGCCGGCAGTGTTTGCAGACGTTGCTGAACCGATCTTCGTTGGCCCATCAAAGTAGCCTGTTGCATAGACCTTAAGTCCACTTGGCTGTACGGCAACTGATGTTGCTGTTTCAGCTCCGGCACCACCGAGTTGTTTTGCCCATACATATTGAGCGGTTGGAGAAACACTCACACGGACCTTGTAGGAGACACCCGGACGCGGCGGAAGCCACTTGTAGACAAGGCCGGTTGCATTGGACGTGATATTCGACCAAGTAGTACCGTTGTCCTCGGAGTATTCAATTGTGATCGGCTGTGTTGGTAACACACCAGCCCACTTCACCAAAACAGTATCGCAAGTGGAGAATAGCTCGCCCCCTATAGGGGACTGTAAGAGGATAAGGCCTGTGCCACCAACGAGTGTGACGTTTGGCGGACACGGTGTTCCTGTGAACGAAAGCTGAGCTTGGCGGAACGCGCGCGCAGTACCTTGGGTGAACTGTACGCGGATCACACGTTTTGCATTTGGAGCAAGATTAAATGGTGTGAACGTAGCCTGGTTCATTGGATAGTTCCAGTCCACAACCTTAAAGTACGTGGATGGAGTAATGGTAAAGGCCGTAGCCGCGAACGTGGCGTTCTGCGACGTGATTGTCACATTGGCAAACGACGAGTTGT
>CALMZQ010000085.1 GCA_937870915.1 uncultured Ignavibacteria bacterium
TTTGGCTTTGCTTCGATCTTCTCTAGGTACGACGAATAGTTTCCCGGATATTCCTTGATCCGTCCACCGTCTTCAAAGGCCCAGATAGTATCAACCGTTTTATCGAGAAAGGCACGGTCGTGTGAGACGATCAACAGGACGCCCTTGAAGAATGCTAGGTAGTCTTCAAGGGCAGATAGTGTAACGAGGTCAAAGTCGTTCGTAGGTTCATCAAGGAAGAGAACGTTGGGGTTCGACATAAGAATACGCAGCAGGCCAAGACGTCGACGCTCGCCCCCTGACAACGTGTGTACATATGCGTGTTGCTGTTTTGACGAGAATCCAAACCGATCGCATAGTTCTTTTGCTGTGATGAATCGCTCGCGTCCGATACCCACATCGATATACTCTGCTATCTCCCGCACATTCCACACAACGGTTTCGTTCTCTTTGAGATCCTTGATCTCCTGCTGAAAGAATCCGATGGAAACGGTGTCTCCAATCGTTACATGACCTTGTGTAGGGGGCTTCTTGCCGGCCAAAAGATTGAGCAGCGTTGTTTTCCCGGCGCCATTTGCACCGATGATGCCGATGCGGTCCTTGGGAGCTGCACGATAAGTGAAGTCTGTGATGATCGGCGGAACGGCTATGTCGATAGCATCGATGATCTTGCCACCAAGGAACCTGCCACCAACCTCTATGTCGATGTCGCGGAATTCTGTTGAGGCTGTAGTCTGTTCCTTCTTCATCTTTTCAATCCAATCGATGCGGCTTTGCTGCTTCGATCTGCGTGCCTTAGCGCCCTTTTGCAACCACGCGAGCTCCGTTCGGAGTTTGTTGCGCTGGTGGTCTGCAGTGGAGTCTGCAACAGCAATCATCGACTCTTTGCGTTCAAGATATCGTTCGTACGAACCATCATACGAGAAGAGTCTGTTCTGATCGATCTCGATAATCCTCGTGCATACTGCATCAAGAAAATATCTGTCATGCGTAACGAGGAGTAGTCCGCGCGTGGTAGACTGAAGATCATCCTGCAACCACTGTACACTCGATGTATCGAGGTGGTTGGTTGGCTCATCGAGAATGAGCAGGTCAGGTTCAGCCATCAGTGCGCGTGCGATGGCCACACGCTTACGCTGGCCACCCGAGAGGATATGTACGTTCTTTGACGGATCGTGAATGCCGAGCTTTCCCAGAGTTTGTCTGGCGCGCGTTTCCAGCTCCCAGTCTTCGAGGTGTCCGTGGGTTTCGTCATAGGCAGACACAACGGCATGTAGTGCCGTGTCGTCCACATCAAACGCAGGAAGCTGCTCTAGGTATTCTA
>CALMZQ010000086.1 GCA_937870915.1 uncultured Ignavibacteria bacterium
GGGATCGTTTACATCGGGCGACATGGACAACATGCGTGTTGTTGGCCCGATCGAACCGGCAACAAAACGAGGTCGGTTCGGAGTGCGTTTGGTGACCTCGTCAGCTGCTGCTCGTGCGATGCGAGCCCCTTCCCGATTCAACTCTCGAGCTATATGCGCCAAACCATATTCACCCTGGGCGTTGGCCGTGCCGGTGAAGGTGTTGGTCTCGATGATATCAGCACCGGATTCGAGGTACTGAATGTGAATGGCCTTAATGGCCTCAGGTTGGGTCAAAACAAGGAGATCATTGTTCCCTTTCAAAGGAACGTCGTGGTTGGCAAAACGCGAACCGCGATAATCTTCTTCAGTGAGACGAAGGCGCTGGATCATGGTACCCATGGCACCATCAAGCATGAGGATCTTGCGCGAAAGGAGCGAACGGATGTCTGTCATTGCGACAAATGTACGGAGTCCTTAGAGGATGGTAACGGTGTCCTCAGTTACACGGAACGAGACTCGGTATTCACGAATTGCAATTGTATAGTCACCATCAGGTCTTTGCTCTATCCGCCGATACGGATGCGGAAATGGGTCAGCCGACAGCACACGTTCTGCATGTTCGCGCACATCCACGGGGAGTGCAAGCCCCTTATCGCTCCATACTACCTGATAGGTAGGGCGTTGATTGAGCTGCTCAACCCATTGGACCTGACTGTGTGGAAACGCATCGGCATAGGCCAAGTAGGGTTTGATATCGAGGACCGGGGTTCTATCCAACAGGTCTGTACCCTTTACCACCACTTTTAGCCCCTTCACACTAACGAGCTCAACACAGGTTAAACCGATCGGATTTGGTCGGTGCGGGGACCGTGTGGCAAACAGCCCTCGTTTTGTTCTGTCTCTAGGAGTGAGGATAAGGGGCTTCCACCCCGCTGCACGGTCGAAATAGGTAATGAGCCAGATCCGATCACATCCATCTACGTCACGCAGCGCTTGTTCATAGTTGCGATGTGGGTAAAGTTCAACGTAGGCTTCATCAACTCGTGCGTCAACGCGGGGCTGACGTGGCGCGTCGTATTTGTTGATGTACGGAGTGCGAATAATTCCGATCGGCTCGAGTTGGAAGGGGCCTGTCACCAGGCTGACCCAACAGATAGCGAGAGAAATACTCCACCGAAATTTGAGATTGGTAGGCCTGCGAGACTTTCTAGGCCAGGTTCGCCATATGGGATCGTATAGTACCTGACATTAACGCCGATCAGACTTCCCTTCCCCAAGGATCCAAACACAGCTCCAACTCCGAACACGCCGCCCATTCGGAAGTGCCATGTTCCATAGCCAAATGATTCAAAGAACTCATAATAGAGCCCATCTTGTAGGTAGGGCGTTTGGAGGATAGGAGTTCCCGTTACTCCGGCGCTGATGAACGGTCTGAACGTCTCTTGCAGCGTTTGACTGAAGAGACGGTACTGCACCCCGGCTGTGATCGGGAACATAAACAGTCTGTTCACCTTATTGGCTACAACCGGTATGTAGCCATTGTACCATACATTTTCCACTTCATCGGCATTACGTCGTGGTGTTACGGCTATGTGCCCGAAGATTGTAACGTTTTCTACAATCCGGTGATGGTAGAACCCACCGATACCCCACCCGCTTCCAGAGAACAACAGGTCCATGCCGGCCGCACTATTGGCCACAGCATTCGATGCTATCTCCTCCATCAGGGGACGTGCCGGAGTAAAGATCATCGTCGTATCCGTAGGCATCGGATCTTCACCGGTGATTTGCGCAACGGCCATCGTCGAGCCCAGACAGAGTGTCAGAGCCAGGCACAGCGCAGATATCGTGGTGGTTTGCCGCATAAGGTTTGATGATCGTGTCACACGTTCAAAGTTACACATCAACGTGAGTGTGGATAACATTGCTAATCCGTTCAGGTTCCGTACTTTAGCCCTCTATGCTCGTTCGTGAGTTCCAACGTATTGTTGATGCGGTACTGCCCCCAGAGTCCGCAATGCATGGAGATGCAATTGGTCTCCAAGTGGCATCGAAGCGTTCTGACGTTGGTCGGGTGCTTGTTTGCCTCGAAATCACAGACGCTGTTGTGGCCGAAGCCATTGAGCGTACATGCGATACGATTCTCACGTTCCACCCCTTGATCTATGCCCCATTGGCACGGCTCGACAGATCTGACCGCGTTTCGAGATGTGTTAGCGACCTGATCGCTGCCGATATATCGGTGATTTGTGTTCACACAACTTTTGATGCCTTTCCGCAGGGTACAAACCTCATACTCGCTGAATTGCTGGGCCTAGAACCACTTCGGCCGCTCAGTACTACGCCTGGTCAGACAACAGGAATGGGACTCCTTGCCTCTTGCTCGATGACGTATTTGCGTCTCGTTGAGCGTATTGCAGAAGTATGCGGCGGTCCCGTACGTCATTGCCCACCCCCTTCCGAAGCAGTGCGCATTGTAGCGATCGTTGGCGGTAGCGGCATCTCCTTCTATGACGATGTTGTGTCCACTGGGGCGGACGTGTTCATAACTGCAGACGTAAAGTATCATGCCTTTCATGCTGCCAGTGGCGTGATCGGGCTCGTAGACCCCGGACACTTTGAAATGGAACAGTTTGTGCCTGCCGGACTCGTGGCTGTGTTGCGCACTGCTGCCCCTAACCTGACTTTTCTTGAGAGTTCTGTAGTGACTAATCCAGTTCACTACACCACCTCTACCTTACAGCGATCAATAAATCTTTCTTCTCATCCTTAGGGATCACATGGAACAGCAGATCAACCTCTTGGCACAACTAGCAGCCGTGGACGAGCAGCTCGACGAACTCCACGACGAGCTGGGTGACCTTCCGCAGGAAGTGAAGAAGCTCGAAGCGATCATGCGCGAGAAGCTTGCGGCCGTTGAAATAACGCAGAACGCACTGAAGGAACTCGATCATCTGCGCGGTACTGCACATGTTACCATGCAGGAGAGCACGGATAAAGAACAACATCTAGCTCAACAGCAATTTAAGGTGAAGAACAACCGCGAGTTCGATGCGATCACCAAGGAGATCGATCACCTTAAGAACGAGCGCGCCGAACTTGAAGAGCGCGTTCGCACGTCAGGCGTTCGCGAAGAGAACCTTCGCGCTGCCCTTGACGCTCAATCAAAGGAACTTGCCGATGCTCAGGAAAGACTCGCTGATAAAGAGAAAGAGCTTGAAGCTCTTTCCGGCGATCAAAACGATGAGCTGAAGAGATT
>CALMZQ010000087.1 GCA_937870915.1 uncultured Ignavibacteria bacterium
CGACTTTACAAAGTTGATCCACTCAAGTTCTGAGATACTGAATTGCACCTTGATCGGATCGAGCTTAGATACTGTTGTGAGCAGATTGCCGTGCATACGCGATACAAGATCTCCGGCTTCTACCTGCGTCTTACCGGCAAGTCCGTCGATTGGCGATGTAACGTTACAATACCCCAATTCGAGTTGTGCCTTTTGTACGCTACCCTTACGTGCCTGTACGGCAGCAAGGCTGGCCTTTTCCATTTGGACTGCTGTTTCGTATTCCTGTCGCGAGATAGCGTTTTGTTCAACAAGGGGCTTATAACGAACCACGTCTTGTTGTGATCGAGCAAGGTTTGCCTCTGACTCTGCTAACTGACCGCGAGCAACACTCACGTTTGCCGAATACTGCAATGGATCGATGATATACATCACCTGACCACGCTTCACAAACGTCCCTTCTTTATAGACAACCCGATCGAGGTATCCCTCAACACGAGCACGGATCTCCACCTCTTCCCCACCGCGCGTTTGCCCAACCCACTCATTGTAAATCGGGACGTCTCGCACTTCCACCGATGCCACTTTCACAGGCATAGGAGGGGGCGGACCAACTTCCTCTTTATGGCATCCCGTCAATACGGATATACCGATCATCAACGACATACCAACGGTCCACCGCATCATATACGTCTCCGAGTGTGTGGGCTTCAATTTAGCGAATGAACTTTGGATGCATCAAGTTGTCGAGCGAGAATATCTCATCGATCTTGGCGTCATCCAGGAGCCCCTTAGCACGAACGATATCAATAACGGACCCGCCTGTTTCAAATGCTTCCTTGGCGATGGCGGCTGTTGCCTCATAGCCGAGGATGGGATTGAGTGCAGTTACGATGCCTATGGAATTCATCACCATGTTGCGGGTATGCTCCACGTTTGCTGTGATACCATCTACGCACCGTTCACGTAACGTACTGCATGCATTGGTAAGGGTCTCGATAGATTGAAACAGGCAATAGGCGAGAACAGGTTCCATCACATTCAACTGGAGCTGTCCGGCTTCGGCGGCAAAGGTGACAGTTACATCATTGCCGATCACGAGGAAACACACCTGATTTACAACCTCGGGGATCACCGGGTTTACCTTGCCGGGCATGATACTCGAGCCTGGTTGGAGTCGGGGTAGGTTGATCTCATTAAACCCACATCTCGGTCCCGATGATAACAGACGCAGGTCATTACAGATTTTGGAGAGCTTTACAGCAACACGTTTGAGTACGCCACTCACTTGCACGTAGGCACCATTGTCCCACGTTGCTTCGATAAGGTTGTGCGACAGTACAACGGGCACGCCGGAGACTTCTGCCAGGTATTTCACAGACAGCGCAGGATACCCTTCCGGAGCGTTGATGCTTGTACCAATAGCCGTTGCGCCAAGGTTGACTTCGGTGATCAGGGCGCGGGCTTCTTCGAGTCTGCGGAGGTCTTCGCCGATGTTCACCGAGAACGATTCAAACTCCTGACCGAGCGTCATAGGCACAGCATCTTGAAGCTGTGTACGGCCCATCTTTATCACGTCCTTGAACTCTGCACCTTTACGCGCGAATGATTCTTGAAGGTGGCCGAGCTCTTCAATGAGTTTGCCAATCTCGATATACAAACTCAACCGAAACGCCGTAGGATAGGCGTCATTGGTACTCTGCGAGAAGTTGACGTGGTTATTTGGGTGAACCACTTCATAATCGCCTTTTGCTCTGCCGAGGATCTCCAGAGCCTTGTTGGCGATCACCTCATTAGCGTTCATGTTCGTTGATGTGCCCGCCCCACCTTGGATAACATCCACGATGAATTGATCGTGTAATTCGCCGGCGATGATTGTATCACAGGCTTTACAGATCGCATCGGCGATCTCGGGTTCAATAACACCGAGGTCCTTGTTAGCAAGTGCGGCTGCCTTCTTCACATACCCAAATGCTGCGATAAAGGACGTTGCATGACTGATCGGAATACCAGTAATGTGAAAGTTCTCGCTACCACGCAATGTCTGAACACCATAGTAGGCATTATCGGGCAGTTGACGTTCACCAAGGAAATCATGTTCAGTGCGCATGGTCAAACCTCCAAATGTTCGGAATAGACGGGCATATAGGCCGGAGCGTCAAACAATTCGATGAGTCTATCGCGGAGGATGGACCGAGCTTCATCTTCACCATGTGTTAAGAAAAGTGTTGGCTTTCCTCCTCGCGCAACAGCTTCATACCACTTTACAAGATCCACTTGTCCGGCATGAGCACTAAAGCCACCCAGTGTGTGGATTTTGGCGCGCACTGCCTTGTATTCGCCCATGATCATGATGTGGTCTGCACCATCAACAAGTCTACGACCCAAGGTGCCCCTTCCCTGATAGCCGGAGATGACGAAGTGACTTTTGGGATCATCAACATTGTTATGAAGGTGGTGCATGATCCGTCCGGCTGTTACCATACCCGAACCGGCAATAACGATGAACGGTCCATGCTCATCATTGATGGCTTTTGATTCGTCCGCAGTTACACACATCCGCAGAGAACGCAGGTTGTGATAGAGCGAGCCATCATCCGTAATCTTTGTGGCTTCTGCATCAAAGAGTTCTTCATGCTTGCGGTAGACGGCGTTGGCCTTGATGGCCATTGGGCTATCGAGATAGATCGGCAATGCAGGAATGCGTCCGTTACGAATCAGATCTGAAAGGTGAAACAAGATCTGCTGGGCACGTCCAATGGCAAAAGACGGAATAAAGATCTTGCCCTTTTGATGAACTGCCTCGATGATGATGCGTTCAAACTCTTCCAACGTGTCACTCAATGACTTGTGATTGCGATCTCCATACGTGGATTCCATCACTAGGACATCAGCCTTGAGAGGGGGCTCTGGGTCTCGCAAATACGGCAGATGGGGAGGCCCAATATCCCCTGAGAACACCACCACCTTTTCAGCCCCTTGATCAGCGATACGGAGCTCAACACTGGCAGAACCAAGCATGTGTCCGGCATCATGATAGACCGCCGTGATACCCGGTGCAACGATCACCGGTTGATCATAGAACACGTCCACCATTTGTGAAACCGTTTGTTCTACATCATCAGCATCATAGAGCGGTTCATCGTTTCGATTGATCTTGTGTCCCTTGCGTTCTGCCCTACGTTTACGACGTTCAAAATCCGACTCTTGGATATGTGCTGCATCGGCAAGGATGATCTCCGAGAGATCGCGCGTTGCCTCCGTGCAGTAGATCGGTCCACGAAAGCCTTCACGAACCAAGAGTGGCAGCCGTCCGCAATGGTCCAGGTGTCCATGCGTAAGCACCACCGAGGCTATATCCATGCGGTGTATACGTCCCGGGATAACATTTCGGGCATCGTCGTCCTTATCCCCTTGAAACAT
>CALMZQ010000088.1 GCA_937870915.1 uncultured Ignavibacteria bacterium
CTATTCACTATTCGCTATTCACTATTCATAAAACGTTTTCTCAAAAGCCCCTTGCTCGGGCTTGTTTAGGATAACGCGCCAGATCATGCCGCGGATGAAGCCGGTGCCGTAGCCGATGAGTTGCACATAGGATGCTTGGACGCATCGAAGTCCGGATGTGGCAGAGTGATACCGAAGTGAGCTCTCGATAAACAGGGCAAGTGTGTAGACACCTAATGGTATCAGCGTTGTCCAACCGTACGGGGCAAAGAGAGTATAGCCGAGCGCGAGCACCACGTAGAGGGTAAAGGCTGTGGGGAAGAAGTGGGTGATCTTTAACGTGCCGGGGTGACGCAGCGTGATATTGATACGCGCTATGCCGCTGTTGTGGACCTGCTTGAAAAATTTCTTGAGATCTGTGCGCCGTTTGTGATAGACCCATGCGTTGGGAATGAGTTGCACGTTGTATCCCATGGACATCATGCGAATACTGAACTCTACGTCTTCACCAAAACGCATGCGGGCAAAACCATCGGTTGCATTGAAGACTTTGCGTGAGATCCCCATGTTAAATGAACGTGGGTGGAACACACCGCCAACACGTACCTTGCCACCACGAATACCACCGGTGGTAAGGAACGACGTCATCGCGTAGCTGATGGCCTTTTGCACGGGAGTGAAACGTTCGTGTTCTCTGTCTGGCCCTCCAAACGCGTCAAGCCCCTTCTCAGATACTTCAGCATCAATAGAGGAAAGGTAGTGAGGGGGCACGGTGCAATCGGAATCGATGAACAGGAAGTAGTCGCCCGAAGCTCGTCTACAACCGTAATTCCGGGATGGTCCGGGACCACTATTATCCTTGAAGAAATATCGGATGGTAAGCCGTCCACCATATCGGGCACACACAGTCTCTGAGCTTACCGTGGAGCCGTCCTCAACGATGATGATCTCAAAGTCCGTGAACGACTGAAGAGTAAGGCTCTCGAGGAGCTCGTTAAGTTCGTCCGGCCTGTTAAAGACGGCCACAATGATGGAGTACTTCATAGAAGGTGCGCAAAGATACGGTGGCGCTCCGTGCTATCTTTGACGTTACATGAGCCCCCTACCTCAAGACCTTGTTAACCTCGTAGAACAGATGGATCTGCACCCACGCACGATCCGTAACGTGCGAATGCAGTACCGACTGGCAGAACACACTCTTATTCCCTGGCTGAAGGATCTTGGACACATGCCGTCCGCGGCCGCGGTGTGCGAGATTGGTTGTGCTGAGGGTGGAGTACTAGCTGCGTTTGCAGAGCAGGGCGCATCCTATATGTTGGGGACGGATATTCAGGGGGCACTCCTCACACAGATCAGTGATCCGTTGTGGAAGGGGCTTGGACTAAACATGGTGTTCACGCAGCACGATGTGATCTACGAGGAGATACCGGAAGAATGGCGAGCTCGTTTTGATGTAGTGTTGCTACGTGATGTGATAGAGCATTTGGACGACCCTGCCATTGCGCTCAAGAATATCGCACGTCTGCTCAAACCGGGCGGTGTAGTGCTTGTAACGTTTCCGCCGTATACCTCGGCTTTTGGCGGACATCAACAATTGATGGGAACCAAGGCCGGCTCTATACCCTTCCTGCACATGTTACCGTGGTCCTTGTTTGGTGGCTTTGTAAAGGGCGGAGACCCTGTAAATCAAGAAGAACTCGAGCGACTTCATACCATTCGATGTTCTGCACGGAAGGTGCTATCCTCTGCACATGCTGCCGGACTCCGCGTTTGCTCTGAGCGCTACTTCGGACTGCGCCCTGTATTCCGGTGGAAGTACCAACGCCCCATACCAAGCATGGAGATCACGGCACTGCGAGCGATACCCGGCGTGCGCGCACTTGCGATGGAAGCAGCATTTGTCTTTCAGTTGCCTGCATGAAGACCGTTCTCGTAATTGCCTACCATTTTCCCCCGGGCGGCGGTCCGGGCGTCCAACGCGTACTGAAACACGTTACCTACCTGCGAGAATCCGGATGGCGTCCCGTGGTGTTAACCGTGGAGAATGGCGACTTCCCTGCGCGGGATGAATCACTTCTCGCTAAGATCCCATCAGATGTAACGGTCGTTCGTGTGCCAATTCTTGAACCATATGACCTCTACCGAAGGTTCATGGGTAATAAGTCCGCGGCGATCGATGTAAACGTGAACAAGGCTAGCTCTGAGCAACGGGGCTGGAAGGAACACGTCACCAACTGGATCAGGGCCACACTCTTTATTCCCGACGCTCGCGTAGGCTGGCTCCTCACCGCCGTAAAGAAGGGGATGGAGATGGTAGAAGAACATCACGTAGATGCCATCTACAGCTCGTCTCCACCCTACACGTGCGCCCTTATCGCTCGATCCATTAAACGCAAAACCGGGTTGCCATGGGTGGCCGGTTTTAGAGATCCTTGGACGGAGTTTCTTACCACGCCTGATAGGTGGTTTCTTCCGGCGGCCATCGACCGTTCTCTTGAACGATCGGTCTTTCGGGAAGCCGACCTCATCGAATGTGCGTGGACCGGGATCATAGACGATGCCGTACGGAAGTATCCCGAGCTCGATCGTAAGCGCTTCAGACACGTACCCAATGGATTTGATGCCTCCGACTTTCCAAAGGTCTCGTATTCCCGTAATGAACGATTCACGGTAACCTATACCGGCTCCATGTATGGACGTCGCACGCCAAAGGCCTTTCTTGCTGCTTTGGACAGACTTCTCGACCAAGGGCGTGTGGTTCCCGCAGATGTACACATCAGGTTTGTAGGACGGTTTGGAGACGAGGTTCACGAAATGCTTGATACGTCGCGGTTTGCCCCCTCCATCGAACGTATTGGCTATGTGCCACATGATGTGAGCATAGGATACCTCATGCAGAGCGAGGCATCACTCTTGATTGTGGATGATGCAAAAGAAAGCGCCGAGATCGTACCAGGAAAGGTCTACGAATACCTGGGCGTTGGACGTCCGATCATTGCCCTTGCCCCACAGGGAAGTGCCATTGCCACCCTGATCAAAGAAACATCTGCCGGTGCCAGTGCAGCACAGGACAACATCGAGGGCATTGCCGAGATCATAGGCACGTTTCTTGATCGATGGAAAAGGGGCGAGCAGATCACACACCCGAACACGGCTGAAATCGTCAAGTATGAACGCCGTGCAGCAGCCCATCAGCTCGGTAGCATGTTACACGAATTACAACGTCCATGAACTTCAAAAAGATCCTCGCAATAATCCTCGCTCTCGCCGTAGGGTATATCGTGTTCAAAGTGTTGTGGTGGATTGTTCGGCATGCATTTGCGCTTGCCCTTGATGTGATGGGTCTTGTACTCATTGCACTGATCGCAGTTCCGATCTACTTTGTCATTCGAGCAAAACTGCTGCGATAACGATGCGAAAGCCCCTTTCAATACTCCTCCTGTTGATCGTAGCCATAACGGCAAATGCACAACAGTTATACAACCCGCTGGCAGTGGATCTAACACGATCAATCCTCAAAGATCTGTTTGAGAGCAACGCTGTGCCGTATATCCAGCCAATGGTGAATACGATCAATGCAACTTCGAATGCGAGGTTTTACGATAGGGCCTATGTTCCGAAGTCGGTTGAAAAACCTTACATACGTGTAAGTGTGAATGGCATGGTTGGCTATATCAACGAAGATCAACGTTGGTATGTACCAACCATAGATCTCGGTCCACGTGTGAATGTCTTCACGGAACTCCCGAAGTATGGTAAGATTGTCATTGATCTCAACGGCCCGCGCTTTGAGATAGGGAACACCTATCAGGACACCCTTGGTCTTGCAACGATGCTCGTAAAGGAGCTCTTCAGAGACTGCCAAGACAGTGGCTACATCGTTACGCCGGATAGTGCTGCTACGCTCTTTGGATACAAACCTGATAACAAGGTATTACTCCCAACGAACGAACAGTTGCTTACGGTGCTTCGTAACAGACCCGAGTACAAATATCTCGATAGTGCTGGCCAGTCTAACCTAGAGAATCTACTCGCCAACGTAAAGATGGTTGGTTTTCTTACGCTTCCGCCCGGTGTGGACATGTCTAAGATCATTGCAGCCGTGCCTCAGATAGAGATCGGTTCCATCTTTGGAACGGAGCTCCTTGTTCGGTATGTGCCACCAGTTGAGTTCGACCCCAACGTTGGGAAGTTCTCGTTCTGGGGAATTGGTCTCAAGCATAGCCTTTCACAATATTTCCCTGAGCGATATTTCGACCTCGCTGTGCAGGGTATCTATCAAGGCACGTCTCTTCGTAACACCGTAGGTTTCACGGAATCTAAACTCGAAGCCGACGCCACGATCTTTAGTGCAAACATCCACGCGAGCAAGAATCTTTGGGATGTGGTTGATGTCTATACAGGCTTAGCATGGGAAACCATTTCCGTTACAAGCACCTATACCTACGTTCTTCCGCAGGAAACACAGATCGAACTGGGACTGCTTCCAAAACCGCCTCTAGGAGAACCGGCAGTTCCCACACCAGAGCAGCCCGGAGATCAGAACCCACAAACGTCCGTGGTTACGGCCGGCAATACGAACGTGAAGTGGACCATCGGCGCATCCGTGTATTATGGTCCGGTGCGTTTAGCGCTCGACTATAACGTAAGCACGTTCAACATTTTCTCTGCGGGCCTATCCGTCCAATTCTAATCGGCTAGGCGCACACCCCACCGTGTCCGCAAGATCAACCCATCAGCTTCCAGTCTGTTCAAGACAGCCGTGAACCATTCCTCTTCGTGAGCTGATAAGGGGCTTTGTGTTGCAAGTGCAAAGAGTTGAGCAGGACGTAGATGCGTGTGTGGCTTCTGCCCCCTCAACACTTCTATAAACCGGCCGCGCCAGATTCGCTGTGGTTTCCCTCGAAACTCGGGTTCCTTCTTGCGCGTGCGCGAAACCGATTGGAGGACGTTGTTGGATGGACACAGACTTGCGAGCGGACACACGGTGCATTGTGGAGCGCGCGCCGTACAAATGGTTGCACCAAGGTCCATCACAGCATGGTGCCATTGTGAAGAGGTGCGTTGTGGAATCAGAGATTCAGCAAAGCGTGTCAGCACTTCGTCGGGCTCTACATCCGTTGTGTACTTCTGGCGTTTCACCAGACGCGAGTAGACTCGTCGGACGTTTACATCAAGCACCACAACTCTTGTGTTGAAAGCGAAACAAGCCACAGCCGCAGATGTATATGGACCTACGCCCGGAAGTGATAACAAGATCTCCGGGGAGGACGGGATTACCCCATCATATTCCCGGACGATTGTTTTAGCAGCATCTCGAAGCCGTAGAGCGCGCGAGTTATAACCCATACCCTGCCATTGTCGGATTATCTCTCCATTGCCTGCACGGGCCAGATCAAACACCGTTGGGAATTGCCGGAGGAAACGCGGAAGAGCTTCCGAAACGCGCGACGTTTGCGTTTGCTGAAGCATTATCTCCGATACGAGTACCACATATGGGTCAAGTTTTCCGGAACGCCATGGAAACGTTCTCCCGTGTTTCCTATACCAACGCAGAAGCGAACGTGCATGATCCATACGTAGATTGGCAAAATGAAGAGGGAGATAGATCCGCAACTTGTGGAAGCCGCCGTTACCGCGGCGCAGAACGCCAGAGAGCAAGCTTATGCTCCGTACTCTGCATTCCGCGTTGGCTCGGCAGTTGTTGATGCCGATGGCGGCATCCATGTTGGCTGCAATGTAGAAAATGCAAGCTATGGACTTACGAATTGTGCGGAGCGAGCCGCCGTGGCGGCTGCAACGGTAGCCGGACGTCGAGATCTGATCCTCTGTGTGGTTGTTACCGATACGGAGGCCCCCACAGCCCCCTGCGGAGCATGCAGACAGGTCCTAACCGAGTGTTCCGTGTCTATGTCCATCCTTTGCACCACTGCGCAGAGAAACGACGTGTGGTACGATCTGTCTGATCTGCTTCCTCATGCTTTTGGTCCCGATTCTCTCTGATCATCACCTATGGTCCTTCGTTCACAGAATTCTGAAACATCATCGCGTATCTGGCTAACAGTGCTCGTCTGTGGCCTTGGGTACTTCGTAGACATCTACGACCTGATCCTCTTCTCCATTGTACGCCCTGAATCTCTCCGGGCCATTGGGGTATTACCTACGCAGATGCAGGACGCCAGCGAGATCATCCTTAACGCACAGATGGTGGGAATGCTCCTGGGCGGTCTGATCTTTGGGGCATTGGCCGACAAGCGGGGCAGGCTATCCGTGCTTCTCGCTAGCATCCTCATGTATTCCGTAATGAACATTGCAAACGCCTTTGTTTCCAGTGTGCCAATGTATGCGATGTTTCGTTTTTTGTCGGGGATAGGTCTAGCAGGAGAACTCGGAGTAGCCATCACCCTTGTTAGCGAGGTGATGCCGAAACACTCCCGCGGCTATGGAACCACCATCGTTGCCTCCATGGGTATTCTTGGCGCTGTAGGAGCCTACGTAGTGCACCAGCTCTCGGATTGGCGGGTAGCCTTTATCATCGGCGGTGTGATGGGTCTGTGCTTGCTTGTCATGCGCGTACGGGTTAGAGAGTCTGGCATGTTCAACAAGATCGAAGACGCACCCGTTTCCCGCGGAAACGTCTTCATGATCTTCACCCGGAAACGCATCGGAACATATCTCTCAAGTGTAGCCATCGGCGTTCCTATCTGGTACGTGATAGGCATTCTTGTGACCTTTGCCCCGGAATTCACAAAGGAGGGAGGGGGCTCCACAGAGATCTTAGCCGGACAGGCCGTGATGTGGGCCTACGTTGGGCTGGCGGCGGGCGACCTTGTAAGTGGACTCATCAGTCAGTTCCTCAAGAGCAGACGCCGAACAATACTCCTCTTCCTTGTCTTCACCTCGGCCGCCGTAGCGTGGTACCTCTTCACGCCTGCCAAATCTGCAACGCTTACCTATCTGCAAACCGGTGTGTTGGGCTTCACGGTTGGTTATTGGGCGGTATTCGTAACCACGGCGGCTGAACAGTTTGGCACCAATCTGCGCGCTACTGTTGCAACCACCATTCCAAATGTGGTCCGTGGTGGTCTGATCCCGGCCTTGCTGGTCTTTGCTGCTCTTCGCAAGGGAGACGCCGTGTTGTTTGCTGGTCAGCCCCTTGTTTCCAGTGCCGTTATTGTGGGCAGTGTAACAATGCTCATTGCCTTTATCGGACTTGTGTTTCTCAAAGAAACCTATGGTAAGGAACTTGACTACGTGGAGGAGTAGGCGAGATACTGCAAGCAGAGTGCGAAGGTGGTAACTTTGCATTATGACACATGCAGAACGGATCATCATTCTCGACTTCGGATCGCAGTACACACAGCTTATAGCACGTAAGGTGCGAGAAGTTGGCGTCTATGCTGAGATCCATCCATACTCCATCTCCCGTCAAGACCTTTCTGATCTATCACCACGAGGAATCATCCTATCAGGTGGACCTTCCAGTGTATATGCAGAAGGTGCGCCAATCCCAGACTTTGATGTCTTTGCCATGGGTGTACCGGTACTTGGCATCTGTTACGGTCTGCAGTTGATTGCACATCAACTCGGTGGAGTAGTAGATAAGGCTGCGCGACGTGAGTTCGGCCGAGCCATGTTGGAAGTTGATGACAAGAGCGACCTCTTTACGGGACTCAGTTCCACAACACAAGTGTGGATGAGTCATGGTGACCACATAACCGAGATTCCACCAGGCTTTGAGAGGATCGCTCATACAGAGAACGCCGGCATCTGTGCTATTCGAGACGTACAGCGGAAGATCTGGGGCGTCCAATTCCATCCCGAAGTGCATCACAGCACGGAAGGCAAGAGCATCCTCCGGAACTTTGTAACGCAGATCTGTGGCTGTGCAACAACATGGAATGCCACATCATTCATTGATGCAGCGGTTGCAGAAATCCGCTCCAAGGTTGGAGACGGTGGTGTGATCTGCGCATTGAGCGGTGGTGTTGATTCTACCGTTGCTGCAGTACTCCTTCACAAAGCCATCGGCGACAAGGTTCACTGTATTCATATTGACAGTGGTCTAATGCGTAAGGGTGAAAGCGAAAACATCATAGAGATGTTCAAGCAGCACTTTTCGATGACAGTTGACCTCGTTGATGGAACGGAGATGTTCCTATCTCGTCTGCATGATGTTGACGATCCAGAACGAAAACGGAAGATTATTGGTGGTGCCTTCATCGATCTCTTCGATGTAGAAGCCAAGAAATTCGCCGATGCAAAGTTCCTTGCTCAAGGAACCCTCTATCCGGACGTTATAGAATCTGTGAGCACCAAGGGGCCGAGTCAGACCATCAAGACGCACCACAACGTTGGTGGACTCCCGGAAAAGATGAACCTCAAACTCATCGAACCATTCCGCGAGCTCTTTAAGGATGAGGTACGTGCTGTAGGGAGAGAACTTGGGATCCCGGATTGGTTCGTTGAGCGCCATCCCTTCCCGGGACCAGGATTGGCCATCCGTATTCCCGGAGCGATCACTCTGGAGAAGCTCAACATTCTACGCGAAGCTGATGAGATCTACCTAGAGGAGATTCGTAATGCCGGACTCTACAACGAGATCTGGCAGGCATTTGCCGTGTTGCTGCCCGTTCGCACCGTTGGTGTGATGGGAGACGAGCGCACGTATGAGCACGTATGTGGACTACGAGCTGTTACAAGTACCGATGGTATGACAGCTGACTGGTATCACATGCCCTACGATGTGCTTGCACGGATGAGCAATCGCATCATCAATGAAGTTCGAGGTATCAATCGAGTGGTTTACGACATCTCGTCGAAGCCCCCTGCCACTATCGAATGGGAGTAAGTCATGAATGAGCTACAGATCCACCTGTTTTTAAACCACGTGCCGATCCTCGGCGCTTTGGCTGCATTGCTTGTGGTGATCATCGGCGTTGTTATCAAGAACAACACCGTTCGGATGTCCGGCCTTGCTGTCTACATCGTGATGGCCCTAGCAGTAATCCCTACCTATCTCAGTGGGGAAGGTGCAGAAGAGCGTATTGAGAACATTGCCGGCATTAGCGAGACAGTGATTGAGTCTCACGAAGAAATGGCAGAGCTCTCTCTGTGGATTATGTTGGTTGCAGCCGCGGTAGGTGCAGCGGCATTGTTCACACAGTGGAAGGGCAAGAGTATTGCCGGCACACTCTCCATACTCTTTGTTCTTGTGGCCGTTGGGGCCTTTATTCAGATCGGTCTCACAGGACATGAAGGGGGCAAGATCCGGCGTCCGGACATGACGTCCAATGTAGCAGCTCCAGCAGCTGCAGAGGATAACGACTGACCATGAAGAAGATCTTAGTTCCGATAGCCAACGGCACGGAAGAGATGGAGGCAGTGATCATCATCGACATGTTACGGCGTGCATCGATGGAGGTGACCATTGCAGGAGACGGAAATGTTGTTGTGTGCTCGCGTGGCGTACGAATGGTGCCAGACATTATCATCGAGGACATCACAGAGGATGAGCGATTTGATGCGATCATTATCCCTGGTGGCAGTCAAGGTGTTGGCAATTTTTTGAACAATCATGCCTTGGAGCAGATCCTCCTTCGTCACATGGCAAAGAAGGGTCTTATCGGTGCCATTTGTGCAGCACCAATGGTGTTGCATGAGTTTGGCCTACTTCATCAAGGGGCAGTGGTAACATCCCATCCGTCCATTGCGGATGTGCTAGCCCCCTACACCTATACTCTTGAGCGTGTGGCAATCGATGGAAACATTGTTACGAGCAGAGGTGCAGGAACAGCCTTTGAGTTCTGTCTGGCACTTATTCGGAAACTGGCCGATGAAGCAACGGCAACGAGGATTGCTACTGACATTGTGATGTACGAATAACATCACCACTTTGAACAATTGACCTGAACCAGTGAAACGATACCTCATAACCTCGGCACTTCCGTATGCAAGCGGAGTGACCCACCTCGGAAACGTTGTGGGTTCAACACTTCCGGCGGATATCTATGCACGCTATTGCAGACTTCGTGGGAGAGACACGCTCTCCATATGCGGTTCGGACGAGCACGGCGTTGCAATCACCATTGCTGCCGAAAAAGAGGGGATCTCACCTAAGGAAGTGATTGATCGATATCACGAGGCAAATGCGCGAGCATTGATGGGTCTTGATATCAACTTCGATCTCTATGATCGCACGTCCAACCCGATCCATGCAGCAACAGCCCAAGAGTTCTTTCTTGTATGGAAGGAGAAGGGGCTTCTTGTTGAACGCGAGGACGACCAGTTCTACGATGATGAATCAAGGATCTTCTTGCCCGACCGATATGTAGAGGGCATCTGCCCAAACTGCGGATACGATAAGGCGCGAGGAGATCAATGCGACAACTGCGGTGCCTACTACGATCAGCTGGATCTGAAGAGTCCACGCTCTCTTGTAAGCGGTAAGACACCGGTTGTTCGAAAGACAAAACACTGGTACTTCAAGCTCAATGAATTCCAGCGGTGGTGTGAGCGCTACATCGAATCACATGCCGGACAATGGAAGGATAATGTTCTTCAGCAAAGCAGATCGTGGCTCAAGCAGGGTCTCGCAGAACGATCTGCAACACGAGACATGACTTGGGGAATACCTGTACCGGTGGACGGTGCAGCGGGGAAGGTTCTCTACGTATGGTTCGAAGCTGTCCTCGGCTATATCTCCATCACAAAACAATGGGCCATCAACGAAGGAAAACCGGAAGATTGGCGCAGGTGGTGGTGTGATGCAGAAACGGAGTACACGGCCTTCCTTGGCAAGGACAACATCGTCTTCCACACTATCATCTTTCCGATTCTCCTCAACACACGAAGCGAAGAAGGCTATATACTTCCGGAGAACGTGCCCGCCAATGAGTTTCTGAATCTCGAAGGCAAGAAGTTCTCAAAAAGTAGAAACTGGGCCATTGATGTGATGCAGTATCTCGCTGCATTTCCCGAGGCGCAGCATAAAGACATCGTGCGGTATGTGCTCACGATGAATATGCCCGAGACAAAGGACAGTGACTTTACGTGGAGAGACTATCAGGCGCGTACGAATAACGAGCTGGCTGCTATCCTTGGCAACTACGTCAACCGTGTGATGCAGTTCGTGCAAAAGAACTTCAATGGCACTGTTCCCGCTCTTGCTAGCGGGTATGAGCACGGTGAACATGAAACAGTATTGCTTGCGGCCCTACGTGATGGACACAACGCTGTAGGACTGAACCTCGATGCGTATCGTTTCCGCGATGCTGCAACGGAGGCAATGAACATTGCACGTGCTGCCAACAAGTACTTCAATGACAAAGCGCCGTGGAAGACCATAAAGAGTGATCCCGCTGATTGCGCCTCAACGATGAATGTCTGTCTCCAGGCTATTCGAACACTATCCATGGCCTTTGCCCCCTTCTGCCCCGTTGCATCAGCAACCATGCAGTCCATGTTGGGTCTTCCGGTGAACGTAGGCGCACCAAAACAGGGCCAGATTGGCGTAGATCTGTGGTCGCACTCTCACGAGTTTCAGTTAGCGGCAGGTTCGCCCCTTGCCGAGCCTACTATCCTGTTCACGAAGGTGGAGAACGACGTGGTTGAACGCGAAATCGAAAAACTTGTTGGCTCCGTCACTCCGAGCGGACCCGTCACGCCGAGCGTGGTAGAAGAGCCGGATGACCGCATCGCCATCGATGACTTCTCAAAGGTAAAGTTGCGCACCGCAGTGATCATAGAAGCAGAGCGAGTTGCAAAGTCAGAGAAGCTGCTCAAGCTCCAGGTAGACATCGGCACTGAACGCAGGCAAATCCTTGCCGGAATAGCAAAACACTACGCTCCTGAAGATCTTATTGGCAAGACCATTGTTGTTGTTGCCAATCTCAAGCCAGCCAAACTTATGGGTATGGAATCGCAGGGCATGGTCCTGGCTGCATCCAATGCAGAAGGTAAGCTCACTCTGGTCACTCCATCGGATGCCGGCATAGGTGCAGGAGCTGAGGTTCGCTGATGGCAGCACGGGGGATCATACCCGAACCGCCGATCGATGAGCTATTGCCCACAAAGGAGCCAACGGCACTTGTAAAGCAGCGTCGGCTACTCAACCGCTGGAGCATATTCGCGCTAGTCTTCGTAAGTGCAATCTTTACTGTGTTGTACGTGAGTAATGTGATAGCAGTGAAGAAACTTCTTGTTGAAACGGATGCACTCAAGCGCAGTATCGATTCATTGCGTACGGTAAACGAGAGTCTGCGAACGGAGTCGTACCGACTCCAGTCAGCAGAGCGTATCACTCGTATCGCTCAGGAAAAGCTCGGACTCATTCCGCCCCCTCAAGCGCCTACCGTGTTGGAAGACACAGAAAAGAAGTGAACGAACAGTCCCAACCATACGAACCCATTCGATGGAAGTCGGGCCTGCTTACGTTGGTCTTCTCCATAGCCTTCATGATCATTCTCGGACGACTCTTCTGGGTGCAGGTTGTAGAAGGTGCTCGGTATAGAGACCTTGCAAAGAAGCAATATGAAAGTAGAGTCCCGTTGCGTGCAGAGCGCGGTAGATTACTCGACCGCGAAATGCGAGACCTGGCAACGATGATGAAGACCACGTCGTTTGCTGCAGACCCAAGCATGATAGAACATCCGGAGATGTGTGCTCAGCTTCTTTCAGCCGCCGCCGGTGAATCTGCACAGAGTTATCTGGATCGCCTCCGCTCAACACAGGCACGGTTTGTATGGCTTGCTCGGGGTGTGAACACCGTGATGTTCCCTGTCCTCGATACGATCCGTGATAGGGGGCTTATCCGGGTTAAGGAACCAAAACGGTCCTTCACTCATGGACCGCTAGCCGCGCAGGTGATAGGAACAACAGATGTAGATAACAATGGGTTGACGGGACTTGAACTCCATTACGATGGCATTCTCCGTGGACAGAGCGGTTTTGTTGTTATGCAACGCGATGGTAGGGGAAGACTCCGTCCGGGCGTAGATCCCGAACGCGAAGCACCACGAGACGGGCAAGGACTTCAACTCACGATTGATCTCGAAATGCAACGTGTTGCCGAGCAAGAACTCGCACGAGGTGTTAGAGAAAGCGGCGCTCTCTCCGGAACAGTGATAGCCATCGAGCCATCAACAGGTGAGATCCTCGCAATGGCTTCGTATCCAAGTTTCGATCCCAACAGATTAGATAAGGCCAATGACGATGCCATTCGTATTCGCGCCGTAACGGACCAATATGAGCCCGGGTCAACGATGAAGGCCATAACCGCTGCTGCCCTGTTGGAGGAACGGAAACTTGCTCCAACAGACAAGGTGGATGGAGGAAATGGAGTTCTGATGATGTCAGGGGGCGTGCAGATCAAGGACGATCACCCCGTGGGTCAAACCACGTTTGCCGGTGCAATGGAGCAATCTTCCAATGTTGTTTTCGCCACGTTGTCGCGCAAGCTTGATGACCGCGTCTACTACAAATACGTGCGCGACTTCGGCTTCGGCATTCCTAGTGGCATAGACCTTCCGGGTGAAGTGCGAGGCAGACTCAAACGTCCAAATGAGTTTGATCAATCAACAAAACAATACATGTCGTTCGGCTACGAGGTAAGTGCTACGGCACTCCAGGTTCTTGACGCATATGCAGCTATTGCCAACGGAGGTGTGCTGATGCAGCCACGCGTTGTAAAGGCCTTGTTGGCCAGTGATGGTAAGGTCACATCAGAGATACCACCGCAACAGATACGTCGAGTTGTTAGCACAGAGACTGCTCGCATCCTCACGGAAATGCTTGTTGGTGTTGTTGAACGTGGCACAGGTCAAGAAGCACGAATTACCGGTGTGCGAATCGCAGGAAAAACAGGCACAGCCCAACAGTTAACGCAGGGCGAATACGGCCGAAAGAACTATACCGCTTCCTTTGTTGGCTATTACCCGGCAGACAAACCTCGTGTGGCCATGATCGTGATGTTGGACAGACCTACAACTAGCATCTATGGCGGAACAACTGCGGCACCAATCTTTCGGCGTATCGTACAGAAGACCATGACGATGCTGAAGTTGGACGCAGCTACCCAACAACGGATTGCCGCGTCAGCCGAGGCAGACACAGTTATCGTTCCTGACGTGCGGGGCCTTGCTCTCCAAACGGCAGACAGCGTACTCCACAGACTCGGCCTTCGCGCAGAGATGTCCACCGGCAATGGCCTTATCATGCGCCAAACCCCCGCCAACGGCTCCAGACTCGAGCGCGGCTCAGTAGTAAAGGTTGAAGGCCAAGCACAACAAGGGGCTCACCAGCACCCCGATGTTTTCGGATTCCCCCTCAGACGCGCAGTTACCGTCCTCCATGCCGCCGGCTACGATGTTCGGATCAAAGGATCCGGGCGAGTCGTTCGCCAACAATGGGAAGGCGAAACCTGTATCGTCTACGCAGAGTAACTGGTAACTCGTAACTCGTAACTAGTAACTAGTAACTTGTCTCTCCCTCACGGGTTTCTCCTCCACGCCCATCATGCAAAAACACCTCATCATTCTGTTCTTGATTCTGAGCGCTGTTCCGGCCTATGTAGAGGCGCAGCCGGTTCGGGTCATCAATGAGTCCATGAACTTCCCGCCGATGCCTATAGGTACGCGGAAGGAGCTAGAGGTGCGGATTGGCGGGCTTGTGGGCACCGGTGGTTTTGTCGTTGTGGATTCGTGCCGCTCGCCGTACACGATGAAGACCAAACCCCAGGATCTGATGATATCCGACGGCGAGATTCGGATACGAGTGGAGTTTGCTCCCGTAGATCCAAAAGATTACCGTGACGAGATCATTCTCGAAAGACGTCCGGCTGTTCCGCCCCCTAATGACCAGATCCGGCTCCGTTTGTTCGGGACAGCATTCCGCCTTGTTCGTGATGAGAAAATTGAATTCGGCAACGTCCTGATTGGTGATTCTAATCGTAGGCTTGTGCTTATCCGCAAAGATCTGGCTGATGAATCCCGATGGGAGATCGATGGATCATTGGAAGAGCCTTTCCAACTCCTCAACCGCAATCCTGCTGTAATAGGTGACACACTGGCCTTTGCCTTCTCCTTCCAGCCAGAAACCGTAGGGCGGAGTATTGATTCTCTTGGTTTGGTTCGGATTCATAGGCAGACAGGGAAGCCCCTTGACACCATCGTTGTCTACTTTATGGGCAATGGCGTTCGGATGCCCGCAGAGAAGGCTACAGTATTTACCAACATGATGGTGGGGCAGGTACGCAAGGACACAATTGCCGTTGAACTTGGTACACAGGTGTATTCGCAGGAGTTTTCGTACTCCATTGAGCCAATAGAAGTACAGAGTACTGTTACTACCGCCCTCCTCCTCACAAAGAACCCTACAAAGGAGAACCGGATATTGGTAGAGGTTACGTGTGCGCCAACAACGTATGGCGACGGGCGATATGGCTTTGTCCTGCGCAGAACACTGCTCGGAAGAGATGCCATAGACTCTACGAATATTGTTGTGAATCTCACGATGGTACCCCGTCCGGTAACGCTTTCAATGGGTTTTGTAGCAGATACGTTCTACCATCGTATTGGGGACACTGCTACGTTTGATGTAGTGGTTACCACAGATGACCCCATTGATGTGCCCCTTTCTTTGCAGTCCTTTGTATGCGACGTTACCTACAACCCCACGATGTTCGTTGCGCTTTTGCAAAGTGGCCAACAACGTGATGTGATTGATGATAGGTCCATCCTCAAAGTGGGTAAGACGGGGCTTAATGGTTCCGTGCTTATCGGAAGCAGCGGCCAGGTGATAGGTCAGGCCCGTGGTGTAATTGTCCTGGGTGATGCGGACCGCACGCCCCTTACCATCACCGAAGCTTCCATCACAACGAACAATGGAACTAGGTCCGTAGAGCCACATTCATCCGTGGTACTCGTTACCAATGTCTGGAGATATCAGGACGGACGACCGCGATATGTGAACCCCATGCAGGGGACGCTTGTGGCTGATGTGGACCCTAATCCGGTTGTTTCGCAATCGACTCTGAGGATCGCCAATGTCCCGGCACAGAATGGGCGACTGGATGTAATCGATGCACTTGGACAGGTTCGTGTAGACCTCACAACACAACTCCGGGCAGGTAGCCGAGTGTTCTCCATTAGCTCATCTGGGGCGGCAGATATCGCCCTGCCGGCAGGCTCGTATTATGCCCGATTAGTGGTTGAAGGAGCTTCCGGAAACACGATCAATAGTGTTGTTCGCTTATTCGTGGTGCAGTAGTCCTATTTTGCACCGATGCCACGGTTCCTTTTTGTCCTCCTCACCATAGCTACGGTAAGAATCGCTGCACAGGAAGCACCACTTCCTCTTGCATTCGATGCGCTTGCAGGCATTAGTGTTGTGGCTCCAAGCGGCTCATTCCTCTCGGTGCCTGGGATATCTTCGCCAGGACAACTCACGTTTGAACCAACGAGTGGCTCACTAGGTTGGTGGTTTGGTCTTGGAGCGGATCTTCCTGTTGTGGAGAAGTTGAGAGGGGGCCTTCGTCTCAACCTATCCCACGCGTCGCTTACGTATCAGGCAGGAGAAACGGTACCCATTGCAACCGAAGACGGAGAGATCTACCGTGCATCATTGGCCCACGAACTTCGTGGCACATTCACGGTTATAGAGATTCAGCCGTATTTGAGGTTCGAACCACTTTCATGGCTCAGCCTTCGAGTTGGCATCCCGGTATCGTTTGCACTATCCACAGACTACCTGCAAACGGTTCGTTTCACCGATCCCGAGGGGTTGCCCTTTGTTGACGGGTCAATTGAACAGGTGTCAGGTCAGGGTCAAATTCCCAACACCTCAACGATCTTTGGTGTAAGCTTCGGTGCCGAAGGAAAACTCCCTCTCAGCTCTGCAGAGAATCTCTTCCTCGTGCCCCATGTTGGCTTCACAAGCATGTTCAACTCCGTTAATGCTGATGGAGCGTTCACGGCGCAGAGTCTCACCATCGGTGTTGGTGTTCGTTATATACTTGGAGCAACAACCAACATCGAAACGTCGGAAGTAATACCGGTTCGAGAACGTCTCGTAACTGTTATTCGAGATACAACTGTAGATCTCAGTGCCCAAGTTCGCGAGCCAGTTACCTCCCTTGCATCAACAGTAACGGATTCTCTTATCGATGGCTCTGTTGTTCGCGTAACAGTACGCGAGAGTTATCGCACGTTATTACCAAAGCCCCCTTCTGTCCTTCGTGGATCATTACGATTGTCATTTGTCCACGATGATGGAACGGTAAGCGAAGATGCGCGACTAAGTGCTCAGCGAGTGCGACTAGAACGTACCGTGCCCTTTATGCCTCTCGTGATCTTTGATGATACATCATCAACACTCCCGGCGCGATATGTACAGCTTACGTCTGCTGTTGCCAGTACGTGGAAGGAGACATCTGCCCTTGTAGATGCTGCAACACATTGGCAATACAATGTTCTCAATATCATTGGATTTCGGTTGCGGGTGAACCCATCAGCAACCGTAACACTGCTTACCTATGACGATGGAACGGACCAAGGTAAGGGGCTTGCAGAACGTAGGTGCGAGGCGGTTCGTGCCTACCTCACCGAGACTTTTAATGTATCTGCGCGTAGACTCTCTGTTGAAGTGAAGCGCGGACAAGCATCACAACCGGCGTGGGTGATGTTTGTTGAGCCAAGCCGTTTGTTGGTGAGACCACTCTCTGCCACTAACATTCAGAATGAGACACGGCTTCCGAGTGTGCGAGTAATGCCCGATGTTGTGAGTGAAGCGGGCATAGAAAAGTGGTCTGTGTCGATGTTCCAATCCGGACGTGCAGTGCGCACCTTTGCCGATAGTGGAGCTGTTCCTCAAGCCATTCTTTGGAACATGAACGATAACCTCGAGACTGATGCCGTGTTATCACAGCAGATCCTCGTAGAGCTGAAGCTTCAGGACAAAGAGGGTGCTACTACAAAGAGTGAGCCAGGAAGGGTTGTTGTTCGTTCGCAGTCTGTGACGGATGCAACCGGCGTACCTTCTACACGGGTTGAAGTGCTTCGTGTATTGCCCCCTGACTTCCTGGCAACACCCGATATTGAGCTCTTCCATGGGGCTCCTGTCTTTACATCCATTGAATTCTATCCAGCTGCACCAAATGATGAGGCAGAGTACCTGCAATCATCTGCTCCGGTTTCGCGCAAGGCAGTGAACGCCGACGTATGGTTCCGCCGTGGACTTGTTAGTCCTGAGAAAGAATTCTACCAGCGCGCAGAGCTCTATATAAAAGCAGAACGGCGACCGTAGGGATCCGGGCGCCGTCCTTGGAACACACATAACAGGGCATTTATCTTTTTTCTAGTTCCTCAAGAGCTGTTGACCAGCGTCGCGTATTCTTCTGTTGCGCCTGACCGATATCAATGGCGCGTCGGAACGCAGCTGCAGCGCGTTGTTCATCACCTTCGGTGCGTGCAAGCAGCCCGAGCTCACCATTTGCATCCATCTCGAACTCGGCAAGCTTCAGTGCTCTTGCATGTCCGATGGCTGCTTCGAGATACTGACGAGATTCTGATGCGTGATCATCTTTACGCAGCTTGATCCCGATCTGCAATGCGAGTTGTGCGCAACGAACCTGATCATTTGAGCCCTTGCACTTTTCGTATTCAGCAATGATCTGCTTTGTAACCGGGTCGGGTTCAGTTGTGTTTGCGTTGAGCTCAACACTACTATGAGTAGTCTCCGTTGACGCGAGTGCAGGTTGCGGTTTTGTGTTTGGGCGCGTAACCACAGGACTTGTTGTTACTACAGGCGTTGGCTTGGGAGCAACAACTGTTTGGGCGTTGCCGGGAGCCGGAGCTGACGCTGAGATGGTAGCACGTGTTGGAGGAATTGGCTCTGTGGTGGACGTAGTGGCGAGATAGATGGCACCGCCACCGATCACTACCGCTGCCGTTCCGCCTGCTATCCACGTCCAAGCACTCTGTGCAAGACTTGTAAAGAATCCAGATGCAGTTGCACCGGCCGCTACCTTGGTGGCAATGGCGGATTCGACCGAGGCGAGGAACTCAACCGGGTACCGTACGCGAGGTGCAGCAGCGGTGAGGAGATCCTCAACGGCAAGCATTTCACGTACTTCGCTCGCGAATTCAGGCGACGCGGTCTTGCGTGCTTCGAACTCGAGAAGGCCATCTTCGCTCAGAGAGCGATCGAGGAAACCGGCGAGTAGTTCTTGATTCGTCATCGTAGTTCGTCAATTATCGTGGACATTGATTGCTGGATCAGTTTTTTTGCTCTGAACACCCTCACCTTTGCAAGTGAGACCGTGATGTCTAGGGCCTTTGCGATGTCTTCATACGGTAAGTCTTCAAAGTATTTCAACTCCAAAGCCTCTCGAAACTCCTGAGGCAGACCACCGATCGCTTTGTGAAGAGCTTGTCGGAGTAAGAAGTCCTGACTTCGACTCTCATCCTCTTCGATCGGAAGGATGTCATCGGTAAGCTCCGTGGTATGTTTTCGTCCTCGCAGTGCCTTGAGGCAGAAGTTGCGAGCGATTGTGAACAACCACGCTGCGAATGATCCATCAGAGAAAGACGCCCGTTTGTCAAACACCGTCAATGAGATCGTTTGAAACATGTCTTGGGCATCGTCATGAGAACCAAGTGCCCGCAAACAGTAGGCGTAGACCCGCTTGTCATATCGCTTGAACAAAGTCCTGTAGGCCTGTTCATCGTTGCCGTCGCGAACAAGCGCAAACAGCTCTTCGTCGGTTAGGAGGGTGTACGTCATGTCCAATCGTTCACAGTGACAATGGGAAGAAACCCCGAGCCCCATATGCGTTACAGGTCTGATTCCATCGTATTTTTGCATGGGCTACGAGAAAATACGTACAAATCGCCGGAGAGGGATTATGAGATCAATGGTTCTCGTGTTGATGTTTTTGGCCTTTGCCATAAACGCCGTTGCGATGGAGCATGCGGTACAAGTTGTTGACTCAACAGGTCAGAAGGACACTGTGGGGTTTGCAGCTGCAGAACCGGCAAAGGAGAAGTACGTTCTTCGTGTTGGTCCAACGATTGGAATCGTCTCGGGCGCTATTGTCTTGGAGAATGCAGACGGACGAAAGGTGAACCCGGATGTATGGTTCATGCAGAACTATGGTGTGATGATCTTCGCCCCATTCACAAGTGGTTCCTCGATGGGCGCCCGGCTTGACATTGGCATCACGTCGGTGGGTACACGAACACGTCCATATGAGTTCTATGACAGTGAGACTGATTGGAAGGGGTACGTCATTGAACGCTACAGCCATTTCACGATCGCACCTCAGGTGAGCTTGTTCGGTGTGATGATGGGCGCAGGATTCAATTTTCCCATGAAGGGAGAAATCTGGCACCCTCAACGTTCAGATAACAAGTACGTTGTAGATAAGAACACCATGAAGATGGCGATTGATGTTCGTTTTGGTGGAGCGATCAATGTCTGGAACTCTAGTCTTGGCATACTAACCATAGATCTCCTTGCCAAATACTACGTTACCGGACTCTACGAGGATGGCACGTATACGAACGGATTCCCCGTGACGAATTTGGGCGTACCGAAGGCGTCTACCAAGACCTCCGACCTGATCAACCTCACGCCGGTCTCTATCCAGCTAGGCCTGAGCTATCAATTCAAGCTCGGTCTTTGATATACACCAACAAATAAGGCAACAACTATGAAGATGATGACCATACTTTCGATGTGCGTATTTGCTCTCTTCGTTACATCATGCGAAGAAGGACCGAGCGGACCACATCCGTCGCTTGAACTCAAGACCATCTACGACGAGCCACCTCGTACAGGAATTCAGGTAGAAGTGAGTGGCAGAATGATCGTTCACGGGCCTGTGGTGACGATGACATCAACGGCATTGCCGAAGGATTCAATCTTCAGTAGTGAGATTCATTTGAGCACCTCCAGCATCAACATTAATTCCACGCCGACACTTCGCCTCGTTTTTAAGACGCTTCCAACTGCTCCTGGTTCGTTTGCATTCACAGCGGCCACGGCTGTTGTCGGGAATGGTAACTATGTTCCATCTAGCGATCAAGGCGCATTTGTTAGCACTGCCGGAAATCTCTATGGCCCGGTCAGTGGCACCATTACGATCACGGAAGTCCGCAAAGACGGTGAGGATATCATCGGCTACAGTGGATATGTAAACGGCACGCTCAAGGCCGTGTTCCCACGCGGATTCACAACGTCAACAGCCCAACCGTATCCACCCGGCTTCAGCGTTGCAAATCCTACGCTTGTTGGTGAAACACTCACGTTGCATAGCGCGGTCTTCACAACACGCAGCCCTTCGCGTGTGCGCCCAACACGTCCACAGTAACACATCCGCATGAGAAGCTTTTGGGAACATGAATCGTGGCTGACGTATGACGTAGTTATCATCGGCGGCGGTATCATCGGAGTTAACACAGCAATTGAATGTGCAACGCGCCACCCTGAGTGGCGCGTTCTGCTTTTAGAGCGCAACCTGCTGCCTACAGGTGCATCAACGCGCAATGCTGGCTTTGCCTGTATGGGCTCGTTAAGCGAGATCGCGTCTGACATCGACCTCATGGGCAGCGATGCCGCGCGCAACCTCGTGCAGCAACGTCTTGATGGACTCACACTCCTACGAGAACGGTGCTCTGGTTATGATGTTGGGTATACCGAGGATGGTGGCTCGGAGATCTTCCTCGAAGATCATCCGTCGCTTTCTCGTCTTGAGGAAGTGAATGATCTGCTTGCTCCAATCTTTGGTTGTGCTGCGTTCACACAGCGTAATGACCTAATAGCAGCCTATGGTCTGTCACCTTCGGTGACTACACTGATGTTTACACCCTTCGAAGGCACACTCCATTCCGGCAAACTGATCGCTGCCTTGTGGGATTTGGCCTCTCGTGTCGGCGTGCACATTCGAACAGGCGCAGAGGTTGTGACCATGCGGGAAACACATACGTCTGTAGAGCTTAACGTCCGAACCGCATATCAGGACATCTTGGTCACTGCCGGTCAGACAGTTGTTGCCACCAACGCAATGATTCCGAGTCTCGTTCCCGCTACAACGCTACCTGAGATCCTCCCCGGAAGAGGTCAGGTAGTCATCACGAAGCCCCTTACCAACCTAAAACTCAAGGGATCCTTCCATGCCGATGAGGGCTATTACTACTTCCGATCGGTTGGAAACAGGGTGTTGTTAGGGGGCGGGCGGAACCTGGACTTTGAAGGGGAACGCACTACTTCACACCAGACAACGGAGCATATTCAGTTGGTGTTGGAGAACATGCTTCGCTCTGTGATCCTGCCAAACCATCCGGAACTGGAGATCGAGCACCGCTGGGCGGGCACGATGGCGTTTACGGCAACAAAACAACCGTATGTTGGGAACGTCTCACCACGTTGCGTTGTGGCATTCGGGTGCAATGGAATGGGTGTGGCGATTTCGTCGAATGTGGCCGTGCAATGTGCTAATGTGCTAATGTGCTAGTGTGCTAATGTGTTAATGTGCTAATAAGAGTGTGAAATGGCAAAAGCAAAGAGAGACATAGTTGACGGACCTATCGAGCTCAAGGGGCATCCCCTTGGTGAGCTTGAAAAGATGTTCGTTGATGCGGGCGAGCGCAAGTATCGTGCGCAACAGGTCTACGATGGGATCTACATCCAGCGGCTTGACAGTGTGCAGGAGATGGCGCTATTGCCGCAGGCGTTGCGTGAGAAACTCGGAACTGAGTATCGTACGCAGAGTGTGAAGCTGCAGACCGTGCAAGAGTCTGCTGATGGAACAAAGAAGTTTCTCTTTGAACTCTGGGATGGGAGAGCAGTTGAAAGTGTTCTCATTCCAAGTGAGATGGTACCGGATGGTGAGCACCCTCGCAGACTTACGCTTTGCGTTTCAACGCAGGTAGGCTGCAACCTCGGCTGTGTATTCTGTGCAACGGCGTCTCTAAAGCTCGCGCGTAATCTCACGTCGGGTGAGATCGTTGATCAGTTTCTCCAGGCGCAAAAATTCTCTACCAAGCCCATCACGAACATTGTGTTCATGGGTATGGGTGAGCCGATGAACAACTACGACGAAGTGATGCGTGCCACGCAGATCTTTACGGACCAACGAACAAAGATGGTAGCACCACGTCGCGTAACCATCTCTACTGCAGGTGTTGTGCCTGGGATCATCCGTATGGCCGACGAAGGTCAGATTATCAAGCTTGCCGTGTCCTTGCACGCAACGGTGCAGGATGTACGTGCAGAACTCATGCCTATCGCAAAGAAACATCAACTGCCGGAACTGATCGAGGCACTTGAGTACTACTATCGAAAGACACGCAAGTCTGTGACCTATGAGTACATTCTCTTCAATGGGATCAATGACAGCCTTGCAGATGTAAAGAGACTTGGTAAACTTGCTCGCCGTATGCCAACGCGCGTGAATTTGATCCCCTTCCATGAGATCGACTTCGCATTGCCGGAAGGGTTTGATATGTCGCTCAAGCCTTCTACACCAGAACAATTTCAATGGTTTGCCGATAGTCTACGTGCAGAAGATGTCCAAGTGAATGTGCGTTCGTCAGCCGGACTCGACATCGACGCAGCATGCGGTCAGCTCGCATTCTCGCAAGAAGGGGCGGGCCAATGAGCCCCCTACTCAAACTCATACTCGGTTGTATCGTGCTAGTATGCACACTTGTTGGTGCACCACCACTCATGGCACAGCAGGGTATGTCAGACGATGCACTAGAGCAGTATGAGTTTGATACTGAGTTAGACTACTACGTGCGTCTTGTGAACGGCGATGTGGTTTCGGGTCCAGTAAGCGAAACAGCATCTGATTCCGTTGGCGCCTATATCCGCATCAAGACTCCGTTTGGTAGAGCAAAGATCTATGCGGCAGAAATCTCGTGGATCGGACTGCTCGAAGAATCGTATCGAGCGCGCAACAGAGGTTTGATCCTACCAACAGCCGAGGCTATCAAGAGCGACCACTATCTCGCGCTCGTAGAAGGTGTGATGCCAACACTAGGCGTAGGTATTGCAGACTTCATGAGCATCACCGGCGGTCGAACAGTTGTACCCGGCATTGGCTGGCAGAACCAATTCAGCACCGTGAACATCAAGGGCACTGTGTATGAGGGTAAGAACGGATTAGTGGAAGGGGGCAAGCAGATCTATGCCCTTGGCGTAAACGGCTCGTGGATCAACGATGTGAACTTCATGGGTCACATCTACGGCGTTGCCACATTCACCGGCAAACGCACGCGCATCAGCACAATGATTCATGCCAAAGTAGCCGGCAAGGAATCCTACGTTGTGAGTGGCGGCACTCTTTTTGATCCCTTTACGTTCCCCTATGCCAACGGTACCATCGGCGTTGCCTTTATGATGGACGTGCGATTCCCTGAGATGCATGACCTGCATTTCTTGGGCGAGTTGTGGAACGCAGATCTCACACGGCCGTCTCAAAGCGCGTTATTCCTTGGACTCCGCCAGTGCAACACTGCTGTAACGTTCGACTTCGGCCTTACGCTCCTGCCCGGTCCAAACGTAGCACCGGCGTTTGCTGTGTCGTGGACACCGTGGTGAACAGCGAACAGAGAACAGCGAACAGCGAATGATGTTGAAGCCCACGACGAGGTTGTCGGACATTTAAAGCGATGGCGGAGCGATCGTTATCGGAATCTCCTTGCCGGCTTTATCGAAGATGTGAACGCCAACGAGGCCATATTTATGGTTGGTAACCCAGATGATCTTTGAGAGCAGTGGGTCGTTCTCTTGAACTTGTTCGGTTTTGAAGACCTTGAGTCTCCAGAAGATAACTTCGTAGTCATCATCTGTTGAGTGATACACAACCTTGCGTGTGATTTTCACGCCATCGGAGCGTGTGAATGACCAGCTGTCTCCCACGTTCATGTTGTATTTGATGATCGTGAAAGGCTTGGACTCATCGCCCTTGGACGCTACAAAGTCTTGGATGCCTTCTGAGGATACGCGGAACTTGGGTTCTGCATGAATGATCATGCGGTCTTTGTTGGTGGTATCCAGGGTAGCCCCATACTGAGCTAGGTAGGTATCGATTAGGGACTTTTTGGCATCTACCGGTAAAATGGTAGTCCCTAGGAGCGTGTCGAGTCGTAGGGTGAATGCTGTGTCAAAGGTCACATTAAAATCCACCACCACTACGCCGTTATTCCTCGACTTGATGATGATACTATCTCGAGGCGTCATTTCATCCGGCAACCAGTCTCCCAATTCCGGATATGCGGAGTGGCGTGCACCGGGCTCTGTGTCCTCGAGTTCTGTATTGCCCCCTACCGGATCATTAGGATCTGCGGGGTCTGACTCTGTCAGCCCACATGAGCCGATCAATACGGACGCGGCAAGTGATACGAAAGCGGTAGTGAGAATGCGTTTCATGGGGGGTCTCCTAGTTGACAATGGGAAACTAGGAGATTGGGAGGGGGGATACCATGACGAAAGTCATGAATAGCGAATAGCGAATAGCGAATAGAGAATAGAGAATAGAGAATAGCGAATAGAGAACAGCGAACAGCGAACAGTGAATAGAGAAGAGCGAAACTCTTTGAGGGGGAGAAACGTTAGGGCGCACATGAATACTACATTTGCCCGAATACTTTACGGCGGATTCCTGCTGTTCACAGTGTACCACGTTTTTGTAGCGCATGATTTGATGACGGCTGCATCGAATCTGGGTATCGCGCTGATCTTTGATCCGTTTGATCAGAAGGTTCGTTGGAATGACCGCCCGGTATGGCAGCGCGGTTGGCTCATCGTACACCTGATCGTTATGTTCAGCCTCTTCGGTTATGCAATGGTAGTCTAGTTACTCAGTTACTCAGTTACTAGTTACTCAGTTACTCAGTTACATAGTTACTCGAACTCCGTATCTCTGTATCTCCGTAACTCCGTATCTCCGTATCTCTGTATCTCCGTAACTAAACACGTACGTATTGCTGAATGACATAGATACACGTATCCTCGATATACGTGATGCCTGCTGCGGCACATTTGACAGCGCCATGTTTGCTTGTGATTCCTTGTTGAAGCCAGATGCACGAAACGTCTCCTTGTTGTGTTTTGCGCGTGATGGCTTGATCAATAATGGCATCTGTGTCTTCAGAAGGACGGAAAACATTAACGATATCAATAGTAAAGGGGACATCCAGTAGAGTGTCCACCACGGGAACGGTGGCTACTGCAGGTGTGGCGTGGGGGTTAACACCGATGATGTTGTACCCGGCACTAGCCATGAACAGCGGTATATCGTGAGCAGACTTGCCGGGATTGCGAGAAAGACCTACAACAGCAATATTCTTGGCTGCTTTGAGAGTTTCCACTGCGAGAGTGAGTTCTGCATTCATAGGAGTTAGAGCGTGCGCATCATCACAACGCTCTCATAATTTGTGAACGGTCGCCAATCACAGGTTCCAACAACTGCATACCCCCATCGCTTGTACATCGCAATGAGATGTTCTGCTGCGTTGGCTGTGTCTAGCGCAACACGTGTTGCACCTTGCTGCATTGCATAATCCAGCGCATGGTTGTGCAATGCCTTACCAATGCCCTTGCCCGCATGTTCCGGGATTACAGCGAATTGATTGATGATCCATGTGGCTGGATCTCGATACTGCTCAACTTTGGATTCCGGTTCGGGCGGACGGATCGTAACCGTGCCAACGATTTCACCCTCGAGTATGGCAAGAAACCCAGCCCCCTTGTTGAGTCGTTCAAGCGTGTCAGCGGGTGACTGATGTGTTCCCCAGAAGCGAAGTCCGTTTATCGCCAGTACAGCATAGCCCTTGTGGATGACCTCTGTGATACGTTCTAGGTCATCTTCACGGTGAAAGGGGCGAATGGTAACACGTGGTGTCACGAAGGTAGAACCTACGAAGATCATCCCGTCAATTCTATCCTTTGTTTTAAGGTATTTTTCGGTTGAACACTCTATCACGAGGGGGGATGCGAATGACTTCACGATCCTGGCTGGCGGAACTTCGCAGGGCAGTTAATGCACAGGAGAGCAACCTGCTCGATACGGTTGTTATCATACTCATCCTCATCTCAACGGTAGTTGTTGGATTAGAGACTAGTCCGCAGATCACGGACGCACTGCCCGGATTTTTCGCCTGGCTCGATGTCTTCATCGTTATCGCTTTTGGCTTGGAGATCGGCCTCAAAATGGCGTTTCGTTGGCCGCGTCCGTGGGACTACTTCAAGGATGCCTGGCACATCTTTGACGCGGTGATCTTTGCACTCACCCTACTTCCCTATTTCGTGCTGGACGATCAGGGGGCGGTTGGGTCCGCGCTGGCCCTACGAGCCCTCAGGCTAGCGCGTTCGTTCAGAGCCCTCCGCGTGTTACGTCTCGCATCCGAGCTCAAGGGTGTGCGTGTTGTTATCGAGACGTTGTTACGCTCCATCCCGCAACTCACGGTGGTGGCTATCCTACTTGGCTGTATTGTTTACACCTATGCCGTGATGGGCTATAATCTCTTCCACACAAATGACCCGGAAAACTTTGGTTCGCTTGGGTTGAGTCTCTTGGCCATGTGTCAGTGTGCAGTTGGGGATTTTGCCGACATCATGCACACACAAATGAACGGTCCGGAGGGATTCCCCATCCTGTCTCCGCTGTTCTTCCTTTCATTTGTCCTCATTGCCGGACTCACCATTCTGAACTTCTTTGTGGGTACCATCCTCTCCGAATTGGAGTCGGTTCGGGAAGAAGAATCCGAGCAAACCACAGACATTCAGCAGATGCAGGAGCAACTCCGCCAAATGCAAGAAACGCTGGTTAGGATCGAAAAAAGGGCGTTGTAAGGGGCTGTATGTCGCAAAATGGCATCAGAGTTGCCATAATGCATTGCAAAATGGCATCAGAGTTGCCATATTGCGACCATGTCAATGATAAGACAACGGATATTGAAGCCCCCTACCGGCAGCTTTTTCTTGCTTGGTCCACGAGGAACAGGGAAGTCCGTATGGGTACGAAGCACGTTTCCGGAGGCAATGTTCATTGACCTGCTCGACCCGGAAGTGTATCGTCTGTATGCGGCCAGACCTGAGCGGCTAAGAGAGAGAATAGCAGCGGAGACGCTGATACAAACAGTTGTGATCGATGAGATCCAGAAGCTTCCGGTTTTGCTGGAGGTAGTCCACCAGGTGATCGCGTCTGGCTCACTGATCAGATTTGTCCTAACCGGATCGAGTGCAAGAAAGCTGAGAAGAGGAAATGTGAATCTGCTGGGAGGAAGAGCATCACAGGTTTCGATGCACCCGTATCTGGCAATAGAGATGGGAGATAGTTTTTCTCTTGCGAGTGCTCTGGAGACAGGCCTTGTTCCCATCGTTGTTGAGTCTGCGTCACCAAAAGAGACACTCCGCGCCTACACATCGTTGTACATCAAGGAAGAAGTGTTTGCAGAAGGCCTCGTTCGAAATACAGAACACTTCTCTCGCTTTTTGGAGGCGATCAGCTTCTCACATGGTGAAGTGTTGACGATCTCGAATGTTGCGAGCGAGTGTGGTGTAAGCAGAAAGACCGTTGAGAACTACATACAGATCATGGAAGATCTCATGTTGGCACATCGTGTACCGGTGTTTACCCGACATGCGAAGCGTGAGCTGGTAGGGCATCCCAAATTCTACTTCTTTGATACCGGCGTGTTTCGGTCACTGCGTCCAGTAGGTCCATTGGATGATCGATCGGCGATAGGTGGACATGCTCTTGAAGGGCTTGTTGCCCAACACCTCCGCGCCGCATGCGACTATGCAGCAGATGGTAGACAGCTCTATTATTGGCGCACTCGTACTGGAATTGAGATTGACTTTGTTATGTACGGACCAGATACTCTTGAAGCATACGAAGTAAAAAGCACCGACGTGGTACGTGATGCAGATTTGAAAGCCCTACGAGCCTTTGTTGAGGAATACCCCGGTACCGCAGCAACATTACTCTACCGCGGTAATGAACGCCTTGTTCGACATGGGATAACGATCGTTCCGATAGAGCAATGGATGAAGAGCGTTGTTTAGTCCATCTTCAATGCTATGGTTGTTCTCGCCTTATCGGACGAAGACACGTTTACCTTTACTTTACGGATCGCAAGCACGTTAAGGAGTTCGTCTATCTGTTGTGTGAGATGTCCGGGCACACGTTCTATACGTATGCGTGTGGGTGCGGAGCCCCCTTCGAACATTTCTGATATCACCGTCCGTAGGGCAGTCTCTGATGATACAGGATCTTCGTAAACAGAGAAACCAAAGACCTGCTCGCCCCCTTTCACTGTTGTGATTCCGCTTGATCTACAATGGTGCGTACGAATATCTGTATCGAACAATGAGAGGGTGTTAACGGTAACGTTGCATCGAACAAACGTACGTGGCTGGGCATCCTTGCAACACCGAAACTGCATGGTAGCAGTCTCTTGTGGGAGAGTGTTTTGAGAGGCATTGTCGAAGACAAGGCTTCCAATCATCACGTCCCGGCAGTTCAGAATGTTGAGATAGATATAGGACGTGTTTGAGCATGTAAGGTCCAACTCAACATTGCGCACAATGGTCCGTGGTGTTGCTCGGTACTTACGCACAGTGCCATTGGTAGCACGAAAGAACGTAAGAGTGGAGTCTTCCTTGCGGAGTCCAAACTCATCGGCACCCGTATTGATTCCATCCCCGTAGTTATAGGGAGACAACCACTTGAACTGGTTGATGATTGCATAGTAGTGAAGGGGCGAGAAGTACACGTCAACCCCACCAAGTCCGGGTAAAACATTCGACGCCAGGTACATCGTATCGCTCGTTCGATTGAACGTTGTATCTGAACGATAGAACTCTATTCCATCCACTTCATACATCGTGAGCTTTGGCAATGTGGAGGCACCAACATGTGCAGCATCCTCGAACACCTCAACTACATCCCACATCGAACAACACGCATCCCACAATTCCACCTGTTGCGCTCCATGCTCTTGATCCACGCGCAGATTGGGGATAGCATGAAGAACCTCTTGTCGGATACTATCACGCACCGACTGTTCGGTTGCCTTCCCATAGGCCACACGAAGTCGATACAGGTTCACCGCTTGTTGCTCTGCGGTTGGCCCATCGGCAGCAAGAGTGAGGAGGGAGGCGATGAGGAGGGAGAGCATGGATTCCTAGTACTTCACGATCATCTCAGTTGAAAACGCTTCGGCCTGCGAACGCACCACTACGTAGACGCCTGGTGACTCAGATGACAGATCGAGTGTACATGTAGTTGTGGAAGGTGTAGGCATTACGCTGCGAACTCGTTTCCCTTGCAATGTAAGAATCTCTACCCGCGTGGTACCTTCAACAAACGGGATCGTGAGGATATCGACAACGGGGCTTGGTGTGCATCGTGCAGTGGTTGTGTGATCGTCCGATGTGATACTGGATACAAGTCCACATGGCACAGGTAGCGGTACGGCTGTGTACTGACGTGGTGCATCGTCGCGGTTGAGTTGACGATATGTGTTGTCGCCCCACCCGTGGAGTGTACCATCACGCATAATGGCATACGATGAGAACGAACCAGAGCCGATCGCAACCACGTTGGCAAGTCCTATCGCTTTGACAGGATCAACCGTGTTGTTGTAGTATGGATTTCCTAGCTGACCAAAGCCGTTATCGCCCCATGTCCACACGGTTCCATTTTCAAGCAAGACCACGGTATGGTATAGACCACCAGTGATGGCAATAACCTTGCCTGGCATAGTGATCTTCGTCGGCACCTTAACTCTCTTCGTGTTCGGTACACCCAGCTGGTTCTTGTCGTTCTGTCCCCATACCCACACGTCACCATCAACTGTGACGACTCGCATCGATCCGAATACATTCATGAACCCACTAGACGTTCCTAAGGTCAAAGCAACGCCCGGTGTCTGAAACATCTTTCTTGGCTTGTCATAGTACCAATTCGTTGAACCATCGATTTGATTCTCTTGATTTGAACCCCAAGCCCAAACAGAACCGTCAGCACGAGCCGCGAACACCGTTGCTAAATCACAGAAGACGCTAACCACGCTATCTATGGGAACCAGAGAGCAACCGGAATCAAGTCTAGTTGTTGTACCATTTCCATACTGTGCCTGCGAGTTCACACCACTCACGAATACGCGTCCGTCGATCGAGAGGTAGACAACATTGCTACTACCGGTCACGGCAGTTCGAACACCCACTAGGTAGGGTACCGGCAGTGGCAATGGCTCCGTGACTGACCATGAGGGCATACCGAACTGATTTCCGGTTATTCCTCCCCAGGTGTAGACGCGACCATCAAAGTCAATAGCCATAACACCATCATGCCTACCGATCAGCCGAGTAGCTGGGGGCACCTTCGACCGTACAGCTTCCTGAGACGGAGTCTTTGTCCCGTCACCAAGAAGTCCGGCGTAATTCTCACCCCAAGAAAACACGGCTCCATCCACGCACAGAATAGAGGCATGCCTACCAGACCCAACGATTTGTTGGGCATTGGCTGCTAGCGTACTTATGAAGAGCACGACAATTGTGATGATCTGTGCAGTAGAAATGAAGTGATGTTTCATGAAGCCCCTTATTCGAAGTTCAACCGTGAAGTGATCTCATCGAGCAAAATAGCGAGCGGTATTGCCTCGATAGTTGGGCTCAGAGGGTACTTTTCTGTGCCATTGTAGACAACCAGTGCGCGTTGGGGTGTGAGATCAGCAATTGCCTCGTGGAAGCCGCGACGTGGTGAGGGGGCTGTACTGCGTTTCACTTCAATTGCCCATTGTTCACCGTTGTCGAAGTTCAAAAGAACATCGATCTCCGCTCCACCAGAAGTTCGATAGAACGAGATGTTCAGGTTGTTCGAAGCAACGGCGCAGATCTGCTGGAGAACGAAACCCTCCCAGCTCTGACCAATGATAGGATTGCCAAGAAGCTCATCAAATGAGCGAATGCCGAGAAGTGTGTGGAGGATACCACTATCACGAACGTAGAGTTTTGGTCGTTTCGTTAATCGTTTACCAGCGTTGGTGTGCCACGGCTGTAGGGTGCGTACAAGCAGGAGTTGTTCGAGCAGGGTAATGTATGACAGAACCGTTTTGTAGTCGACGCCGATACTACGAGCCAGCATGGAGGCATTGAGCACCTGACCCTGGAGATGAGCGAGCATCGTCCAGAGCTGTCGCATCTGTTCTGTTGATTTTCGGGGAGAGAACTGTGGGACTTCACGTTCCAAATATGTTCGAATGAAGTTCGATCGCCACGTATAACTGTGGCTCTCCGATGATGCAAGAGTTGAGTCCGGATAGCCCCCTCTCACCCACAATGACTGTAGTGGATTTGATGAGATACCCTGCACTTCGGACAATGAAAGAGGATGCAGTTCCACATAGCTAATACGTCCGGCGAGGGACTCGGCAGAGCGGTCCAGCAGGTCGATAGATGCCGACCCAAGAAGCAGGTACATCCCACTTCGAATTCCCCTACGTCGGCCCTCATCTATCCGTCCGCGCAGGACAGGAAAGAGGTCGGGCACACGATGAACCTCATCGAGGATCACTAACCGACCCATGTGTTCATTGAGATATGACTCCGGATCTGCCAGTTTTGCCCTATCGGATGGGCTCTCGAGGTCGAGATACACAGCATCGCGTTCATCACCAATCTCCCGCGCGAGGGTCGTTTTACCAACCTGACGTGAGCCAATGAGGACAACGGCTGGCGTGGAGTCGAGAAGTTCTCGGACCTGTCTGTTGAGATTTCTAGCTCTCATCCATGTAATTTAGGAAGTAGGTTCCTAAATTGCAAGGATGAACAGCACGCCAATCCCTTAGGGGTGCTGCTATATGGACTTCGCGTTGTTAAGTTACTTTGACTCATGTTTCGCATTCTACTGATATCGCTAGGGCTTCTGATCCTGGCCCCTCTGGTTGCTTCGGCGCAGTTCGTGGTGCATGATGTGCACTTCTATGTGCGCCCGCTGAATACAGATTCAAACCTATCCTTCACCAAGAGGCTCTCGGCAGATGAGTTTCGTGAGCGACTTGCTGGCGACATAAGACTCGATGCGATGCAGTTAAGGGTGATAATTAAATGTACGAGCGAAGCACCGATAGACACTACGCGAGTTCGCTATCGTATCACAAATGATGCCACTGGTAAAATTGTCTATAACACAAGCAAGTGGATCACACTTGAGGCGTTACAAGATACTCTGAACTCTGGCATGAGCATTTGCGACTCAAATGGAAGACCTGTTCCCTTGATACCCCGCAGATATGCCATTGCTCCTGATGAATTCGTTATTGTCAGGATGCCGCCATTCGAACCTGCAGAGTTTCTCGAGGACGTCATTGGTCGACTGTCATTCGATGCAATTGCAATTGATGGAAAGGACACAGTTCGCCACCTAGCTTACAAGGTGAGGCGACTTGGTCCAGGTTTCGGACTCAACCATTTCATTGCGAACATGCATCTGATGAAATCATCACAGATGGTAATTCCTTCTGTCTTACAAAGTGTGAATGGTGGCACAACTATTACATCTCTTGCACGGCCAAATCCTCAGCTATATCGAGAATCCAACATAGTTCAAGTGGCAAACAGCGCTTCTCTCACGATCAACAACCCGGTCATTCGTTTCGATCGTCGTAATGAACAAGGAGCCCCCTATCAAGGGGTTGTTACGGGCGATACTCTCACGTCCTACCCGATTAACCTATCACGTTCATCTTCTGCTACGCTTTCGCTCTCTGCTCGCCGCGTATATCCGCATGGGTTGACCCACCGACGATGGATGAACGACACGCTGTATGGTCCGGAACCAACATCGCGATGGGAGAACACCGAATATCCCGGCGACAGTCTAGTTGTTGTGCTTCTCAAGCCATCGCCTGACCAACTTAATGGCATTATCAATACCGTTGATTCAAACTGGATTGAACAGCCGGTGATGAAAACTGCGTTGGCCATGCGAGAGCCGAACTATCAGGATCGGTTTGATGTGTTCACAATACCAGTCCCCGACTCGATACTCAAGAGTCCTAATGAGGGGGCTCGCAATTTCCGATTTCGGATAATGCTGAAGGCAACTGCGCGAACTTCCTACGATGATGATGACCCATGGGATGTAGATCGGATAGATGTCTTTGTTGACGATCAGCGAGATCTCAGCATCAGTGATGTTGACGTGCCCCTTGCCTATAGCGTTATTCCATACAAACAGGCGGCATTGGCTCCACTTCGAGTACGGTTGGTGAATCATACGCAAAACCAACATCGTAGAGTGCGATTGCGCGTAGAGGCATACTCTGTTCGCGACACGATGAAGCGCACGGTTATCGAACGTTTTGTTGACTCCTTCAATGGTCTTGAGCAACGCACGATTGATATGCCACCATTCAACCTCTCAGCGGTAGCAGTATCCGACATAGATACCGTGATTTTCAAAGCAATGATCTACGAAGGGAATGACACATCGTATGTAGACGAAGTGATACACAACAATACCATCTACAGAATACTACCTGTCAACCTTAGTAGAAGTCTTGCCTACGACAACTACAAATCTGAGGGACATCACGTAGTTGCTCAAGAAGCAGGTCGGGCGAACAACTTTGGTCTGCGCGCGCCCTCTGACAAAGGAAAAGACGATTCTGTCTCTCGATATGGGGGTACAGATACTCTCACAACTATTGATCCTGGTGGTATATCGATGTCATTTACATTGAGTCAGCGTGACACGATCTTCGGCTACCAATTCGCCTTCGATAGAGATGAGCCACGTCAGGCAACATGTTTTGTGACCCTCGTACGATTTGTGCAAAGTTCATACCAACAGATCACCGATGCTTCGTTAACACTGCAACCTGGTCGCGACGATTCCGGTGTTGTGACTGATACTATCGGCACGTATTCACTTCCTGTGCCAATTGCTCTAGAACCGGGTACCTATAGGGTCACCTTACTTCAACAATCGCATGAAGATCTCAACCTCTGCGCTACGTCAGCACGAGCAGGCGTATTAGTGCAGACGGCCATTGACAGAGATCCGGAGCTAGGTGCAGAGATCATCGCCGACCCTAGTTGGTTCGTTGACGCTGCACAACCATCATTTCCATTCAGATACGAAAGCGCCACAGCGCCTAGTCGCTTCTTTGTTGGTGACCATGCTTACCGCAGTTACACCTATGGAGACTTTGGCGGAAGGGTCAACGGAGTGTTCACATTCAGAAGAGGGACATTCGTTCCCGTGATGCGTGTTGTTCTTGGACATCGCTCAGATTCCATTCCAACCTCTGTTGATGCTGTAGCGGGAACGAATAATGCGCCCCTTATCGCACTGTATCCAAACCCAGCATCCTCAGTTCTCACTACTTCTATGATAGGGGGCGGAGAGATTGATGTGAGCCTTGTTACCATGCAAGGCGAACGCATACTCAGTCAGCACATACGATCCTCTGCAGACATTGACGTGTCGATGCTCGCATCAGGACAATACCTCATCCATGCAAGCGATGGTCGTAGGTCACATACGCAGACATTCAGAGTAATGCGGTAAGTGTCAGTGCTGGTTGATATCCATGTTGCTAAGGAGGTATGTTCCTTAGTGCAAAGATTCATCTCCCGCAGAACAACTCCAACGCCTTGGCGGTTGATCTCTTTTGCATCCATCGCACGAACGGTCTGCCGATTCTCGTTAGGGGGCTACCAGGTTTCGACCATGTTTCGATAGTGAACTCCACACCTTTAGGAACGCGGCGAACCTCAAAGCGAGCTACGCCACATTCAGGATGTCCGGTAGTTGTCACGTATGCAACAGACGTAACGTGCGCCTCTTCGCGCACCTCAATCACGCGCACAAAAGCCTTGATCTTGATCAGCGGCAGATGGAACCACTGGGTAATGATCGCCCCTTCACAAAGACGTCCATCATTGGTATCAATCTGATACGACAGCACCCAGGGCGGAAAGATCTCATACCGCATGATCGCATCAACGGCCGAGTCGTAGCTCCGCGAGCACACGACGCGGTGTACATCGTGAGTGAAGGAGTCATCGAGTGTGGAGGGGTGGGCGGTATTGATACTGTACTCGCTGGTTGCGTTGAAGCCATGTGTTTGAAAAAGTACTACCTTAAAGCCATGGACACAAGCATGTTGCTGGAGGGTGCTATCATTGGTTTGCTGATCGCTGCCCCGGTGGGGCCGATCGGCGTTCTTTGTATCAAGAGAAGTCTTGCCAATGGACCAATTGTGGGATTCGCCACAGGGTTAGGGGCTGCAACTGCTGATGCCTGTTATGGGGCGATCGCTGCATTTGGCTTGACCTTTGTTTCAGAGTTGATTACGGGGCATCAGACTGCGATACAGATACTTGGTATTCTCTTCCTTACCTACTTGGGCGTAACGACCTTCTCAGAAGCACCGTCGCTTGAAGAACAACGTAACGCTAGTGGGAGGGGATTGCTCGTTGTTTACGCAACTACCGTTCTCCTCACATTGACGAACCCAGCAACGATCGTCTCATTTGCAGCCATATTCGCGGGCTTCGGGATCACAACGTCAACTTCATATATAGGCGCTGTCCTGCTGGTTGCTGGCGTGTTTATCGGATCTGCAGTTTGGTGGCTCATCCTAAGCAACGGAGTAGGCCTTCTACGAACCAGAGTCAATCATCATATCCTAACGTGGGTAAACAGGATCTCTGGGATCGTGATCTTGGGTTTCGCCATTGCATTGTCAATACGACTCGCACGGCAAGTAACATGAACCACAAAGCCCCTTGCAAGTCATTGACCTACAAGGGGCTTAGCATTTATCTGGGTGGTCAGGGAGGGAGTTGAACCCCCGACACATGGATTTTCAGTCCATTGCTCTACCAACTGAGCTACCTGACCAGAAGGGCTACAAGTATACGAAAAAGGTGCTCAATGAATATGCGCAGCATCCTGCGTAAAATTGAACAGTATACTGCGCAAAACTTCTAAGAGTGAGGTATGTGGTTGAACATCAAGGGGTTGCAGTTGGTGCAGTTCTTCAAAACGTCAATACCTTATCACTCGAGACCACCCATTCACCAAGCTCGGACATCGTGGATCTCTGAGCCCCTTCGTAGTATGGTTCATTGCGGTACATCCCGCATCGAGCCATGCAGGTGCCGCAGACCTTCACCTCTACGCCGGTGGCGATGAGAGACTTGACCATTCCAACGAGGTCTTGGTCATAACTCGGGGGCATCACACAGGAATTTCTGGCAAGATCAACGGCGTCATTCATGAGGAAGAGTCTAACGGCGTTTCCTTGGTCGCGGAGGGTACCAGCAAGACGAAGGGCATTCCACGTAACGTCCGTTGCATCATACGGTGGGCGGTTGAGTATGAGGAGGGTCTTCATGATGCGAAAGTAGCATTTCGTAGTACCTTCGCACAGTGACGTGGATCACAGACTTGCCCCGTTAGGATAAGGGGCTGAGCATGACATACATCATAGAAGGCAAATGCCGCGTGGGCTTGGTTGCTGTGTGTGAAATCACTGCGTGAGGCTTGGAATGAGGACTTCACTGGTACGACTCTTCTTGTGGACGATGAGTATCGCAGCGGTGATGACCGTTGCCACGTCCACGCTTACTGCCCAAACAACGGGCAAGACTTTTGGGAACGAGGTCTCGTTCGTTACGCCCCCTAATCTCAGATTGCTGTCGAACGACTCCATCAATGGGAAACCAGCGTTTGATTTCTTTCTGCTTGTGAAGGCAAAACTGAATGGTGTCTATGATATCAGTGGTGGACTCCAGGACTACGAAACGTTCAATGTTGGACAGATAGATGTATGGGGCTCTAACAATGAGAACCGCTTCTGGATGGACATGCATCAAACGCAGATCCGATTCCGCGGACAACGCGAAACAGAAGCAGGAACGTTGATCGGATATCTCGAGGGCGACTTCTGGGGTGGAAGTAAACACTTCCGACTACGTCATGCATGGGTGGACTTCAAGTTCATTCACTTCGGCCAAGACTGGAGCTTCTTTGGCGACAAAGACATCTGGCCGAATGTGCTCGATTGGGATGGCCCTCCATCAGGTGTGTGGCGGAGAGCTCCTGAACTGAAGTTCTACTTTGATGTGGCTGAACACTCACGCTTCGATATTGGTCTGGGTTCTCCCGGGGCAGACGTGATGTATAGCAGTGATATCGACTCAACAGTATCTGCTGCATCGCAACGTATGCCCGATGTAATTGCTGCGTGGAAACAAACCACATCCTTTGGTCACCTACGCGCTACAGCTATCTTCCGCAACCTTACCTAGACCAGTGGAACAGATATTCGATCTGTTCCGGGATATGGGGCTACTGTCTCCGGACTCATCAAAACGAGTTCTGTTCTGCCCAACACATTGCAATTTCAGTTCGTTGGTGGTGCCGGTATCGGCACATACCTCGCATCATTTGGCGGATACAATTTTGATGCAGCACCCAATGCCAAGGGTGAGATCGAAACCGTTCCAACGTTCGGTGGTTGGGCTGCCTATGAACACTACCTCTCCAAGAAATGGCACTTCAACCTCATCGGAGGTCTGTCGCTCTTTAGAACACATGAGATTGCAGCGTATGGCATTCCGGGACCGGGATATACAGCTATAGATAGTAAGATCTCGCTCGACATGCTCTATGGACTGGTGAATCTGATGTTCGATCCTGTACCGAACCTCATCCTCGGTCTCGAATACAACTATGGATACAAGCGGTCCACACATGATGGATCCATCACTACACCAACCGCAGTGGTCACATCTATCGATCAGTCTCGTCCGGCTCACCGGATCAGCTTTGGAATGTTCTTCGACTTCTAACTCACTAAGGAAATCAGATCATGAAGAATACACTACTCGTTTCGTTGGCCCTAGTCCTGTCCATACATGCAACACCTCTGCTTGGACAAACAACGAAACTTCCGCACGTGATGATCCTGGCAACGGGCGGCACTATCGCCGGTTCTGCAGAGAGTCAAACATCGGTTGGTTACACCTCCGGCGCTGTTACGGTTGATGTGCTCATCAAGGCCGTACCGGGCCTCACAAAGATCGCTCGCATCTCCGGCGAGCAGGTTGCCAGCATCGGTAGTCAGGACATGAACAATGAGGTGTGGCTCAAACTCGCAAAACGTGTGAACGAAATACTTAAGGCAGATACGGTTGATGGCATCGTTATCACACATGGTACGGATACCATGGAAGAAACTGCGTACTTCCTTCAGCTCGTTGTAAAAGGGCGTAAGCCCGTTGTATTGACCGGATCGATGCGTCCGTCCACAGCACTCAGCGCGGATGGACCGCTCAACATCTACAATGCCGTAGCCGTAGCCGGTGATACAGGATCGCGCGGACGTGGTGTACTTGTTGCAGTGAATGACAACATTCATGGCGGACGCGAGATCACGAAAACCAACACCACATCGGTGCAGACGTTTGAGTCACCACAATATGGACTCATCGGCACAACCCTCTACGGTAAACAAAGCTTTTTCCGCTACCCCTTCCGCAAGAACACCACGTCATCAGAATTCACCATCGATGGTGTTACAGCTTTCCCCCGGGTAGACGTGATCTATGCACATGCCAACATGTCACCGGATCTCATCGATGCCGCTGTGAAGAATGGTGCTAAGGGGCTCATCATTGCTGGCGTAGGTGATGGAAACATGACCACGCCCGCACTCGAAGCACTTGCACGTGCTGTACGGTCAGGCGTTGTTGTTGTACGTTCCTCACGTGTACCATCAGGTCATACGTGGCGCAATTCCGAAGTTGACGATGACAAGTATGGCTTTGTAGCCGCCGGCGAACTCCTTCCGTCAAAGGCACGCGTGCTACTCATGCTTGCACTTCTAACGTCGAACGAGCCTCTCGCCATTCAGAAAATGTTCGACACCTACTGATCAGCATTCAACATGTTCATGCTTGAGCATCTATTTGATATCCTCCACACTAACGCAGAGCTTGCGTTCTTTCTTGCTCTTGGCGGAGGATATCTTCTAGGGCGGATCAAGGTTGGCGGTCAGCCCGTAGGGGCCGTTCTCGGCGTGCTTATTGTTGGGCTCATTGTTGGTCAGATTGGGATATCCATTGCTGATGATGTGAAGTGGATCTTGTTCTACCTCTTCCTCTTTGCAATCGGTTTCAAATGTGGTCCTCAGTTCGTACACGGACTGCGCACAAGTGGCGCGGTACAGATCGGACTTACGGTGATCTTCTTTGGTGTGGCTTTGGCCGTTGTATATGCATGCGCAGTTGTGTTCAGTTTTGATGCCGGTACAGGCGCTGGGCTCTTCTCTGGTGCACTTACCGCTTCTGCGGCATTGGGTGTTGCCGGAGACCTTGTATCCTCATTGCCCCTTTCTGCAGCTGAGAAACACGTACTTCTCACAAACATGACAAGCGCTTTTGCAGCGAGTTACTTCATTGGTGTGATCTTCACAACATGGTTTCTCTCGCGTATGGGGCCGGTGATCATGCGATCCAAGCTTGCTGTTGACTGCAAAACACTAGAAGCAGAGATGGGTGTACGAGATGTATCCCTTCAGCAAGAGTCTGCCTATCGTGCCATTGATGTGCGCGGCTATCGCATCCCTGTCACGATGGCGGGCATCACCGTGTTAGAGCTGGAGGAGCTATTCGCACAAGGGCGTGTCTTTGTAGAGCGCGTAATCTCCAATGGAGCGGAGTGTGAATCTCAGCCAACAAGGATCTTGCGCGAAGGAGACCTCGTTGGGTTGTCGGGAAGAGATGAAGTTCTTGTTAGCGCTGCAAATCCTCTACGCAACGAAGAGATTAGTGACCGGCGACTTTTGGATATCCCAACACAGACAATATCGGTTGTAGTTACCTCCACCCGGTACAGTGGCAAACAAATAGGAGAACTAGCAAAGGAAATAGTGGCACGCGGGATATTCTTGATCAAGCATGAACGCGCCGGACATACTCTGCCCGTATCGATGTCAACGGTGCTCGAACAAGGTGACGTGCTTACGCTGATGGGAAGAACCAGTGCGATTGACGCAGCTACAACAGTGTTGGGGAAGAGAAAGGAAACAAGCATGTCTACGGACATGGTTATTGTGAGTTTGAGTATCGTTCTTGGCGGACTCATCGGGATCCCTGCCATCTCTCTATCCGGCATCAGCATTGGCCTGAGCATAAGTGTGGGGATCCTCATCGGTGGACTGGTTCTTGGGTGGTGGTACTCCACGCATCCAACGATGGCTCGTATTCCTGATTCTGTTCTCTGGTTCTTTGACTCCGTTGGCTTGACCGGATTTGTAGCTGTTACTGCACTAGGCGCCGGTTATGCCTTCATTGCGTCCATTCAGCAGTCGGGTGTAGCTCTTGTTGTTGGAAGCATAGCCGTTACCATCATACCGCACCTCGTAACAATTCTTGTTGGACGCTACGTGTTCAAGGTTCATCCCGGCATATTGCTCGGCATCAGTGCAGGAGCAGGTACGTCCGCTCCCGGCTTGGCCGCCGTTCAAGAGGCAGCACAAAGTCAGATACCAACACTTGGATATGGTGTGACCTATGCGCTCGGCAACATCCTTCTCGCACTTGGTGGCTCGATCATCATTTCACTGCTTGCCCCCTAAGGATATAAATCGGGTTGAAGTGGTGGATGGTTGCTTTCTTTATGTTTGACAATGGGTACTAACCAACGCTAACTTCAACCCACCACGGAGTAGTGGGCATTGCTGCTCGAATAACAACTGGCTCACCGATGCGAGGTGTTGTCACTTGAAGTCCTTTACGTTGCGCCTCTGCAGTAAACCGCTCCACGGGTTCGAACCACGGATGTAGTGCAAGCGTGAATGCAGCCCAGTGAATGGGCATGGCAACAACAGCGCGCAGATCGATAGCTGCTTGAACCGACTCTTCGGGCATCATGTGGATGGCCTGCCACTTGGCGTTGTATTGTCCGCATTCTATGAGGGCAAGATCAAATGGCCCATACGTCTGGCCGATCTCAGCGAAGTGCGGACCATATCCGCTGTCGGCATTGAAGAAGATTCGTGTTTGCGGAGAGGAGATCACCCATGAACTCCACAGTGACTTATGACGATCCCATAAGCCCCTTCCCGAGAAATGTCGGGCAGGAGTACAGGTAAACACAACATCATTGATCTGTACAGCCTCATGCCAATCGAGCTCGATGATGTTCGATGGTGATACACCCCAACGGATAAGATGTCGAGCCACACCAAGGCACACGATCCATTGTTTGGTCTTCGGAAGGAGCTTCAAAACCGAGCCGTGATCAAGATGATCATAGTGATCGTGAGAGATCAGCACCACATCGATATCGGGCAGTTCATCGATGTCGATCGGTAAAACCTTGCTGTATCTGTTTCTTCCGAGGAAAGGGAAGGGGGCAGGCACCCGACCCAACATTGGATCGAGCAACACAAACATGTCACTGATCTCGAGCATTACAGCAGAGTGCCCAAACCATGTGAGACGCGGATCCGTGGGAGGCCCGAAAAAGGATGCAGGATCTATGCGGAGGACCGGAAGTTCGCCGGATGGCTCGCGCTGCGTATTGCGCGCGAACATTGCCTTGAGAAGGCCCGGCACATCGCGGATATGAACGTTGAGTTCCGTTGGTGTTGAGTTACGAAACTCACCATCGCGCCACTGAGGAGAGCGCTCGTAACGAGCGATCAGGTCTGTGGTGAGAGCACCGCCGAGAGCGGGAATGAGTGCAGTGAGGACGGAGCCAAGAGACATAGCGCCATAGGACGATCCGGAAACACATCAAAGTGTAAATTCTGGCCTATGCGCAGAATATCTTTACAGCTCATGCTCGTTATCGTTACTGCGGTACTTCGCGGACAAGAACCTGCGCATCTACATGAAACGGCACCGTGGGAACCTCATGCCATGGCGTATGCCTACTTCACGCCAGATGATGGGTTCTTTATGATCCCTGTGGCGATGATGGAGAATGACCGATGGCATTTGGAGTTGCGTTACAACTACGAGGACTTCAAAACCGCTTCTCTGTGGGCTGGACCGGTCTTCAGTTGGGAAGGGGCTGTAAGTGGCTACGTCGCTCCAATGCTAGGTGTTGTTGCCGGCAACACAATGGGATGGGGCGTTGGGGTGGAGGCCGAAGCATCGTATGGGATATTGAACGTCTATATCGAGAACGAATTCGTTGTTGATGTGCGCTCGTCGGATGGGACGTTTTTCTATAGTTGGACAGAGCTAACTGGATCTATAACGGATAACCTTAGAATCGGCGCTGTTCTTCAGCGGACACGTGTACTTCATGACGTGGAGGACGTTTCAGCCGGACCGCTTTTTGGAGCAACGATGTATATGATCGATGCAGCTGTACACTGGCTTGGTCCCGGCTCAGACTATCAGTATTGGATCGTGACACTAGACATAGCGTTGTAAGAGCTCAACCGCCCATCAGAATAGCAACACCTACCATTACCAGTCCAAGGGCGAGGACAAAACCTGCGATCACAAACCGCATAGCCCCTTGCCATCCTGACCACCCGGCCCAGTAATATCCGATCACGGCCATGGTAGCGAGTAGTAGGATATTGGAGATTCGAAGGGCGTTTACATCATCTTCGAGTATGATCAATGGAGCGATGGCAGGGATAGAACAGATGGCCTCTATAGCAAGGAGTCCAAGTCCGCCATAGACTTCTTCACGTGTAAACCAGGGTCTATAGGGTTCGGATTCAAGAGCCACATCAATAACGTCGTGGTAGATCTCTTCGCGCATTTCAGGGCTGATCACGGCTGAATAACGATGATCAAACCCCTCACGGAGTCGAGCAACCGCCGTCTCTCTGTCAAGCGTACGGATCTCAGCTACAAGCTTCTCTTGGCGACCGCGCTGGAACAGAGAATTAAGCATGAAGATTGCACCGTCGATCACTCCCCATGCCAGAGCGCAACTCACAGCTCCAAGGACGAGCTTGTCTGGCGAAGCTTCCATCACACCACCAGCCAGAGTGAATGTGAGCAGCATGATCAGGCCACACAGGATCTCTGCGAAGCGGTCAGACGGTGGAACGTATTTACGAAGTGGGTTCACAAGAATGGTCGGTCACATTACAGTGAATAATAGCGACCTTTGCTGGCCGGCCACGCCCAATGTTACAGAAACAGACTGTGTTTCAATTACGTAGGCCTAAGTACGGCAAGGTCTCACCACGGCCATTATCATCGTGCAATTCCATCATGTGATTCTCAAAGGAGCAACGATGAACAAGCTGATACCACTCATTGTATTGTTGACGCTGACAGCCATCGGGTCAGTAAATGCGCAAAAGAGCGGCGGAGCTGCATGGCGGGTTACCACGCAGGATGACTTTGCAAGCATTCGATATCCGCAGGACCGTAGTCATGTTGTTCTGGCCAAAGGGGCAAAGGTATGGTCGCATAACACCACCACAGGACAACTCGAGTGGACAATAGAAGTACCGGATCACGAGAGTGACGGCCTGGCCATGGTGATGCTCAAGGATAGATTCCTTCTAAGTTCAACCAAGAACAACATTGTGTGCTACGCCACAGCTGACGGGAAAAAGCTGTGGGAGCTTCCTCTTGATGGAATCGATCAAAGCAACTATTCTGCCTACACAGAAGAAGGGGGCGATCTGATCATCCTCCGTTACGAGGAAAAGATAGTTCAGATCAACACCTCCACAGGAAAAGAACAATGGCGTTCAACGATCAACATGGACCTGCGTGAAAAGGGAGAAGTGAGTCTCTACATGTTGCCGAAATCAAAACGCACGGTCGTATTTACCAAGGATGCTACTGCTGATGTTTTTGATGACGCGTCTGGTAAACGGATTCTGAGCGTGCCGTGTAAACCAAATATGGACATCGCCGGGACACGTAGTGAGTGGGTAAATGTTCCGGAAACACAGAATACGCTTGTCCTCTTGGATGAAGAAAGTGTGATCATCCTAGATGTTGTACAAGGAACAGAGCTTGCACGCAAACCTTTCAAGATCGATGGTGACCTGAAGCCCCTTTACCCGGATAGCATTGGCTGTATGATACTTGGTGCCGATGCACTGATGTATGTGAACACGTCCAATGGCAAGTCTGTACAACGTCCGTTTTCCTACTCCGACATGCGTGGTCAAAGTCTGTTGAATGTGAATGGCAAGTGGCAGATCTGGATGGCATCTGTTGACAAGATGGTTGTTCTCGATGCAGAAGCACCCGCTCTGTTATGGGAATCAGCAGCAAACGACAAACAGTTTGCCGGGTTTGCTCATTCGGTGTTTGCCCCTAAAGGCGGAGTAAATGATAACGGGGGAATCGTCCTAGCTGCCTATGTAGAACCACGCTCCGACGGAGACAATCCCGGCACGTATCTCTATGCACAAGGCATCAATGCCCAAACGGGTAAGGTGGTGTATAAGAACGCGATCACGGTTGCTAAGGATGTGGTCTCTTCCAAGGAGTTCAAGGACATCGGCATGTGGTATTCGTTGTTCGAACTCAAGGGTACATCATGTATCGCCGTTGCCTCACGCGAGTCGTTACTGAATCCCTCTACAAAAACCGAACCGGGTGAAGGACTTGTTGCCTTCAACAGTAAGACTGGTGCTGTGCTATACAGCCAATATTTCGCTGTTGCTCAAGGAATGGACGAGGACTTTGGCGAGCCACCCGTTGAATGGATAAGTGGAGTGGCCTATATGGCTGGTAACAGATCTATTGTTGCAGTGGACCTTGCAACGGGAAAGAAGTTGTGGACGATCGATAAAGATCTTGGTGGTCAGGCCTTTGCTATTGATCAGATCGATGGTGTGGTGTATGCGAAGATTGGAAAGAAGCAATTCACAGCAGTCTACACTCTTGGCAATGACAGTTTCTTAGCGAACTACACAAGCACGTCCAGTGCGGATAAATTCACGGCGTCGGACGTATGGTCATCCAAACCCTTTGGCTTCACGGCCATCGATGCCTCCACGGGGAAACTACTCTGGCATATGGGAGTAGAGAACGATCCGGAGATGGCAGTTGGTGAATTCGCAGTCCGCGGAAGCAACTTGATGAAGTCATTCTCCTTCCGCGACTTTTATGATGAATCAAAGAAGCAACTCTATTACTCCGATCTCGACAACGTATACGCATTGAAGATGGGCCCACAAGGGGGCACTCTTGCATGGACCCTTTCCCTGGACGACGCAGGCCTAGGTGATGTTGAGTATGAGAATGCCTTTGGTTACGACACCAAGGAACAAACCCTCACGCAACCTGTGAAACTGAACTGGGATGGTAAGTCGCTTCTCATGTTCGGCCAAGACGCCATCGGAGCGTTGAATACCTCCAGTGGCAAGACAACCTGGGTTCACGAATGGCGGTATGGAAGAGACAAGGTGAAGTACGTCCCTCGGATGATTGGCACAAATCTCCTTTACTCCGTTCGAGGTAAGATCGTCTACCTTGATCTTGCAACAGGTTCAACTCTTTGGTCGGATGAGATAGCTGATGACGCCTCCATCAGCAGCATCAAGGATAGCCCCTTTCTCATCACGTGGGATGATGATGTGCTCGCCGGCTATAAGCTCAAGTAGCGAGGAGTCTGTTCGTGAATGTTAAAAACCGGTAACCTGTCAAAAGTCATAGTCCACTCCTTGGGGTACTCCTAGGTTTGGACTATGACCTTTGAACCCGAATCGATTCATTCTGATCTGATCGATGCTCTCTCCGAGTTACGTACGAGTGCCCTGGAGACCGAAGACGAGTTTGCTGGTTCCATAGAGAGAGTGCATCCGAAGTATCGTGATTCGGCAAGGAACCTTGCCCACTATCTGGCTCTCCGGCGGTCTGACGTTCGTGAGTTGCAGGATGAACTGCACTTCCTAGGCCTGAGCGCTTTGGGAAGAAGTGAACCATGTGTCCTTAGTACGCTTACAAACGTCATTGCAGCACTGAAATGCATGATGGGAGAAGAGTACATAGCAGAAGAACCAGTCACCACAACGGTGAACGCAAGAACCGGCCCGATGTATCTCTCAGATCACGCTCGCACGTTGATGGGAACACCGAACGGTGAGAGGTCAGCGCGTATTATGGTTACCATGTCGAACGAGGCAGCAACGGACCCGTCGCACTTGTTAGAACTCGTACGCTCCGGCATGGACATCATGCGAATCAATACTGCACACGACAACGTTGATGCGTGGAAGGCGATGATCGACAATCTACGTGCGGCTGAACAACAGACGGGGAAGAAGTGCAAGGTCTATATCGATCTCGGCGGACCAAAGTTTCGTCTCGGACCAATGGATCGTGTAAGGGTCCGCAAAGGAGATGTGATTCGATTTGCTAAGGGGCTCCATGGATACGCATGTGATCTGCGGAGCCCATCAGAAGAGACCATTCTCCTCTCTTGCGAACCGGAGGCCGTCTTCGATGCAGTACGTGTTGGAGATCCTTTGTGGATTAATGACGGCAAGGTTTCTTCTCGTGTGATCGAGGTTTACGATGATGGATTTGCAGTAGAGATCATACGAACCAAACATGGCGGCGCTTGGCTACGTGCTGAAAAAGGGATCAATCTTCCAGATACACCGATGCAGGTGGATGCACTTACCAACGATGACGTGCAACACCTTGAACAACTAGGTCACCTTGCTGATATCATCGGCATGAGCTTCGTGCGATCAGCACGTGATATTGCTTCACTCTTCAACCAAATGGAAAGACTTGGTCTTACGGATCGTGGTGTGGTGGCTAAGATCGAAACCCAAGACGGATTCGAACATCTCCCCCAGATCCTCTTTGAAGGCCTACGTCATCCACCATTCGGTATCATGGTTGCCCGTGGAGATCTCGCAGTAGAGATCGGCTTTGAACGTCTTGCAGAAGTGCAAGAAGAGATCCTGTGGCTGTGCGAAGCAGCACATGTGCCAGTGATCTGGGCAACACAGGTCCTCGAGGGCATGGCACAAAAGGGAATACCGTCTCGCGCAGAGGTAAGTGATGCTGCGATGTCAGTACGTGCGGAATGTGTAATGCTGAACAAGGGGCCATACATCGTTGATACTGTACAGTTCCTCAGCGATATTCTCCACCGCATGGCAGAGCACCACTCAAAGAAGCGATCACTTCTCCGCAAACTCAGCGTTTCCGGAGTCCGCCAGGATCTGGTAACGGAGTGACCTCAGCTACCGTCAAAATCAGCCTCCGGCCACAGCCGAGGGAATAGTATGCTGAGTGCGGAAAATGGAAGAGCAAAGCGTACCGGACCCCTGTGGGTCGTTGCGGTCAGTAGACCGTAGTCTAGGAGAGAAGCCAAGATCCGCCGTGACGTTCTAGTTGGAAGTCCGATCATGCTGATAAAGCGAGCTCGTTCAACTTCACCAGTATACATAGAGAACAAAAGGGGCTCGAGTGCATCGATCCGAATCACAGACCGTTCGGACCCCATCTGCCATGGTCGTGCTTCGAGTGAACGTAGGAGCAGGCTAAGGTTATCGCGAAGGTTGGCCAGCTGAAGCAAACGGTCAACAAATGCAATCTGATCTAGACTCGTATCGAGCACATAATTCGCCCATTGAACGAGCCCCTTCTGAGAAAGGTTACCACGACCATCGAGATCATTCATTCGGGGTTCATCTGCACTTGCAAGTCTGGCATAATACAGTCGGACGTCACGGGCAAAGCCTCTGACAGGCGTCCAGAGTCCATTCGTGAGGCCAAGCGTGTGAAGAAGAGAATGCATGTGAAGTCGAGCTACACGACCATTCCCATCTCGGAATGGATGGATCCACGCCAACCTGTGGTGGGAGCAAAGAGCAGCAATCAGTGACCGCTCGGAACCACTCTGTTGCCTGTACATCTCAGACCACCGATTGAGCTGATCCCTGATCTCTTGAGAATCAGGTGATATATGAATGCCGACGTAAACAGTGACATCCCTAAAGGCTCCAGGTTCAATGTGAGCGCCGTCTGTAGTGACCCTATCTTCTGGTTCGAGCCTAGCGTAGAGTGCGCCGTGGATTTTCTGGACAATACTTGGGCTATAGAGATCCGAGATCGCAAGCCCCCTACTTTCCTCTTCAAGCATGCGCTCTACATCCATGTGAGCAATGGCCAAACGCTGAAGTTGTGCTACTCTCTTATCGCCCGAATAGTCGCTCTTCATTGCGCGCTCGATATCGTATGGCGTAGTGTGCTGACCCTCGATCCGGTTCGTGTAGTACGAATTCATCGCTCGCAGAAGCAATGCCAACGATTCCTTTAACCCTGAGGGAACTATACCAGCTAATCCATGTGACTTGACGATCACATCGGATGCTTTTTCTAGAAGAGGGCTGATCGAACCATCTTCTGGGAAATACGGAGTTGGGAACACTATCTGGACACTCATAAGGACAATATATATCTAAACGTAACTAATTGCAATATATGTATTAACGTCTATTATGGACAATCATTTGGACAGTACTTTGGACATTCATTTGGACACTTCTCATTCCATTCACTTGAACGGACTTCACCGACGAATTCTCTTCAAAACATCTATCACGGATGCAAAGCTCATGAGTGGGGTGGCAGAGTAGTATTCGAGCACTACTTGCCCCTTATCAAGAATAAGAAATGCATGTAGATCGGTAGTGGAGCCATCCTTCTCTGCGATGGTGGTGCCGAGAGCTCGGGAACAAGCGTTGTCCGTGTCACTGCAGATATCTATGACCGACGTGTCGATGTGATAGTCGTGCATAACCTCGGCACACTTAGAAGGCGGGTTGTTCGAGAAGGCTATGATGCGGGTGTTCAGGTCTGTGAACGTTAGCGCTTTCTCATTCAGGGTTACGAGTTGCTGCATGCAGTGACTGCACAGCGACCCTAAGAACCGTATCACGATAAGGGGCTGATCATACGACCGTTTCACGATATCTACGGATATGCTATCCGCAGATAAAACGGGCGGCAGTGAACCTACCGCCCGCTGTGCGTATGTATTGGAAATGCAGAGACCTGCAAGTAGGCATGCAACGAGAATGAATCGCGTCATCAACGAACAAGCACGATCATGTCGGACTCGCGGTATACGCCCCCATCATTCACGAGGAGGTAATACGTCCCGGCAGGAAGTGTTGACACGTCGATTGATACTTGACGTTTCAGCGAAGGATCAATAGTCTGCGATGTAACAAGATTTCCTTCTACGTTGTGCAATGAAATGTTCAGCGTTCTACCCGAGAGGAATTCAGGGATGTTCACGTTCACCTGATCAATTCTGCCAACAACGGGATTGGGGAAGGCAACCGGCGTTGTCCATGGTGCTTCATCGATACTCGTAGACTTCGGAAGAATGTCGATGAGATTCATCATGCCCCAATCCTCGTGCGGAAGGTAGTGGCAATGCATAACGGTCTTGCCACTAGCCGGACCAAAACGATGCCGAATCTTATAGGTGCTCATCGTATCGAGTAGCATCACATCCCACCAGATGGGCGGATCGAACTTTACACCATTCTTCTCAATGGCCTGAAACTCATTCACGTGAATATGGAAGGGATGGAAGTCTGTGCTGTTGTTGATGATGGTCCATTCTTCTACGGCACCGGATTGCAACGTAATGTTCACAACGTTGTGATCGAACGGTGCGTTGTCGATTGTGAATGAGCGCGAAACAACCGTTGGGTCCGTGGCAAGGTTTGCAAAGTCTCCAACGTTGAAAACAATGGTACGACTTCCAGTGATCTCATCATCGCGAATGTCGCCCTGCGCCATCGGGATCGGTAGTCGGGTAGGCATGGACATCGTCGGTACAATTGGGTCTCCGGCTACAACGATGGTGATGAACTGCGGATCGGGTTGTGCAACAAGTTGCCGATCACGCGTGAGCACCTGCATCACGTATTCTCCCGGTTCGGACGGGGCCGTAACGAGGAAGTCCAAGCGTGCACCTGTTGGAATGATCTCATGCGACGAAGTCCTCATTGCGTTGAAATAGAGACCATCATTAGCAATGGCCTGATGGGCTACCTGCGTTGTGTCTCCTTCAACGATTTTCATAAAGCTAACGTCGATGTTCATCTCGTACGTTGCATTGATCATCCGCCAGCGTTGGATCTCGCCCGGACGGAAGGTGACCTTTGGATTGAGCATTCCATTGACGAGTACGGGTGTGTCTGTTACAGTTCCGTATGGACTGAATGCTGTAGCGGCACTCGTATTCCGGACCGGATACGGAAGTGTGTTTGTTGCCGTATCGTACTGGAAGAGCGAGAACACAAAGATGCGGTCTTCGATTGCCAGAAGAGCCGGGTCTGTTACGAGAGGATCATTCACATCCTCAACGATGATCGTGCCAGCTAAGCCACTCACAACCTGACCATAGGTTGACGTATGGTGATGCGGATGATACCAATACGTACCCGCTGCATGATCTGTAGGAAGTTGGATGTGAAACTGGAAGTCTGTACCAGGAAGGATCTCCAACAGCACATTGTCAGAACTGTCGGATGGAGACACATTCAAACCATGTGTATGGAGATTGGTGGTGTTCAGTCGCTGTGGGAAGTTCCCTTGGTCTGCACTATCCTGATCTGGGTTAGGGGGCAATTGGTTCTTCAGCAGAACCCGAAGAAGTTCGCCGCGATGCAACCTGTATGTTGGCCCCGGCGATGTACCGTTATAGAGTCGGGACGTTAGCGTCTTCCCGGCTACCGTGATCGGCGATATCGCCAGCGTAAGCGTATCAGTGACAACACCATCTACGGCATGGACCTCTTCCGGTTGAACAAGCTCTTCTTGCGCAGAGAGAACAGTGAGTGATGTAAGTGTGAAGACCACACCAACAAGGATAGAGCGGACGGACATGGCAGGAGCCCCTTGAATACATGCGTAGATTTCCCGAACCCCTCGGGTGGGACAAACATAGGAGACTGAGCCGAAGATTGCAGTAGATTCAGAAAACAATTAGAAAGTGTGAGCATGACCTATCGCTACGGGATCGCCATAGCCATTGCAGTTTGTAGCCTTGTAATCGGCTGCTCTACCACAGACCCAGCAACAGAACAGACCGTTCGTGTGCGGAAGAACGTATTGGCATTGAGTGCACAGGAGAAAGCAGACTTTGTATCTGCACTGAAGAAGTTGAAGGCAACACCTTCGCCCTATGATGCATCAATGAACTACTACGACCAGTTTGTGTACTGGCACCTGAAGGCCTTCTATTGCACATCAGGCTCGGGACACGGTCTCGAAGGAATGTATCCTGCCCACATGAACCCGGCCTTCCTACCGTGGCACCGCGTCTACCTTGATCTATTCGAACAGGCGTTAAAAGAGGTGTCTGGCAAGGACATCGCCATTCCTTATTGGGACTGGATAGATCCTAGTAGTGTAGGCACCATTTTTACGCCTGACTTTATGGGGGGAGACGGAGATCCAACACAGGGGTATGCCGTTACCACAGGCCCCTTTCAAAAGGACTCGTTTGTAGTGCGAATCTTCGATACAGGTGATATCGACTCCCTCTTTGATGATGCCGATAACAATCCTAACCCCGTGCCATATTTGGTACGGGGCTTCACAATCTTCAAGGATAGCACGGTGGTGCTTCCATCGGCTGCAGAGATCGAGAATACTCTCGGTATAGCCACATATGACTCCGCGCCGTGGGACAGCTCAGTAGACACAGCAATCAGTTTCCGCAACTCCCTTGAAGGATGGCGCGGTACGGCGGGTGAAGAGTGTGATGATGGTATCATGGACGTGATCCCCACGGCCCTTCGTCGAAGTCAGATGCATAACGTGGTCCACATTTGGGTAGGGGGCGTGATACCTTACAACGGCGGTTTGATTGCGGGAAACATGACGCAGTCTACGTCTCCGAACGACCCATGCTTCTGGATCCACCATGCGAACATCGACAGACTCTGGTCGGCCTGGATGAAACGTCACGGTAAGACCTATGCGCCCACAACCGGTGGGCCACATGGCTCAAATCTCAATGATGTGATGGAGCCATTCTCCTTCAAATCAAACGGAAAGAACACGCCGGCTTCGGTACTTGATGAGTCGGTACTGAACTATCGATATGATGTTGTTCCTTGATTTACTCAATGTATTGAGTTAATTTACTCAATGCATTGAGTTAATTGTACATGGACGACTAAGTGTTTGAGCGTAAAGAGGTTGATATTCTTCGGAAAAGGCTCAATGAGCCTAGAAGATTCATCCATGCCATCACCGGACCGCGGCAAATCGGAAAGTCAACCGTGGTCCGACAGGCCCTTATTGGGGTACAGGTTCCTGTGATATACGAGATTGCAGATGGAGCACTCACAAACCCGACGGAATGGCTAGAGCAAGTGTGGAGATCTGCTCGAGAGGCGTACGATACAGGGCCGGTTATTCTTGTCATTGATGAGGTTCAAAAGATTCCTCAATGGAGTGAATGCGTTAAGAAGTTCTGGGATCAAGACACCTTTGAAGGCCGAGACATCCGGGTGATCCTCACGGGTTCGTCAACAACATTCATTCATAGGGGGCTTACCGAAAGTCTCGCCGGACGATTCGAACGCATTCGCATGATGCCATGGGCTTTCTCGGAGATGGAACGCGCCTTCTCATGGGACCTCGATACGTATCTGATCTATGGGGGCTATCCCGGGCCGGCAGACATTGTACACGATGCAGATAGATGGACGGAGTATGTGCGCTCATCGATCATCGAGCCCATTATCAGCCGCGATGTGCTGCAAATGAACCGCATCGACAAGCCATACCTCCTGAGACAACTCGTGGAGATCGCCTCTCGCATGACAACTCGAGAAGTAACGTATACGAAGCTCATTGGAACCCTGCACGATGCTGGAAACACTACCACCATTGCCCACTACCTTTCACTCTTGGAAGATGCCGGGCTCTTGTGTGGAATCTCCAAGTTCTCTGGCAACATGGTCAGGCAAAGACGATCCAGTCCCAAGCTCCTCGCCTTTGCTAATGCCGTACCAACGGCAATGGGCGTTGGGTGGTCACGTTCAATGAACGAAACAATGCGAGGTCAGTGCGTTGAGAGCGCAGTAGGAACACATCTGCGATGTATCGTTGAAGGGTCGAGCTCTGAATTGCAATGGTGGAGGCAAGGAGATGACGAAGTTGACTTTGTACTTAAACGCGGAGACAGAATACTTGGTATCGAAGTGAAAAGCGGAAACACTCATCACCTGCGCGGACTTAAAGCCTTTCAAGCAACATTTCCTAACGCAAGGACTGTTGTTGTTGGGAAGGGTGGTATGCCTGTTGCAGAGCTGTTACGATCAACCATTCATGACCTAATGCCATGACGGCAACAATCGTTGAACTCGAAGCATTCACATTACGTGGTATTGCCCGCACATTCAAAGCAAAAACGCGACATCAGATATCCCAGTTATGGAATGAATCTGTGCCGCGTCTCTTTGCCTTACCGGGTCACAACCCACGTGCGCTTTATGGCGCATGTATTGACATGATCGAAGGTGATGGACCCAATTGCGGTTTTGTCTACATGGTGGGAATTGCTGTGGACCCCTCAGCCCCCTCTATAGATGGGATCACAACAGTTTCTGTGCCGGCCGGACGATATGCGATGTTCACGTACGACGGCCCCATAGTCGGTTTCCCCCAGTTCATTGATACGGTGTGGAGAGAACACTTCCCATCTACGGGGCTCATCAAACGAGATGCTCCGGACTTTGAACGATACGATGAAAGATTTAGCGCTGAGAGTGGTGGTGGAGTGGTGGACTACTACATCCCGGTCGAGTAGCACTAACCTCGGGCTGTCCTCGGGCTGTCCTCGGGCTTAAGCCCGAGGTAATGCCCGACGTCACTTCGGGATCGGACTCCAGCCCCTTCTCTCCAAGATGGCGAGGGCATAGTTCATCATGCGGCGTATTGTGGGGGGCTCACCTGCAAAAACTTCGGTTTTGGCTTCTTTGTCATTCACAACGATCACGAGTTCGCAGTGCGTAAGATCTGGGTGTTCGGCTTCATAGGTAGAGTCGTGATATGCAGGTGTAAGGGGCTCCTGGGCACAATCAGCCAACAACATGGACATCGTATCTAGTTCTTCCTGGGTAAGAATCATGGAAAACGTTGCCTTCCCGCGTGCTGCCCGGTTGGACCACACACTCATCCATCCGTCAGTGTAGAGCCGATAGTGATACATCAGGCATACATCACCGCAGGAGTGGCACTCACTGTTGAGGTAGGTCACATGAAGATCTTTGGCTAGAGCAGACGTAGAGATCAATCCGGGGAAATCGCCATCCTGAACGAATTCGGCTATCTCTCTTACGTCGCCGTCTGTATAAGAAACGGCATCGACTGCTTGACGCAACAAGGGGCGAGTGGGGAGTTCACTTTCAGTATAGGCATCTAAGACGGAGATCACCACATGATCTATGCCCCATAACTTCTCGCACGAATCAAGCTTCACATAGGCAAGCAAGGAGGTGATGTCTATCGTGAGGGATGAAGACGAGTGCGAAACCGTGTTAATGGTCTCATACGTTGCGTCCATTGGTCCCGAATAGTCAATAGCATACGTACACGGATAACCAAGCATGTTGCTGTTGCGTGTTCGCGTTCGAGGAGGCAGTTGTCTGGCATTTGTAGCATCTGGCCAAGTTTGTGTTGATGCTGTGTTGGAGAACGTTGCATCAACCATATTTCTTCCGTCTGCCATCACCATGAACCGGTCATTAGCTTCTGTGCCCTGCCACGGGCCGATGATATGCCATCCAAGTTCGATACGTACCAAGGAGTGTCGGGGTAGCCCCTTGAGCGTCAAGCGCAATGCATCTGCAGCCCCATAGGGACCGAGAAGGCGTATCCCTCGTGGGGACCTCGAAATGCGAGGGGTGGTCATTGTTGTGCCCTGGCGCAAGGTCCAGCTCATCATGGCGCTGTCTGCCGGCTTTGACGGATACCATTCTTGCAGTACAATACGCCCCCCACGCTGTGCAGCAACGGTTGAAAACGCTGCGATGAACACAACAAGAGCGAGAAGTTGACGTTTGCCCCAGTTCCCCATGGCTCTAATGTAGTCAAGGCCGTTCGATGTTCATTCAGCAATGTTGCGTCCTTTTCCGCCCCCTACCGTCTTACTCCATACAAGCAGTATTTTTCATTCCTATACGGAGTTTGATCATGGCTACTTCATCAGATTGCTGCACCACATGTACGTGTGAGTCCTGCACCTGTAACTGTACGTGCACATGCAGCAAGTAGAACACAATTGGCAAGAGTATCGAACCCGTCTGGTTCGATTTGTTCGAAGCAAGGTTCACAACGATGTGGCTGCCGAGGATATCGTCCATGATGCACTCGTAAAGGCTTGGGCCAAGAGGTCTACACTTCGTGACGAATCGATGCTCCTGCCATGGCTGTTTCAGATTACCATGAATGCCGTACGCGACCATCATCGCGTGCGGCTTCATGACGTTGTATCGGTCGAAGAGCCCGAGGACACTCCCACCCCGCAGGATCTCCATAACCTTGCATCTTGTCTTACATCGATGATTGATGACCTAGACGAGCCCTATCGCACTGCGATACGTCGGAGTGAGATTGATGGGATCCCGATGCGTGCAATCGCCGAGGAACTCAATATCTCTGTATCGGGTGTGAAATCCCGCGTTCAGAGAGGCCGGGCTAAACTTCGCGATCAAGTCCTTGCCTGTTGCAAACTCGAAGTGAATGATCGTGGTGAGATCACGGAAGGCCCAGACCAAGCCTGCCTGGATTCACATTGTGAGTAACAACCGCTTCGTACCTAGTTTAACGCCATGAAAGATCAATGGAACCTACGGTACAGTACAAGCGAGTACGTATATGGAACAGAGCCGAATGATGTACTCCGAGAACAAGAACCACAACTACTCCGTGGGTCGAAGATTCTCTGCCTCGCTGACGGTGAGGGGCGTAACGGTGTCTTCCTGGCTGAACGAGGTCATTCTGTTACAAGCGTTGATGCATCTGTTATTGGTCTCGAAAAAGCACAGCAACTTGCGTTGGAACGCGGTGTAGAGATCAAGACAGTAGTGGCAGATCTAGCTGAGTTCGATCTTGGAACGGGACAATGGGATGCGATCGTCTCGATCTTCTGTCACGTACCACCACCACTGCGCGTCAAGATCCATAGTCAGGTGTCGAGAGCGCTGCGAAAGGGAGGCGTGTTTCTGCTCGAAGCATATACTCCCGATCAGCTACAACATCACACAGGCGGCCCACCGTTTGCCGAGTTGATGATGTCAGAAACATTGTTACGAAGCGAGCTAACAGGTATGGAGTTTGAGTTCTGCCACGAACGCGAACGCGAGATTCACGAAGGAGCACTACATAATGGCATCAGTTCCGTGGTGCAGTGTTTCGCACGCAGGATCGATCCATGATTGTTATGTGACCACGTCACGAAGTCAGCGACACTCAACCCGTATGTTTGTCTCAGTGACACGTCCACGCAACTGAAAGAACCGCAATGGAAACTCCGACAGACCTCAAAGAACTTGTTCGCACGAAATATGGCGAGATTGCCCAGCAGTCCCACGAGCAGAATGCTTCTTCGTGTTGTGGTGCAGGGGGCTGTTCAACTGTGGACTATACCATCTTTGCCGAGGACTACACAAAGCTCAACGGATATGTAGCCGACGCGGATCTTGCGCTCGGATGCGGAGTTCCAACGGAATTCGCTCAGATCCATGAAGGTCAAACTGTAGTTGACCTTGGTTCGGGTGCCGGTAATGACGCCTTTGTGGCACGAGCAATAACGGGAAACACTGGCAAGGTGATCGGAATTGATATGACGCCGGAGATGATTGCAAAGGCTCGCGAAAACGCCGATAAACTCGGCTTCAATAACGTTGAATTCCGACACGGTGATATCGAAAACATACCGATCGCAGCAAACAGCGCTGACGTCATTATCAGTAACTGCGTTCTCAATTTGGTTCCTGATAAACAACGTGCCTTCACAGAGATGTTTCGCATCCTAAAACCGGGTGGACACTTCAGTGTAAGCGACATTGTTCTCCGCGGTGAACTACCGGAACCCCTTCGCAAAGACGCAGAAATGTACGCTGGGTGCGTTTCGGGAGCCATACAAGAAAGCGAATACCTCCACCTACTTCAAGAAGCTGGTTTTAGCAACATTACTGTACAGAAGGCCCGCCCCGTTCTACTGCCGGACGACATTCTCTCGGCGTATCTAACACCGGACGAGATCGCCAACATGAATGCAAGGGGTCAGGGCATCATTAGCGTTACGGTATATGGGGAGAAGAAATGACGTAATGACTCAATGACGTAATGACTGATATGACGTTATGACATATATGACGTTATGACTAATATGACGTTATGACTAATGTGACGTCATGCCCGTGACCAGGTCATGTTGTCACTACGTCACTACGTCACTACGTCATTACGTCATTGAGTCATTACGTCATTGAGTCATTTCGTCTCTTAGTCATTGCCTTTCGAGATAGATATGTACTTTTACGACCAAGCATATTCGTTTCATAGATTTCAATGAGGGTAGAGGGTATGAAGATCCCAAAGAAAGTTTTAGATCGCCTTGGCGCAACAGTGAAAGTGTTTCAGGCTGTTGCAGTACTTCAAAAGACACGGGACGTATCCGAAGCTGATACAGTAACGCTCGTGAAGGACATCCTCGCAGATTCATTTGGCTTTGATAAGTACCTCGAACTCACTAGTGAGCAGCAAATACGAGGAACCTATTGTGATCTCGCAGTGAAGATCGACAACAAAATCCGCTACTTGATCGAAGTGAAGTCCGCCGGTGTTGCTTTGAATGATTCCCATCTTCGACAGGCAGTTAATTATGGCGCAAATCAGGGGATTGAGTGGGTGGTTCTTACTAATGCCATCGATTGGCGTCTGTATCGTATCAAGTTTGGTCAACCAATTGACTTTGAAGAGGTGTCGTCCTTTAATCTTACCTCTGTGAACCTTAAGAACGACGATGATCTGAACAGGATATTCTTGCTTTGTAGAGAAGGTCTGAGCTCAGATGCCATGGATGTCTTCCACCAACAAGCGCAACTTGTTAATAAGTTTACCATCGCTCAGATTCTGATGAGTGATCCTGCTGTTGCGGTAGTTCGCAAAGAACTCCGCCGCCTCTTTCCAGAGCTCAAGGTTGAACAAGAACAGATTCTTGATATCCTCGTGAATGATGTACTTAAGCGTGAGGTTGTTGAAGGGGACAAAGTGAAGGAAACCCAACTACGCCTAAAGAAAGCACTACAAAAGATCGCAAAGCAGACTGTGGCAAAGCCCGGACAGGTACCGAGTACCACGCCATCAACAACCGCTTCGAGTGTTTCAGCAGGTGAATCTGAGGCATGATCGAGCAAATTCGCTATCACATCGATAACCTCTTTGCGCGGGGAACGTGGGCTCTGCTCCTTGTTCTTGGTGTGGCTATGTTGGTGCTGATCGGAGTCATTACGATCGCGATGGTTGTGATCGGTGTGTCACCGGGAGAAGGTGCAACGTTATGGGACTCGATCTGGACCATCTTTACCTATACATTCGACCCATCGGGGGTTCCGTATCAGGACGGAGTATGGACCTATCGGCTGTTAATGTTAGTTGCCAGCCTTGGAGGGATATTCATTCTGTCGTTGCTTGTAGGTATCCTCGCCAACGGCTTTGCTGACGCCGTGCAGACGCTACGGAAGGGCAAGTCCATTGTTGTAGAGACGGACCACACGCTCGTCCTTGGCTGGGGAGATCAAGTGTTCTCCGTTCTTCATGAGCTCATTGTTGCAAATGAAAACGTGAAGGGGGCATGTGTTGTGATATTGGCCGACATGGATAAGGTGGATATGGAAGACGCCATCCGTGCACGTATTGCAGACACGAAAACAACACGGATTGTGTGCCGATCCGGCTCGCCGATCGATGTGTCGGACCTGGCCATAGTTCGACCGTCATTGGCAAAAAGCATCATTATCCTCGACCCTCAAACGGAGGACCCAGAAGTGGGTGATGCCTACACGGTGAAGACGCTGCTGGCATTACAACGACTAGATAGTGCTCATTCGAAGGCCGCAGTTGTAGCAACAATGCGCTCGGAAGCTAATGTACGTGTGGCCGAACTCGTTACTGGCGGACGTGCCAACATCATTCCGAGCGAGGTGATGATCTCGCAGATCATCACACAGACATGTCGCCAGCCCGGACTTTCATTGGTCTACGCAGAGTTGCTGGACTTTGACGGCGACGAGCTCTATGTCCATAACGAACCGAAGCTTGTAGGCAAAACATTTGCCGAATCACTACTCTGGTACGAAGAGTCCTGTCTCGTAGGATTGAAGTATGCAAATGGACAACTGAAACTGAACCCGCCCTTGGATTCAGTGATCGCGGAAGGCGATTCGATCATTGCTCTGAGCGCGGATGACGATACGATCGTTCTACGAGATGCTCCAGCGCACGTCCAAACGCATCAGGTAGCAACCGGCATACAGCGCGCGCGTGCAGTAGAAAGGATCCTTGTACTGGGGTGGAATGAAAGAGGGCGCTTCATCATACGCGAGCTTGATGAATATGTGATCGATGGGACTGAGATCGTGGTAGTGGATCACATTGATAGATCAGCAGATGTAGCTACAATTCAGAACAGTGTGCAACATTCACGCCCGTCGTTCATTCAGGCCCGTACGACGTCGCGAGATGTACTCGATAGTCTTAATGTTGCATCGTTCAATAGTGTGATTGTTCTCGCAGATACTTCTCTTGATGTTCAACACGCAGATGCTAGAACGATCATGACGCTCATACATTTACGTGATATAACGGCAGGAGCCCATTCTGTCAATATCGTTACAGAGATGCTTGATGAACGAAATCGTTCCTTGGCGTCTACAGACGGGTTAAATGACTTCATTATTAGCAATACAATCATCTCACTCCTACTTACACAGATAGCTGAGAACCAAGACCTGCATGCTGTGTTCCGTGACCTCTTTGATGCAGCGGGCAGTGAGCTCTATCTAAAACCGATCACTGAGTATATCGCTGAATCAACGCAATACTCTATGGCAACTCTTGTCTATGCTGCAACACAACGTAGTGAAATCGCTATTGGCCTCAAGTGCAAGGTCAATGGTGAATGGGCAGTACGTCTCAACATTCCAAAGTCCGAAACCCTCTCCTTCTCCGAAGAAGACCTCGTAGTCGTCATAGCGGAGAACTAGCCTTGCCGTCATATCCGTCATACCCGTCATACCGTCATTAAAATCTGAGACCATACCACACCACATTCGGCAGAATCCGCACTGCGGGTGCTGGCAAATGGTAGAGGTGAAGTACTCGAAGCACATCTCTTAGCCAAGGGGCGAGGTTAGGTATACGGTGCAGTTGCCAATCCAGAGAGAGATAGACAACGTGTTGACCGCCACCATTACCATCAAGGTTCTGAACGCTGTGTCCGATAGCAAGCCCGAGCCACGGCGGAAACCATGATTGCCACTGTGCAGGTGCAACATCGTAGGCGTTAAGTGTGAGCCAGTGTGTTGTAGATGTGTAGTCATCGATGATTGCGTTGTATTGATTGCTTCGAAACTCGTTCGATGGCCAAAACGAGAGTTGAAGGTCGATGCTACGCAAGGCCGGTACATATCTCTGCGCTACAGGAAGTGAAGCGCCGACAGTATTCGCGGCGATATCGCCCCATGAGAAGCCATAACCGGCAGAAAAGCCATCGCGAACCTCAACATAGGTTTGATAGGTCATTGCAACACCAAACCCCGACCAAGCGGCGGTTGTTGAGTCCATGCCACACCAACGGAAGAGATCGCTATAGATCGTTGAGGCTGCGTATGAAAACGTCATATGCCCAAGCTTATCAGCGTTTAGCGCATAGGTGTAGTCAGTTGCTGTGTTCACGTGAAAGGGAACCTTTTCACCCTTCCACCAGAAGTCATTGACCAAGGCATGCCCAACTACAAATCCAGTAGCCGTGATACCTGCAACTACGCCAAGTCGAACAGGATCGATGGCAGTAGATAACGGAGCGGATGTTGTATCGGGCTGAGCACCGGACGATACGGCGTTCAGCATAAGGGCACATAATATGCACACTGACAAATGCATTAGAACCGAGCAACGATACCAATAAGAGCGCCAATGCGTAGGAAGTAGCGACTGATCTTTACACCACTTAAGAGGCCAACGAACTGATCGAGTGACGAGGTGGATGCATTGTCCACAAAGCCCCCTCCAACAATACCACCTGCTGTGACCACAGTTTTGTCGATCGTGAATTGCCAGCCAAGAGTTGCATGATAGAGATCGTAGTTCACAACGGCATCGTCTGCAGCATCTGCTGCCTTTAGTGACGATCCATCGCGAATGAGCGAAACGTACATAGACGTAGTCTCAGACATCATCTGCCTCGCGGCCACACCAACATTAGCAATGCCATATCGCTTTACTGTTGTGCCATAGATGACTGTGGTAGCAGGTATTGTGCCTGTGAATGGTTCTGGTTGCAGCGGAGTATAGGCTTCCAAGCCATCAAACCACTCAACAGTGACGAACACCGTTGTTTTGGGTGCATACCATGTGGCACCAATTGCAATGGAAAGGGGCGTTCTGTACTCCGCGTCAAGTCCGGTCTGTTTGTTGCCATAGAGGGTGATGACAGAGTCGTTCACCACGGTGGTTTGCGAGCTACGAACCTCACCGAAGGTATTGAACAACTTCAAACTTGGAGTGGTAATGGCCAGACCTAAACTGATCGGGCGCGCTTCGTAGAAATAACCAGCCTTTGCAAGGAATCGAATGTTGTCGAACGTCTGATAGTCCGTACTGCTCGAAGCGCCGGTGATGCCATTGCCGGATGTGCCGGTAGTGAGAACAGATGAATATGTGGAGGCAACGGCCGAGAAGTATCCCGTGATACCCACGGCATGCTTTTTACTAAAAGCCCTGGACCAGGTGATGCCGAACCAAGAATCGGACAACTCGCGGATGATCGACCCGGTGACAACAAAGTTGGTATCTGCACCGGCAGTCGTATACGCCATTCCATTAAGATTCAGCCGCACGTTTGTGCGTTTGAGAAACGAGAGTTGAAGTGCATGCGATCCAAAGAACTTGATCGGCAGGTTCACCGATACCAGTGTGGGAAGGGGCGCAGCAGAACCCGAGCGCAATTCAAGATCCAAGTCTTTTGCTTCGATGCCGGTTCTCGACCAGTTAAAAGAAATGGCTGTTTGAAGTGCAGTTGTATCGGGATAGAAGGCGAGCGACGCAGGGTTATAGAACGTTGATGCAAGGTCAGTGCGTGAACCAACAACTGCTCCTCCTAGGAGCCACGACTCCGTGCCGTATTGATTGGTCCAATAGTGTGAGTCTTGAGCAATCATCGGCATGGCGAGGATGAGGAGAACAAGGGCACATATGGAGCGACGGAGCATGATCATTCATTCAAAATCGCGAATCGCTCCCACCCACGCAGATCAAAATGCCACCACTCACTCGGCAGGACGTCAAAACCGGCATCGGACATGATCCTCTGAAGGAGTTGTCGGTGTGCCAAAACCTTCTCAGGCAGGTCCATATACGTAGCTGCGGCTCTCTCTGTGAACTCGTCGTAACCGGTACCCATGTCCAGTTCCTTGCCTGTACTATCGCATAATGTGAGATCAAGTGCACACCCTCGATTATGTCTCGATCCCTTTGCCGGGTCGGCCACATATCGTTCATCAGGCACGATACTCCACATCAGCCGTTGAATACTCAGGGGGCGATAGGCGTCATAGACCTTGAGTTGCAACCCTCGTTC
>CALMZQ010000089.1 GCA_937870915.1 uncultured Ignavibacteria bacterium
CCGCAAACAAGAAGCCATGATGACGGCGGACGGTAAGCGTAAGGAAGAAGAGTCGCTCAATGCACTTCGCACGCGCTTCTTGCAATACCAAGAAGAAAAGCTCGGCAACACTGGCGAGATCGCTCGCATGCGCGAGTCACTCCTTCAGCCGATTCGTGTAAAGGTGAACGATGCCATCGCGGCCGTTGCTAAGGAAGAGAAGCTCAATCTTGTCCTTGATAAGGTTGCCGGACTTGTTCTCTATCATGAGGATAAGGCAGACATCACGTACAAAGTGCTCGACAAGATGAAGCGCGGAAATAACTGATGGATGCCCGACTCGCGAATATCATCCGTTCGATCCAGTTCAACTCGCCGTTGAGGCGCTACTTCTTTCCGAAGTATGCGTATTACTTCAATCCGCCACAGTTGGGTTTCCTCTGTGCGTGCATAGAGGAAACACGGAACGTACCGGGGTCGATCGCCGAAGTTGGGTGTTTCATGGGTGCCACAACGGTTTACCTCAACAAGTACATGGATGCCCGTGGCATCGAAAAGCCATATCGGTCTGTTGATACGTTCAATGGATTCGTTGCTGATGACATTAAGTATGAGGTTGATAATCGAGGGAAGACCAAGGATTTGTTCACGGGATTCCGCGGGATCAAAAAGAGCTGGTATGATACGATCATGCAGGACAACGGGATCACTCGTGTAACGTCTACACAGGCAGACGTGAACAAGTTCGATCTCAGAACCCTTGGCCCCCTCTCCTTTGTTCTTTTCGATGTGGATCTCTACCGTCCGATGAAGAAGGGCCTGCCGGAGTTGTACGAAGTGCTGAGTCCGGGAGGCATCATGGTCCTTGACGACTGCGATGCAACAAGCATACAATGGGATGGGGCTGATCAGGCGTATAAGGAATTCATGCAGGAGCGTGGTCTCGAAGTGGAGATCGTGCACGGCAAACTTGGTGTGATCAGGAAAAAAGGCCTATGAGCGTTGATCCGCTCTTGTACACTGGGAAAACATCAATGTCAAAGTGGATCATCACATCCATCACCATCGGACTGTTCCTGATTGCGTTTACCGCAAAGGGTCAGAAGATCGGCTACGTCTCCACCGATGCTATTCGTGCTCAGTTCGAGCCGAATAAGCAGGCAGAAGAGAGGCTCAACGCCTATGTGGAAGAGTGGAAGACGGAACTCGCGCAGCGCCAACGGGATATCGACGAGCTCGACCTTGAGATTCGGAAGAACCGTCTGATCTGGAGCGATCAAGAACGTCAGACCAAGGAAAAAGAGGTTGAGGAAAAGCGTAGAGACCGCGACCAGTTTGCCCGCATGAAGTTCGAACCCGGGGGAGAGCACGACCAACAGGCGGAGGTGCTTTTCAAGGCCGTGTGGAATAAGATCTATCTGGCCGTTCAAAAGGTGTCTGCAACAGAAGGCTATGACATCGTGTGGGACAAAAGTGTTCAGCCACTCGTCTACGTCAACGCCAAATATGACATCACCGTAAAGGTGATGAAGGAGCTTGGGATAGACGCCGATGACTTGGAGAGAAAACAAAAGGCTGTTGTTGATTCTGATCCGCGTAATAAACGCGTTGAAGAACCACGGAAGAGGAAGTCGCGCACAAGGACTGCAGATACCACGGCGACCACCGTACCAACAAATGTTGTTGTTGATACTACCAACGCTCGGTCTCCGGTGCTGATGCCGGATGGAACTATGCCAAACGGGCTTCCTCCCAATGGTGAAATGCCTGGTAGTGGACCTGTTCGCAACCTTCCTCCGCCCCTTCCACTACCGTCAGATTCCACCAAGAAGGAAGACGTTCCGCGATGAGTCAGCAGCGTACATTCACTGTAGATGAACTAGCCCAACGCGTTCAAGGCGTTGTTGTTGGTAACGGTGCATGTGCGATTCGTGGACTTGGTAGGATCGAAGATGCGTCAGAGGGCGAGATCACGTTTCTCTCCAGCGATGCATACGCGAAGTTCCTGCCTGTAACGAAAGCTTCATGCATTCTTGTGAAGCAGATACATCAAGCAGATGCTCGGTCGGAGGCATGTATCGTGGTAGAGGACCCGTATCGTGCCTTTGTTCTTGTGATGCAGGCCTTCTATCCTGCACAACACATGCCTTCAGGAATTCGCGCACAGACGGCAACGATCGATACGTCTGCGATGGTAGACCCATCGGCCTCCATAGGTCCGGGCTGTGTGATCGGTGCCGGCTGTAGTATCGGACCACGTGTCCAACTCGTAGCCAACGTTGTGGTGTATCCGGATTCGCAGATCGCTGCCGACACCGTACTGCATGCCAATGTGACGTGTTATTCCGGCACGGTGATCGGTGAACACTGCATCATCCATGCCGGTGCTGTGCTTGGTTCTGATGGATTCGGATTCCTCGAGGATCCCGACAGATCGTTTGTAAAGATCCCTCAAGTGGGGATCGTTCGCATTGGAGATAATGTAGAGATTGGTGCCAATACAACCATCGACCGGGCCGCCGTTGGAGAGACGATTGTAGAAGATGGCGTAAAGCTCGACAACCTCGTTCACATCGCTCATGGCGTTACTATAGGCGCGCATACAGCCATAGCAGCACAAACCGGCGTATCGGGCAGCACAACTCTGGGAAAGCGCAATCGTCTTGCCGGACAAGTTGGTATTGTTGGACACATCTCAACAACTGACGACGTAGTGATTTACGCCCAGTCCGGTGTAGGCAAGAACGTTACACAACCCGGCATCTATTTTGGATCGCCGATCAAGGAACATCTCACAGCTCTCCGGATCGAGGCGGCTATCAGGCAGTTACCAACAGCACTGCAAGAACTGCGCGACCTGAAGCGTGAGATCGAAGAACGCAATAACACGCACGGATCATGACCAGCAAACAGAAGACACTCAAAGAAGCAGTAACGATGGACGGCGTAGGATTGCATACCGGCAATCTTACGACGATGACATTCCGTCCGGCAGCTGAGAATTCAGGCTATCGATTCATACGCACTGACCTTGCTGGTTCCCCCGAGGTCCCGGCATTGGTAGACAATGTTGTAGACATTGCTCGCGGCACCACCATTGCCGTTGGCGAAGCCCGCATCCACACAGTAGAACATGTTCTTGCTGCGATGGTTGGCATGGGCGTTGACAATTGCATCATCGAGTTGTCAAACAATGAGCCCCCTGTAGGTGATGGTTCTTCATTGCCCTACGTGGAGATGATCCAGAAGGTTGGACTTGTTGACCAAGCTCAAGACCGTCAAGAGCTTGTTGTTGAAGCCCCTATCCGTTATCTCGATGAAGCGCGCGGAACAGAGATCGTAGCGCTCCCGAACGATAAGTATCGGGTAACAGTGATGGTGGACTACAAGAACCCTGCATTGGGAAGTCAGCACACAGGGCTCTTCGATCTCGACTCCGAGTTTGTCACTGAGTTCGCTCCCGCACGAACCTTCTGTTTCCTACACGAGGTTGAAGCGTTGTTCTCGCAAGGTCTTATTCAAGGGGGCAACCTCAACAACGCCATCGTGATCGTCGACAAAGAGATGTCCAATGAGGAGCTCCGGGCCACACTCAAGCGTATGGGTGTAGAAGGCAATGCGGTGATGGGCACGAATGGCATACTGAATAACAATGAACTTCGATTCAAGAATGAACCCGCGCGACACAAACTGTTGGATATGATCGGTGACTTTGCGTTGATTGGAGCCCGACTCCGTGCACAGGTCTTAGCTGCACGTCCCGGGCACTCCGCCAATATCGAATTTGCTCGCAAAGTGCGTCGTCAATACGAAAAGCAACAGAGTGTTCGCCGCTACCAGAAGTCACCTACCGAAGGTGTGGTGTTTGATATCAACGCCATCATCAAGATGCTACCACATCGCTATCCATTCTTGATGGTGGATAGGATAACAGACTATGATCCTGAGAATAACCGCATCGTAGGTGTAAAGAACATTACGTTCAATGAGCCTCAGTTTACCGGCCACTTCCCAGACAGACCGATTTTCCCGGGTGTGTTGATCCTCGAAGCAATGGCGCAAACCGGTTGTTTGCTCTTGATGTCGAAGGGTGTTGATCCCGACAAGAAGCTTGTGCTCTTTACCGGCATGAACAATGTGAAGTTCCGCAAAGAGGTTACTCCGGGTGACCAACTCGTTATGGAACTCGAGATGACGCGATTCAGATTCAATATCTGCCACCTTGTAGGTAAGGCATACGTTGATGGAAAGCTTGCAGCCGAGGCAGAACTTTCAGCAGCCGTAGTAGATAGAGGAGTTGCCTCATGATCCATGCTACGGCGATTGTTTCTTCAAAGGCGAACATTGCAGAGAACGTAGAGATCGGTCCATTTTCCATCGTTGAGGATGATGTAGAGATCGGAGAAGGTTCCGTCCTGATGAGTCACGTTGTGGTTGCCAATGGTGCTAGGATTGGGCAGAACGTCCGCATCCATCCGGGAGCTGTTATTTCTACGGCACCACAGGATCTGAAATATCGCAACGAACCCACCTTGGCTATTATCGGAGATCGAACCGTTATTCGAGAATGTGTCACGGTTAATCGTGGTACGGTATCTAGCGGCAAGGCCGTTGTTGGTTCTGACTGTCTTCTTATGGCCTACTCTCATGTTGCCCATGACTGTGTAGTGGGTAACAATGTGATCATGGCTAATACCGTACAACTCGGTGGACATGTAGAGGTTGGAGATTATGCCATCATTGGCGGCGTTACGGGCGTACATCAGTTCTGTCGCATTGGTGCGCACACAATGATCGGCGCCTGCTCGCGAGTTGTGAAAGACGTTCCCCCCTTTACGTTGTGTGGCAAGGAGCCCCTTGTTGTCCAAGGTGT
>CALMZQ010000090.1 GCA_937870915.1 uncultured Ignavibacteria bacterium
TGGCGATATCACGACCTCATCTGCTGGGATCTTGTGGCAGTAGCGCTCTTTCGTCTTCTTTCTAACGGCTTCATTCGTCAAATCGAAGTCGCCAAGCCTACCAGTTCTACCAATCTCGACTCCTGTTGCACGTTGATAGACCTTCCAAATGAGCTCGGAACAGTAAATTCTTTCGTCAGACCACCCGAACGTTAGGTCATAGTTCTTACCGCTGAACGTGTCACCTATCTGCTTCATTCTTGATAGCGTCGCAGATGTTAGAACTTCATCAGCATTCTTAAGTCGCTTGACGACGTACTGTCCATCTCTTCCCCGAGCGATCCAGTTGGCAAGTGGTGTCCTCTTAACGGGTTGAACCGCCTCGAACACATAGAATTCGTTGCCGTTCCTGTAGACAAGTCCGCAATGAGAGTACTGCGATTTTGTTGCGAGTTGAATGGCAGCGCTTTGCTCTGACATCGACGTCTGAAATATCAGGTCACCATCTCTAAGCACACGATTATCGACAAGCTCTCTCACTACTTTCAATGCGGCATCGAGTCGACTTTTTGGATCGTAATACTTTCGTTTGACATAGAGTCCAGCTAGTACCAGCAGACCAACGAGTCCAAGTATGATGATCAGTTTCTTCATTGTCGTTTACCAGGCGCATATGCCGGTTCATAGTGAGACGCAATTGTCTATCTGATTGACTTCAATGACTCGGCTGATTGCTTGACGCTTTAACGACTCAAGATACTGATGTCCCGTTCTGCTTTTGCCTCATCGTACCTCCATCGTAATTATAGCACTCAAGATCGTACTAGCTGTCAACTATAGAAGAGGAAGGCTACAGAGGACCACGTTCGTTGTATCAATGCCGGTAGTTGTTTTTTAACACTAGTTCAGCTAGAAGGGCCAACCGCACCTTTCTACATTCTTCGCAATAGTAGACTTCAACTTCTTCCGGATAGCTGAATCTTTCGAGATCTCTGGGTGCATTTACATTTGACAAAGGGAACAGATTGCTCGATGTTTGGTACAACCCTAAATCAGGATACGTGTTCCCATCGACGATGGGCACGATCTCCATATTTAGTTCGTCTCCATGAAGTGGACATTGATTAAAAACCGAATAGGTGTTTTCGTAATCAATCATTTCTAGATTGATTTCTTCACAGAAATCATTGAGCATTTGCTCCTGCCAATAGAATAGTTTGTCCCTTAGCGGAAATGAGTCATACAAAGTCAGGACGAACCTATTGTACTGTTCTTGCCCATACATCTCAACGAACTTCTCTCGAATTGTCTTGCGATCCATGTGATTTCATGCGTACTCAGAGTGAGCAAAGCAGCAGTCGCCACCATAGGATTTTGGCTTGACGTTCTGATGACTATCACTACAAACATATACTCCGATAAACGAGTCTTTGACCGTCGCATTTGCGCGTATCCTGAACGGGACCGCCATTCACCTCGTCAATTGTTATGAGCCAACGCTACTCCAGGTGCAGCTCAATGTGTCTATGCTCCTTCACAAAGTGCACAATCATATCAAACAGGGTTTTGCCCCTACACTGCCTGGCTAGCTCAAGGTCTGCCTTCACAGAATCGATGGCTGTCGGATGGCATGTTTTCAACATTGCTTCAAGGTATCTAATTGTGGCTTCCCACCCTAGATCTTGACCACTCTTTCCGCTATGGGTCCAGATGATAGTAATTGGCTCCTCGTAGTCGTGGACGCCAAAGCCACCACGAAGTAAATCGAATAATGCATCGAAGTTATGTCCAGTCTGCCAGTCCAGATCCTTAGTCAATACACGGTCAATCTCGTTGTAGAAACCTTCAAGGTCTGAGAAGTTGATTCCTTCTATTGTGATTGTGTGACTTGTCATTGTCTCTCTGGGTTCATGATCTTCTGCGACCTTCATAGACTTGCCGAAGTTCTCATCTTCGTGAATTTAGTGATATCGAATGCGCTAGCGCTAAACGACTGATCCCGGCTGAAACTAGGTCCCTCGTCGCTTCGGGATGTCGCTGTTTCCGCCGTTTCTATAGCAAACAATCCAGGTGCAGCGTCACCCCGAGGAGCGAAGCGACGAGGGACCTAACGAAATGACGAAATGACGTAATGACTTAATGACGTAATGACTTAATGACATAATGACCTCACCATACGAACCGGCTCCCCTCTCGAGCGAAGCGTGCGAGAGGGGTCGGGGGTGAGCTGAGGACCGTGCTTTGACGCACCGGCACCCCCTTCTCAGGATGAGAAGGGGGCTGGGGGGATGAGCCAAGGTGAATGGGTCCTGTCCCTCGACTCCGCTCGGGATGACGCGGTCCGCTCGGGATGGCACGGAACTCTCCCCTCCCTTGCAATTGTTCTCCAGCCGTGGTTGGCTTTGTTGTAAGTTTCAGATCATCTATACCAACGAGCGAGAAACGAAATGGGAACGAATTCCGAACAATGCCCGGTTCATGGTGGATCTCATTCACAAGGTGCTGGACGTGGCACTGGTAATCGCGATTGGTGGCCTAATCAGCTGAAGCTGAATATCCTCCGACAACACTCTGCGCTGTCCAACCCAATGGATGCACGGTTTTCGTATGCAGAGGAATTCAAGTCGCTGGACTATGCAGCACTGAAGAATGATCTGCGTGCGCTGATGACGGATTCGCAGGACTGGTGGCCGGCTGATTGGGGACACTATGGTGGACTCTTCATCAGAATGGCATGGCATTCTGCAGGCACGTATCGCACGTTCGATGGACGTGGTGGTGGTGGTACGGGGAATCAACGGTTTGCTCCGTTGAATAGCTGGCCCGACAACGGGAATCTCGATAAGGCACATCGACTGCTATGGCCAATCAAAAAGAAATATGGCCGTAAGATCTCTTGGGCTGACCTGTTTATCCTTGCAGGGAACGTTGCAATTGAATCTATGGGGCTTCCCACATTCGGCTTCGGTGGCGGACGCGCCGATATCTGGGAACCGGAAGAGGACATCTATTGGGGCGCAGAAGCAGAATGGCTTGGAGATAAACGCTATACCGGTGATCGGGAACTGGAAAGCCCCCTTGCAGCAGTGCAGATGGGTTTGATCTATGTGAACCCACAAGGTCCGAATGGTAATCCCGACCCAGTAGCATCTGGTAAGGACGTGCGCGAAACGTTCAAGCGCATGGCAATGAATGATGAAGAAACGGTTGCTCTAGTGGCCGGCGGACACACCTTTGGCAAGGCGCACGGTGCAGCACCAGAGTCACATCTAGGCAGAGAACCAGAGGGTGCCCCATTGGAGGAAATGGGTCTTGGATGGCGCAACTCGTTCGGCACAGGCAAGGGCGGAGACACCATTACGAGTGGCATTGAAGGTGCATGGAAACCAAACCCAACAACATGGGACAACGGCTACTTTGAAATGTTGTTCAAGTATGAGTGGGAACTTGGGAAGAGTCCGGCAGGAGCATGGCAGTGGTTTGCAAAGGATGTGGAAGAGCAGGACATGATCCCGGATGCTCATGACCCTTCAAAGAAACATCGTCCGATGATGACAACGGCTGATCTTTCTCTCCGCTTCGATCCAATCTACGAGCTGATATCGCGTAGGTTCCACAGCGATCCAAAGGCATTTGCCGATGCATTCTCTCGTGCATGGTTTAAGCTTACACACCGCGATATGGGACCACGCGTCCGATACCTAGGTCCAGAGGTTCCAACAGAGGAACTCATCTGGCAAGATCCACTTCCCGCTGCAAACCAAACGCTTGTTACAGAAGCAGAGATCGCACAGCTGAAGTCGGCCATTCGTGCTTCAGGCATCTCATCAACGGATCTCGCAACAACTGCATGGGCATCTGCCTCTACCTTCCGCGGCTCGGACATGCGTGGTGGAGCCAATGGTGCTCGTATTCGACTTGCGCCACAGAAGGATTGGGAAGTAAACCAACCACAAAAACTTGCTGCTGTTCTGAGTGCATTAGAGAAGATCCGGTCTACGACAACGATCTCACTGGCAGATCTCATCGTTCTTGGTGGATGTGTTGCTGTTGAAGATGCAGCAAAGGCAGCCGGTCATTCCATCGTGGTGCCGTTCACGCCAGGCAGAACTGATGCAACACAAGAACAAACGGACGTTGAGTCCTTTGGTTTTCTTGAGCCCCTTGCCGATGGCTTCAGAAATTTTGTCAAGTCGAGTTGTAAGGGGGCTGCAGAGGAATTCCTCGTCGACAAAGCACAACTCCTTACGCTAACAGCGCCTGAGATGACAGTGCTTGTAGGTGGACTCCGCGCCATGAACGTTACCGTGAATGGGGCTTCTCGTGGCGTGTTAACGAAGCGCGTTGGAAGTCTCACCAACGACTTCTTTGTGAACCTGCTGGACATGTCAACGGAATGGCGCACAACAAACACGCAGGGCATCTATGAAGGCGTAGATCGCAAAACCGGTGTTGTTCGTTGGACCGGAACTCGTGCAGACCTTGTATTTGGTTCAAATTCTGAACTACGCGCACTTGCAGAGGTATATGCAAGTGATGATGCACAGGAGAAATTTGTGCGCGACTTTGTTGCCGCATGGAACAAGGTGATGAACCTTGATCGGTTCGATCTCTAAGATAGATAATGGAGGATGGGGTCTCACCCTTGGGTGTGGCCCCTAGCCCCATGCTTCGTTGATGGTCGAGAGAAACAACCTATTGAGCCTCTCGGTAGAGGGCTGTTCAAAGGCCCCAAACTGTGCTGCATATTCCTTGTAGAAATCGATCTTCTTCTTGATGAAATCACTCAGAATCACGTTCTGTGGTTCCTGACTCAGTTCTTCTCCGGCATATTTCCTTCGGAGCAGTTCATCGATCTCTTCACGTACGCGCGAGTCAGACACCTGGCTATTGAGGAGGACATCAAACTCCGTAGGCGCCATGGTCCCCTTTTCTGCAATCCAATCACACGCAAGAAGTGGACGCAGCATATAAAAGTACTTCTTTACCGGCACGAGTTCGCGTGTGAGGTAGTCCTTGCAATTTCCATCTGCCATTGACAGGTAATGGTAGAGGCATGACTTAGGACTGAAATATTCCTTCGACAATTCGCGGAGGCGCTCTGCCGTTGAGAAATTCTCTGAGTAGACAATGGGGCTACCCAGCCATTCCAACATTGGCGGGTTAGACTTGCGGAACAATCGCAGAGCCTTCTTCAGCTCCCATCCGGCAAGATCTATATCATTGGGAAGCATCTCTTCCTGACTGTCCTTCTTGTCGTCGATCTGGAGATACCATTCTAATCGATGGATATAGATGTAACGAACATCCCAATCACTATCGGTTGATGCAAAGCCCCATGCCCTACTCCCGCTCTCTACTGCATAGAGGATCTTGATATCATGCTGTTGCTCAAGGCGTTTCAATTCTCGTTGTATCTGTTCGAACATACTTTGCTGTTAGTGTAGTTTGTATTCTCCGTGGCACAAGCGGCTCGATCATCTGTCCAATGTACGTAGTAGGTACATCTTCAGCAATGCCAAAGGTCCGTGGTTCATGGTCGGGACA
>CALMZQ010000091.1 GCA_937870915.1 uncultured Ignavibacteria bacterium
AGACACCTCCAGGTGTTGTATTCTTAAAGTCCCCATCTTCCGAACCGGCATCAACAGCAAGAATAATGTTGTTATTCCGGATCGAAAGAGTGAATGGATCGTCGCCACCTGAGCCACCAAAGGTCTTTTTCAGCGCTACTTCTCCATGTGAATTTATCCGAATGAGAAACACATCCGTTACTCCCTTGTTCATGCCCATGAAAAAGCGATCATTTGATTCGGTGTTGCCGGTTATCACACAATCGCCGTTGGACGCAACTGCCCCTGTAACATGATATTCACCTGCAGTGCCCCCGTATACTCCGTACCATTTTTGATTGGCATTACTGTCAAGTCTAACAACGACGACATTGCTAATGCCTAATCTATCAGTAGATGGAGGAACGCCACCCCCATAGTTGTTACTGTTGCAATCAAAACACACTTGACTGATAATATAGAATCCGTCGTCTATCTCTATGTTATGTAGTTCTGACGACGACAGAGAGCCGGCAAAAGATCTGTTCCAAATGATTTCACCTGTTTGATCTACCTTACAGATGAAACCGACGCCCCTGTGATTACTCATCAGTACGCCGAAGTCGCCTTCAACTGCGTTGCTATTCAGTAAAATCGCACAGCCACTGTCTTTAGTTGCGCTGCAGTCTATCAGATCGCTACCAATACCGCTACAATCAGTATTGCATTTCGTATTCAATATCTTAATCCAGGACTCTTGTCCTATGCCATCCACGCGGGAAGCCAGTATTAGCAATGACATGAAGAAAATGAGAGAGAAAGCATTGTTTCGCATCAATTCACCCGCGTAATGGACATACATTAATAATGACGTTCTGCTGGTCGAGCGTTCTGCATGATCAAGATGACGATTCGAATGTAACGGAACAAGGACGAGCAATCAACAAGGAATGATCTTGTCTCGCATCCATAGGCGGGCAGCTTATTGGAGATTCCGCTCGCCGTGACAACATCATTCCGCACGCAGCTGACCACCGCATCTAATGACATGCTGACGTGCTAAACCAATGCAAGATAGCAGGTGCCAAGGTCTTGGAGCACGATCTCAAGTAGCCACGGCAACGCGGATTGTGATGATCAAGACAAGCGGATTCTGCACTCTGCCTGCAAGTGGCTCGCTCACAATTTGCTGCTTAAAGTCCGATTTGTTAGCTCACTATCTCTTCCCATCTCACTAGTCTTGCCGCCGCAGCTAGCCTTGTCAAGTGGTCAATATCGAGTCGCTCGTTGACGGTGTGCTCATCTTGAAAGCCGACTGATATGTTTGTGCATATGTCGATCTGGCCGACCCCAAAGAACGACCTTGAGTCAGATGAGCCACCAGTAGGGTCTGGAGCGTAATTCATACCATGCGCGTTCAATGCCGAGGCAATTCTCTGAGATGTGGGCGTGGGGCAGGTCTCTTCGCCCCTTTGATGTGTAATGATGGACGTTGTGCCTCGACGGTCAAACGCGACTACAGCACGCACTGTATCAATGTGTCGATTGGCACCCCACTGCTCCGCTGCATTAATGGATCCTAAGCGTCCTAGCTCCTCTCCAACAAAAAAAGCGTAGAGTCCGGGCACGTTGTGATTGATCATGTCGATCATCAGTGCCATACCGGCCTTATCATCTGCACCAAGATTGGTTGATCCGTCTGTGGCGAGCATGCCACCAGACCATCGTATATCAACGGACCGCGCATCGTCGAACAGGGGATATGTGTCCATGTGCGATGTGAACATCACGGTTGGGTCTCGCCCAACCGTTACAAACACGTTGCCAAATGAATCGATGTGACGGGGCTTTGGGATATATCTGTGCAACAGGTGTTCGTGACCTTGGGGCGTTAGTACCTGCGCAAGCTCAAGAAATATGCGTATCACATCACTCACAATGCGTGCTCAGTTCCGAATTGCCGCGGGTCATACAAAAGTTGGCGTAGCGTTTCCGGTGCGCTCAAATACCACCAACGACCGCGGTACTCGTCGCGAAGTTGAACCGGTAGGTGCTGCGCGATTAGGCTTGCACATCTAACGAATGTTCTTGTTAGTGATACACAGAGGTCAAGGGGCGTATCCCCATCATGATTACAAGCAGTTGGATCTGCGCCTACCTCGATCAGCTTCTTGACGGAAGTGATGTTTCCACACATCGCTGCGATGTGAAGGGGAGTGTTGCCTCGTTCGTCATTTATCTCAATGTCCACGAGGTGGGCAATGGATTGTAGGGCGTGTCCGGCATTCGACGATGCAGCGCGGTGGAGAATCCAAGGGATCCTTGCATCCGCGCCTGCGGAGGAAAGTGCCTTGGTCACAGTTGAAGGCTCATTCTGCAGAAGGTAGTCGATGAGCATCCAGTCGTTTTTGACAAGTGCAGACTGTACGAGATAGGTGTCCTCGCAGCGACTTCGTCGTCGTGCTAGAACACGCTCACAAGCATTGCTCTTCATAGCCTCCGGCGTAGGAACAAGTGTTTGAACCGTTGCGCTCGTTGAATACATCGTGTGCTTTATACGCGGTAGTATCTCTATTGATCGCCATGACCCGTCCCAGGACTCGGCCATTGATTGCGCCAATCCATTGAGTGCGTTCGAAGCGATGTATGAGGGAATACTCATGCCCCATAAGCCGGGCAGATCTAGAACAGATGGCCTTGCCTGCACCAGTCTGTACATGTCGGGCTCATTGGAGATGATACTAGCCCAGAGAAGTTCAGATTGTACGCGGTCGTTATAGTGTTGAACATTGACTCGAGTGAGAAAATAGCAGGCACAATACCACGACCTCAGGCGCAGTGATGTTGCGAGAAGTTCGAAGTAGTCGGTCTCATACTGATCAAACGGGTGCACCGGGCGTATGAACGTACGCAGGCGCAGTACGTCGTCGTGCGCGATGATCTCGCGCAACGTGTTCATGCTCTGTGAGTTTTTGTGCATCATGTTGGTATATATCTCTTTCCTGAATCGCATTTCTTGAATTGTGTTCGCGCCACCGAAAGCTGTTCGCAGAATTCGCTTGACATCGCCTCGTCAGAATATTACGTTTGTAGGAACACACCACCGGACGCCTCAATGAACTAGTCGCTCGACACTCCACACGGGTTTTGTTTCCTACAGCACAGACGTAGGCACTTTCAAACAATCCGTGAGGTGTTTATGCGGTTCATTCTAGGTCTTCTGCGCAGGACAGCGCGTTATTCTGCTTCGCGAATCACTCGCGACATTCTCTACCCCTCAATTGCACTGGCCCTAGGCTACGCAATAATGCGCTTCCTTTGGAGGCAGCTATGAGTGAGCTATCCTTGGCCACTCGGCGACTACTGCGGCTTTGCCATATCATCCAAAAAGATGACGCTAACTCCTTGCAAGAGATCCTAGCGGATCTTGATCCAACAGACCGAACTGTTGCTATTGATCTTGATGTTCGAGGCCTTTTCCATGCGGCGATCAGCTGTCGTGCAATTGTGTGTTTGGAGTATTTGCTGGCGTGGCTGTCAGACATTGATGTGCCTGACCGTGATGGTGTATACCCACTTGCCGCATCGCTAGCAGGTGGAGAACAAGCGGTGTATGATCTGCTTGAACAACACTGCGTGATTGTAGGTGAGGTTCCAAAGACTCGTGCTGACGGATATCCTCGCTTTCACTCGTTTGTCGATACTGTCGTGCCTCGCTACCCTGTGTATCCACGCTCAAACCGACAATCGCCTAGTTGTTGTAGTGTTGGCTATTCTGTGCCCAGCGAATCAACGATCAACGCTATCCGGCGTGAGCTGCAGAGGATACTTGAGCAACCTGAACATCCGGAGTATCTCAGCGAACAACGCAGGAGACTTGGTCAGCTGTTCGTAAAATACCCGGACATCGATCCGGATTTGATTCAACGAGAATACCAGCAGGCGTTTGATGTTGAATTCTGGACCACTTCCAGTGCAACGACGGTCCCAATTGTCGAAGCGCCGATCACCGCGATTGATGCATGCCTACTGCGACGTCAGTATGTGCTTGTTCGTGAACTGGTCGACAGTGGATGCCACTCGTCTCGTCTCGCATTTCCTCTTATCGCCCAAGCTGTGGTGCTTCGTGAGCACTACATCCTTGCGCGACTCCTTGACTCTGGTGCCGATCCAAACCAGCGCATATTCGTCAACGACAATGGTCAACCCCTGTTCGGTCTATGCAGTATTCGAATTCTAGAACAGGATACGGTTGAGGCCGCATTGCCTGGTGCTCCCACAATGTCTCTAATGGCACTGGCTGTTCTATACAACAACCCGTTCGCCGTTCGAGAGTTGGTGAATTGCAACGCAGACATGGATCAGGTATCGGATGATATCCAAACCTTCAACCTTCAGCCTAGCGATGCGATGCTGCACTACATTCTCCGCAGAGAGCAGTAGAGTCATCCTCCTCGGAAGATCACTTCCGCT
>CALMZQ010000092.1 GCA_937870915.1 uncultured Ignavibacteria bacterium
GAGAAGAAGCTCGGCCAGCTCTTCTGTGATGAGTCAGCTCAGCAGATCATCGACATGCTCATTGCCGAGTGTCTCGCTGCAAAAGTGGAGATCCACTATAACGTCACCATCCGACATGTATCGCAAAGCGATCACTTCATTGTTGTGACCGACGAAGGCGACCTGCATGCACACAACGTTGTTGTAGCAACAGGCGGACTGAGTATCCCCGCACTCGGTGCATCCAATCTTGGTTACCGCATCGCCACACACTTCGGACTGCCCATCGTTCCAACAGCACCGGCCTTAGTGCCCCTTACCTTCCCTTCATCTTTTGCCGATAGATGGAGGGGGCTTTCCGGGATCAGCGTTGATGCAAACGTCACATCAAATGGGATCTCCTTTCGCGAGAACATCCTCTTTACGCATAAGGGGCTCAGTGGTCCAGCCATTCTGCAGATCTCATCGTACCTTGATGATGATAAGACCTTCGAACTCGACGTGCTACCAGATGATACGCTGAGTACTCTTGTGGTAGATCTTCCCGGAGAGAAACGTCACCTCGCAACCATCCTTACACAGCGATTGGCACAACGCGTCCTAGACCAGTGGAACAACCCAACGCTTGATCGTCCGGTGAACACCGTTCCAAAGAAGCAGCTCGAAGAATGCATCCACACGTTTAAACATTGGTCGCTCACGGCCAACGGCAACGAAGGCTACGCCAAGGCAGAGGTCACCAAAGGCGGAGTAGACACCAACAGCCTCTCATCCAAGACAATGGAATGTAAAGACGTACCCGGTCTCTTCTTCATCGGCGAAGTGATGGACATCACCGGCTGGCTTGGCGGCTATAATTTTCAATGGGCTTGGTCAAGCGCGTATGCGGCAGGGATGGCGTTGGTGGGGAGGTAGTAACGGAAGTTGATTACGGTGTGTCATATTGCGAGACAGCAACTGGAGGTATTATGCGAACGCATCGATTAATCAAGGTCTTAACGGTGGCCGGTTTTGTCTTGCTGATATCATTGTTTATCAGCCATAGAGGTGGCTATCTCTTAGCGCTATCTCAGAATACGAAGCCGACGAAGAACATAAGTGCTGATTCTGCAATGAAGCGAAACCTCAATCCGCCTGTCATCAGTCCAAAGAACAGCCCGTTTGCTGGGGAAGAAGTGTTTGCACCTACAAGGATCATCGACCCCGAATACTTCATGAGTAGCTCTAAGTCTTTAACGATCGTTAGGCCCAAGAAGACAGTCAAGGACACAGTCAAGGACACAGTCAAGAAGACAGTCAAGGACACAACCAAGTACACCCCACACCCTAAGAAGAAGTAGGGGGCGTATATGGACTACGTTGAACTCATCCTTGCGACCGGTGCAAGCATACTTTTCCTTGCCCTTGTGTTTATCCCAATGGAGAAGGTGTTTCCTGCAAAACCATCACAAAAGATCCTGCGAGAACACTGGACCGTTGACCTCTGTTTCTTGCTTGGTCAGTACCTTTTGTGGAATGGTCTCGTCCTTGGAGTCCTCGTCTATGTGCAGCCTGCGGTAACACTAGCAACACCATTCTCCCTTCAGCTGTACGTCCACGCCCAACCGATCTGGTTACAGGCTATTGGAGTGCTTGTGATGAGTGACCTAATCATCTACTGGGGACATCGACTCCAGCACAAGGTGGGATTCCTTTGGCGGTTCCACAAGGTCCACCATAGCGCGCAGACGATGGATTGGCTAGCAGCTCATAGAGAACACCCCCTCGATACATTGTATACCGTAGGTCTTATCAATTTGCCGGCCTTCGTTA
>CALMZQ010000093.1 GCA_937870915.1 uncultured Ignavibacteria bacterium
CCAATGGTGCATGCGACTGAGTTCGTGTACTGAACGGATATCTACATCTGTCGGATCTGGACCGCCAACACTCCAGGTTGTGATGCCGTAGGCATCAACCTGACCGGCGCGCATGGCTCGTGCAAAAGCCATCACCTCTGAGCTGTGCGCCACAAACCATTGGGCAGACGGAAGCGGCGTAAGGCCAACATGTAGGTTGCGACCTTCGTGGACTCGCGTTGGCAGTTGCGCACGCAAACGTCGCACTAAGACGCGCTCACGCAGGGCATCGAGGACCTTCTTGACCAAGAATGGTCTCATCGGTCCGAGAAGGATTCGAGCTCTCCATGGAATATTCATCGGCACAATGTACTTCTTCGCGAACAACTTCGTCTCACGCCTGCATCACTCCTTCCGTAGATTTGTCCTTATGTGTGGAATTGCCGGACTTGTTGATGAACGCCTTGGAACATCGGATATTGCCGATGTAGGCTCCCGTATGCTGGAGATCATGGCCCACCGAGGCCCGGATCATCGAGGAACGTGGGCTACGCCACCGGTCTTTCTCGGTCACAACCGATTGAGCATCATCGACCTTTCCAGTGGCTCCAATCAGCCGATGACGAGCGCGGATCTCACGATTACCTATAACGGCGAAGTATACAACTACCTCGAGCTTCGCAGCGAGCTGGAGAAGGACGGATACACGTTCCACACTTCTGGTGATACCGAGGTGATCCTCAATGCCTACCATCGGTGGGGAGATTCGTGCGTTGAGCGGTTCATCGGCATGTGGGCATTTGCCATCTGGGATGGATCAAAACGTGAGTTATTCTGTTCGCGCGACAGATTTGGCATCAAGCCATTCCACTACATTGAGCGTGATGGCCGATTTCACTTTGCATCCGAGATAAAGGGGCTTCGTGTTTCGCCCCTTTTCCGTGGAGGTATCAATGAATCGCAGGTAGCGCGTGGGCTTTACCTGGGATGGATGCACCATTGGGAAGAGACCTACTTTACGGACATCAAAGCGCTACCCGCCGCGCATAGTTGCGTGTGGAAGGACGGCTCGCTTCGCATTTGGTCGTACGCAGACATTGACACATCCACGCAGAACACCGCCTCATTCGAAGAAAACAGTGCAGCGTTTCGCGATCTCTTCATTAACGCCGTGCAGCTTACAGCCAGGCGTGATGTGCCGATGGGTATTTGTTTGAGTGGTGGACTCGACTCTACGTCTATTGCAAGTGTATTGGCCTCCTCAACAGACGAGCACAACATCAAGACCTTTACGGCCTATTACACAGGCAAGGGGAATGTTGACGAGAGACCGTATATCAACCATGTGCTTGCGCGGTATCCACAGATCACACCTCATTACATCTCACCGACCGATGCCGATGTTGAACAAGCGTTGGATCGAATTTCGTGGATGATGGATGCCCCGATGCCATCATCGTCCTACATATCACAGTATTTCGTGATGCAGTTGGCTGGACAACACGATGTAAAAGTTGTGCTGGACGGACAAGGCTCGGATGAGATCATGGGCGGATACATGCATTCGATGTATCGTGTTATCGCAGACAAGGTCCGAGGTGGAGATCTAGGTGGTGCCCTACGCGAGGTGAATGCCCACGCCACACGTCAGGGCTATGGTGTTCGGCGCAAGCTCGATGTCGTGGCAAAAAGTCTTCTTGCCGCTTCGCGTGATGAGCAAGCATTATACGACATGGAGTTCGCGCGCACGTATCCGTGGATCATGGTGAAATCTGCAGCATCATATCCCATTCATCTTGAAATGCCTTCAGGGCCACGTCTCAATGCCTTTCTGTACAATCTACTTCGTGTAACGTTGTTACCAACGTTACTTCATACCGAAGATCTCAATGCCATGGCCTTCCATATCGAGAGCAGAGTGCCGTTTCTCGATCATCGCCTTGTGCAATTGTGCTTCTCAATGCCGAACGAACACAAGATTCATCTTGGCGAAACCAAGCGCGTATTGCGAGCCGGCATGAGGGGGATTGTTCCGGACGAGGTGCTTGACAGAAAAGACAAAACCGGATTCATCACACCTGGACACATTGCGTGGCTACGGGGCGCACTTTCGCACCTCATCGACGGAGACTGGAAAGAGCTCGATGGATATGTTGCACGTACGGAGCTTACATCTGTACTGAATGCCTATCGCAAGGGCGACAACACCAACGCACTCTTCGTTTGGCGCCTAGCCATGCTTCGGAATTTTCTTCGAACAGTGTAAGCCCCTTATCGTCTGCGAACAACATTCAAGGCATCGAAGAGCACGTCTCGATAGCGTTCGGACACATCGATCTCATCACCATTGCTCATCTTTAATCTTGGCACCTTGCCACGCACAACCTTGCGGACATGCAGAAGGTTCACCATGTGTGAACGGTGAACACGCAGGAAGCCGGCACGCTGGAGAATGAGTTCGTATTCCCCTATCGTCCGCGAGAGAACAATGGCCGGATCTCTTTCAAAGATCACGCGCGTGTAGTTCCCTTCACCATGGAGGTGGATGATCTGTTCGCTTGGCCGGATCTCAATTCCAGACGTAACAGGAAGTGCGATGACACTCGCTTGATAAGGGGCTTCAGGTGACGCTTCACTGAGTTGCATGGCATAGGTATGTCTTACGATTCTCCTTGTGCAGCGGTCAAGTGCCAGGTGTACATCAAGCCGAGAGCATCGATCCATCAAGTAGTGTACGGCACCTGCTTCAAATGCAAGCACAGCATAGGTTGGTTCACTCGACCAACAGATGAGCACAGGCAGAAGCCCCATTTCATTCTGCCATCGAACCAACATTTCTCCATCATCGAGCGATGGATCATACAAGACGAGATCGGGGCGCGTTGATCGGATCAGTTGCCCCACCTCATGCAATTGCTCCGTTGAACCAACCATCACCACTGTATGGGCTGTATAGGTAAGAGCCAAGGTACGTGCCTGTTCTACGCCTGCCTGACGTAGAACACACAATGTTCGAACCTGCATGAGAACCTCCTTTTACTGCTATCGTGTTAAGCGATGGTCGAAGCTATGACTGTAGATGTCAGAGTACCATTACACTCCTATCAGCGGGTTTACATCGTAGTTTGTGTGGTATGGGCAATGTCTTTGCAACCTTGGGCATACTCGTCGGCTGCGGCATGATCTACCGGTTGATTCCCGGAGTACCAGATCATACCGTGGTACGCACCACAATTGGGTCGATGGTGTTGAACATCTTTGTTCCTCTGCTCACCTTTGGTGTTTTATCTACGGCTCCAATCGGCAGTGATATTTGGTCGGTGCCCTTGGTATCAATCACATCGGTTGCCGTAGGCTTTGGCCTCTCCTGGTGCACGTTCGCTCTGCTCTTTCGCGGTCGCCTCAGTCCTCCGGCAATCGGCTCGCTCATCGTAGCTTCAACATGGTGTAACGCCATGTATCTCGGGCTTCCAATCACTACGGCCGTGATCGGCGATCATGTAGGACGGGTTCCTATCCTCTTTGACTATCTCGGGATGACGCCGCTCCTCTTTACGCTCGGCACCATTGTATGCGTAGAGTATGGCACACGCGGTGTGCGCCATACAATTGGCGAGGGGTTGTTGCAAGCATTACGGATGCCGCCAACCCTGGCAGTGATCGCCGGTTTGGCAGTGAATCTTCTTCAAATTCCGTTAGCCCCCTTCCTTCTCGATGCATGTTCAACGGCCGGCAGGGTAGTTGCTCCGTTGATGTTGTTTAGCATTGGGCTTGCACTGCGACTTCCAAGGTTACAGATGGTGCCGATGTTGATTCCGGTTGTACTGATTCGATGTGTGCTCGTACCGATCAGTGTTATGTGGTTAGCATCGCTCATTACGCCCGACCGCGATGTGTTACGTGCCACGATGTTGGAGGCCGCAATGCCAACAATGATGCTCACCATGGTTTTTGCCGATCGGTACGGACTTGATGAATCGGTCCTTGCACAGGCCATACTCGTAACTACGATCATATCCATAGGTACTCTTCCTATCGTTGCACAATGGCCGTACTGACCACCCTACATATCGCAAATGGCGATGCAGATGCACCGCGACTCCGTTCGACGGGGTATGAGCACGTCCTCGTCTGGCGCGAGGCACTTGCAGACGGTCCCGTCAGTCCCCGTCCGGCAGAGCTGTTCCCACTCCGTCGGTCCTTTGTTACCACAGCCTACAGCTCCTCTGAAGACGAATATCAGCGTGTTATTGAATCAGAGTTCCACAGCATCATCAACGGTCGGTGGGATGAGGTAATTCTTCATTTCGACACAGACCTCTTTTGCTGTGTGAACTGCGTCTTCCTACTCTCCCAGCTAGGCGCTGTACCCCGGATTGTATGGGACCTCCGTACGTCGACCATTGAACTAAGCACCATGGACCGTGCCTTTCTCGCATCGTGTTGGCGAGCTTATGCCGGCCCCGACCCAACAATCATTGAGGATCTCCTCAAACAAACCCCGTCGAAACTCTCCCACATAGCAGTTGCCCTTAGGGCCCATCTCGAGCGCTTCCCCAACGTTCGTACAAAGCTGGGCAGACCACAAGAACTCATCGAAGAACTCTTAGCCAGGGGGCTTACCGAACCCGAAGACCTCGTCCAGGCCTTTATCGCACTCGACGACAATGTATACGGATGGGGCGACGCACAGATCCTGAGAGAACGCCGCTCCATTGAGACAATCCGAAGCGGTACTGCCCCTATGCATATCGGCGGCGTTACACAACGAACAACGGGCCCGCACTGGCAGTGGGACCCGTTAAAAAAGCGGCTTGTGTGGTCGGAAGAGTAGGCCCTAGCGAGAGATTACGAGAGGGACCGTAAAGGCACCTCGTGCATCCACGATTACGACCTGGTACATTCCTGTCGACAAATCCTCCAATTGCAGGTCAAGGAGAGCACTACCTGCTAGAATCACAAAGCGATAGGCAACACTACCATGTAGGTCAACAATCATACACGAGACCGCGTTTGGTAGCGGACTTGGTAGAACGAGTGTTGCAACATCTGCAGACGGAGTTGGGATGATATAAGCCGATGTGATTATCGGCAATTCCTGAACATCATCTACATCTGAGATCAACCCACCACAACCCTCGACCTGCACAGATAACAACTCGTGTGTCTGTGCAGCAAAACCTGTTGAAGACGTGAATCCCAAATATGCAGCCCCATCGTCTCGGAGCCGTATGATTTGATCAATATTGATGTTTTCAACGGTTAATACCGGTGCATCAAGCAAAGGCGTTGTTGCACAATACACCGTGAGAGTGCTGCCCTCCAGTTTGACGCGTGCGTGATAGACCGTGCCATCAGCAACGAATGGCGGGAATCCGGTAGATGTAATTCCCCTTAGATAAGGCGCGACGTGCCAGGGTCTGAGAATGTTCCCATCACCAACCTGTACAGCAATGTGGCTTGGTGAAGGATCAGAAAATGCGGCGTTCAAATACGAATCAAATTCTATTGCAAGTCCGTGTGGGATCTGATTATATCCGATCCCATCCCCAGCGAGTCCAACGGCTGTACGTGTTTCGTTCTGAAGTACCATCACAACGCCATCAGCCCCTTCTGGACCTTTGTCAGCCTGCCCATTGTCGCTACCGTTCGTCATCTTGAATGAGAACCGTATATCGAAGCCTCTAGCCACACTTACACGATCACTGACCCAAGCAGCACCGGACTGAAACTTTTGTGATGAAGTGAGGCGAATGCCAGTAGGGGCTGCCTCTGACGAGCCTACAAGAATGATGTCTTTTGATGTTAGATCAATGAAGCGACCTCCATTGGAACATTCCGATAGCTCTTCTATCGTGTTTGTGACGCCAGCGTTCTGTTGTCCGCCGATGGCAACTGCAACTGGAACATTGTTGTCATCAAAGAGCAAAACGGATCTGAAATAACGACGCTCGTGATTCAATTTTGGCGCTATTGTCGACTGTCCGGTGGTAAGATCCACGAACTCGCATGAGGTATAGCTACCTGAAGTATTGTCCATCCCCCCAATTACAAGCAATCTGTTCGGTCCATACTGAATCGCAGAATGCCCTGCCCGCGGAAACTGCAGTTCACCAACACACTCGAACGAGCGCCCGTTGAAACGCTGTATCTCATTGGAAAAATCTCCACCTGAACTCGATTCCTTATACGATCCGCCAGTTAGATAGATCGATTTGTCTGAAAGCTGCGTGACTGTAGGGTAATACATCT
>CALMZQ010000094.1 GCA_937870915.1 uncultured Ignavibacteria bacterium
TTTGAGAATCGATATGTCTGGCCCGGCTCCGGCGTTCTCTCCGCGCTTAGCACAAATGATGCAAGCGGCGTTGACGTTCGAGTGTTGACCTTTGACCATCCCTGCACGCCCCCTACCGAGAATTGAACACGGTGGAAGTCGAGATTATCCTTACCACGGATACCCACGTTGGCTTCCATTGGAGACTCCTTGGGAACCTCCATTGGCCCGTACACGAAGTCGATAGTGCCCGTTGTTTCATGAAGGTGTAGTTGGAAATTCATTACTCCATCGTAGTACAGCGCAGTGTCATAGAGCTCTTGTCCAAGGTTCCTCCACTCGATCACAAACGTCCGCTCTGGAGCTGTACCACGCGTTTCTACAACAACGACCCCTTGCACGGAATCATATCGTGGGTAGGCATATGATGATAGGGGGCAAAGGATCATATCGGCCCGTGGTGTGGAGTTCACCTCCACGTCGTATGGGGCGTTTAGGCCGGCTGTGACCTTGCCACTCGGTGAGACCCATAGTGAATCGATCGTGCCGCCACCGAACGTGAAGGGAATGGGCACAGAGATTCGTTCGGCAATAGTTGAACCAGAGTCGATGATCACGGTGCCGCCTGTGATCGGCGTCCACGTTGAGGCAAATGAGCTGAAGGTATACGGACGGGCTACAAGTGGGAATGAGCGAGCCCGCTTTGTTATCTCATGCACGATCGGGTTTGAATAAATGAACGGATCGGCCGATGACTGCACAAACTGTGTCGTGTCGAGATCGAGAACGATGGTGAAATATCTCGATGCGGCGAGACCGGTCTTATAGAATGCAGAACCCGGACCACTCGTAACAGCGCTCACCAATGCGCGCGAGTTGTAATCAAGGAGTCGCCCTGGTTCGTTCGGCGAGAGGGAGCGAACGCCCTGTTCATCTTCGAGCAAGGAGAGAGCTGCCACCTGCATCAAGGTGGATGGAGTTGAAGGCTTTGTGACCTTCATACGAATGGTGTCTGCCGGACGGTCGGCAGGGATGATGAACGTTAGCTGCTCGGGTTCGAACTTCCGTCCAACAGCAAATGGGAGGAGTGTGTATTGACCAGGCGGAAAGCTCTGCGTAAGCGGCAACCGATCGATCACAAACTTCGTTAGGTCAAGCGACACGTAGAACCCTGGCAGGTTCTCGTTCACCAGGATGAACTTGAGGGCTGAAGTTGTGGAGTCCACATCCAGGTCGAACGTTACAGGCTGTGCGTTTGAAACAAGCACTTCAACTTCCGTGAGTGGTTCGCTGATACTTATGTGGTAGGCATTGACTAGCGTGAGCCACGACGAAGGAACAACCATGTAGTTGCCGGGAACGATGACGTCCATGAGCCCGTTCCCTAGCCCATCAAATTGGAATCGTCCGTCCGCATCCGTTATCGATGTTCGGTTGCCAACAGGTTCGGGTTGTCGCATCATCATGTCTTCGTTGCTACCTGCGATCTCGAGTGTAACACCGGAGATCGGCTGCCTCGTAGTTGCATGAAGGAGCCTGCCGCGCAGGACGTTGGTCATTGGAACAGACCTAGCTCCAACACACGAAGAGGCTTCAATGTTTGAACGCAGTACTACCTTGTGTCGAGGATGAAAGAACAGCGTAGGTGTCCCGGTCTGGTGGCAATACGACATGATAGTTCCCACCGCTGGGCGTGTCTCGTCCCACGATACGCATTGGCCGTCCTCAGACGCAATGCAGGAATCCAGTGGTCCGCCCGGCCAGAGGCAGCTCTGTGTATGAAGTCCGCCGCAAACGTGGCCTATCTCGTGTGTAACCACCATGGCATCCCACGAATACGTTGGGAATTCCTTCACCTGACCATCAAGGTCGCATACGGCAAATGAACCGCTCGGTGTACAGAGTCCGCCGATGCTGCCGGCAATGCCGCCTGCCGGACCTCGCATCGTCAGTAACACTGCGATGTCGCGCTTCACGGTATCCATGTTCGCACGGTAGTAGGCTTTGAATGGATCGATCAGACTAAACACCATCGCCTGGTCTGAATAGGGATCATTCGCAACGGACCAGACGCGTACATATGACAACACCAACCTCGTTTGCAGATCTCTCTCATAGACCTGGGAGGCAACGGAGAACAGCTGAGCGATGTACGCAGTGGCAGTCTCAATGCTACTGTTCATTCCTGTAAAGACCTGGTAGTCAGCTTCAACAGCAACTTCCAATACCAACGTGTCATTGGCTTGAACGCGCTCCATTGTCTTCCCAATGGATTCATTCATTGCTTCAAGGACGTGGGTCGGTACATCGAGGTCTGCAGTATGGCAGAATTGCTTTGATGTAGCATCGCTTGAATTGACAGTAGCCACAACGAACGTCTCACGTTCTGTGCGACTCGGTCCTATCATGGTTCGCCGACCCTTTGCATCGATAACACCGGTCACGGTATTGGGAGTAACAACCAGACTCACGATCGAAAGGGGCTGTCCGGGAAGTGAACCACGATATACAGCGACGTTGCGAGTTGAGAACCGCTCAGACCCACGAGCAGTAACAACAACAACCGGAGATGTAAGCGGTAGAACATCATGTCTGTACAGCGTGATCGTCTCGTCCTTGCCATCCACAGGCAATGAAACTGTGAGCTCCGCATCACGGTTCACAGCGATCGAGTTCATTAACTCGCGATCGACATTCACTGTTGCCCCCTGCACCAGCTCTGAACGCTTTGATGCAAGCTTTTGTCCAGCCGTGATCAGCATCCGCGCGTCTCGCGCTTGAATGACTAAAGTGCCTGCCAAAACAAAGCACATCACAGCCATCGTTGTGATTCGACTCATCTTTACCCCCATTAAAGATTAGCACACTAGCACTCTAACAATCTAGCACACTAGCACATTAGCATGCTACTCCACCCAGTCCGCCATAAACACATTCGTGTCACGCGTGCCGTTGTTGCTTCGGTTGCTCGACCAAACAAGATGTTTGCCGTCGGGCGAGAACATTGGAAATGCGTTGAAAATGCTTTCGGTTGTGATCTGTTCCAGGCCTGTTCCGTCGAGATTGATCATGTAGAGCTGGAAATCGTAACCGCGTTGTGATGCGTGGTTCGAAGAGAAAAGGATCTTCTTCTGTGACGGATGAAAGTAGGGGGCCCAGTTAGCCTTGCCAAGTTCTGTGATCTGGCGCACGTTTGATCCGTCAACGTTGCAGACAAAAATCTCCATGTTTGTTGGAGCTACGAGACCTTGTGAGAGGAGCTCCTTATACTCGCTCTTCTCCTCGTCTGATGTAGGACGAGATGCGCGATACACAAGTTGTTTGCCGTCAGGAGAAAAGAACGCGCCGCCATCGTAACCTAACTCATCTGTTATCTGACGAACGTTGCTACCGTCGATGTCCATCGTGTAGAGCTCGAGATCCCCACTGCGGTCTGAGGTGAACACGATCTTGTCGCCCTGAGGAGAGACTGTTGCCTCTGCATCATAGCCGGCACGATCTGTAAGCTTTGTTATCACCTTGCCATCGGCATTGGCTACAAAGATGTCGTACGTAGGAAGTACCTGCCAGAGATACTTGCGGTCTGCGCGTGGTGCCGGTTCCGGCGGACACGCATCACCTGACTCATGTGTGCTCGCGTAGAGGATGTCCGAACCATTGGGCATGAAATACGAACACGTGGTACGCCCCTTACCCGTACTAATCAGGGGTGCGAGATAGGTAGAGTCGCCGGCGGCCTTGGCTGTCTCCATCATGTGGATCTGATCGCACGCATGACCCCACCTCTTGTAGTTGGATTGAAAGGCGAGCCTGGTGCCATCTGGACTCCAATAGGCCTCTGCATTATCGCCGCCAAATGTGAGTTGACGGATGTTGGTGAGATGGCGTTCAGATGGTTGCGCACTGACAACAGACGCGGCACAGAGAACGAGTGCAAGTGTGCGGATGATCATAGTCGGAAGGAAATGCCAAAAAGAAGTGAGATCGACTGGAGGTCTTCGCCAAACATCTTTGAATAACGAAGGCTTCCCATTGCTGTCCAGCGCTCGGAGATCGAATAGCCAAGTCCGGCAGTGCCGGCAAGAGTGAAATATGCTTCGTTGTTGATCTCTTCGCTTGGTCGGTTCTTGCCGATGTTCACGGTAATGAACGTAGCACCTCCATGAACGATCACATATGGATGGAGCACGTCGTCTCCAAAGACCCATCCGATACCACCAAGCAATGGAGTGGCATTCATCGAATATTCTGAGAGGTCTACGGGTGTTGAGTCAGTTGGAGCTTCACTCCCAAGTTGATACCATGAATTGCCAACGGTAACAACAGCGATCGATCTGTCGGAGATGAACTTCCAGAAATTGAAGTTCACGCCCCATGCAGTGCCAAGGTCTAGCCCCTTAGAAATATCTCCAAACGGAAAGATCAATCCTCCATCGAGAGATATCCGATCTTTTCGTGCAGCAGATCTGTACGTATAGGTGTCGTCTTGTGCCGCCGCATTAACGGCACCGATCACAAGCAGAACAAGAAAAAGCACAAGGAGGGGGCGTTTCATAGGCTTCGAAGCTACGAAGAGTCCGTATTTTTGTGGCCTATGACAATTCATGACCAGACAACTAAGCGTGGACTCGACATGTTGCGAGACCCACGATACAACAAAGGCACGGCATTTACCCGTGAGGAGCGCGAAAAATACGGTCTGATGGGGCTCCTCCCCGATATGGTCTCTCCGTTGGACATGCAGATCTTGCGTATTGAAGGCCACATCAAGTCGCTTACCGAGCCAATTGACAAGTACGTCTACCTCAGCGACCTGCAAGAACGGAACGAAAGCCTATTCTACCACATCCTGATGGGCAACCCCGAAGCGTACATGCCCGTGGTATACACGCCAACCGTTGGTTTGGCATGCCAGACGTTTGGGCGGATTTATCGCAGGCCTAAGGGACTCTTTATCAGTGCCCGTCACCGCGGGAGGATCGCAGAGGTTCTTCGCAATTGGCCTGAGTCTGATGTACGATGGATCTGTGTAACAGACGGAGAACGCATACTTGGTCTGGGCGACCTTGGCGCACAAGGCATGGGCATCCCGGTTGGAAAACTTGCACTCTATACGGCTTGTGCTGGTGTGCCCCCTCACATGACGCTTCCAATCGTCCTTGATGTTGGAACGAATAACGAAGACCTCTTGAATGATCCGTTCTATATCGGAATGAGAGAGCGTAGACTCACCGGCGATGAATATGATTCATTCATCGAAGAGTTCGTTGCGGCTGTCCAGACTGTATTCCCGCAATGCAGTATACAATGGGAAGACTTTGCAAATCACAATGCCGGACACATTCTCGAACGGTATCGTGACCATATATCATCGTTCAACGATGATATTCAAGGCACAGCGGCTGTTGGTGTAGCAGGTATCCTCTCTGCTCTTCGCATGAAGAATGAAGAGCTCAAAGACCAAGTGTTTATGTTCTTTGGCGCAGGTTCTGCAGGCACTGGGATCGCAGACCTCCTGTGTCGCGTGATGCACAAGGAAGGCATCCCATTGGCCGAAGCACGCAAAAAGTGTTGGCTTGTAGATAGTAAGGGGCTTGTTGTTGCCACACGCGAAGATCTTGCAGAAACCAAGCAGCCTTTCGCACATGAACACCAGCATGTTCACACGTTGGTAGAAGCAGTTCGATTGACAAAGGCAACAGCGCTCATTGGCACAAGCACCATTCCAAAGAGCTTTACGCAGGATGTTATTCAGCAGCTTGCCATTAATACCGATCGTCCGATCATCTTCCCATTCTCCAACCCTACGTCTAAGAGTGAGTGCTCGGCCGAAGAAGCCTACACCTGGACGAATGGTAAGGCCATCTTTGCCAGCGGAAGCCCCTTTGCCCCTGTTGTTCTTAACGGACACACACACTACCCGGGGCAAGGCAACAATGTCTATATCTTCCCCGGCGTTGGGCTTGCAGTGTATGCAACACAGGCATCTGCCATCCCCGACAGAGCATTTGCTGTTGCCGCCCGTGCCCTGGCCGGCATGGTCACCGCAGAACAGTTCGAAAAGGGGCTCATCTACCCACCAATGGCAAACATCCGCCAAGCCGCCATCGTTGTTGCAAACGCCGTTACCCGCTTCTTCTTCGACGAAGGCCTCGCACGCGTAGAACGCCCTAACGACATTTCTGCATTCGTAGATGCCGCTGTGTGGGAGCCGGAGTATTGAGTTAGAGTGTTAGAGTGCTAGAGTGCTAGAGTGTTAGATTGTTAGAACATTCTAGCACTCTAGCAATCTAACGCAGAGCCTGCTCTGCGATCTCTCGTTTCCACACTTCCTTCCCATCTTTGTCCATGATGCGCATGGTGAGGATGCGTGCGCCACGTGGGCCGGAAACGTTTATAAGGCCGAAGTTATGGGCGCTGAATTCCGTGCCGGGTACACGGTACGTGTTTGGTTGATCAGCGATGCTCTTGTTGCTGCCTGCCGTGAGTGAGGAGCTGGTAAGCTCATACAACGGATAGGTGCCAGGGCGATCTAGCTTGGAGAGTTCTGCGGCGTGGATGTCTCCGGTAACAAAGAGAACGCCAGAGATCTTGTTCAGTGTGATGAGATCAATAATGCGCTTGCGTTCTTCCGGCATGCGAGAGAAACATTCCTTGCGAAGGTTGTCCGTAAGAAATTGTGAGCCAACAACAATCACCTTAAAGGTTGCAGTTGATGCGGACAGTGCATCGATTAGCCATTGGATCTGATGTTCGCCAAGTATAGTTCGATCTCCGTCTTTACGGTCGTTTGCGCTGCGGTAGTATCGATCATCAAGCATGAAGACCTGAACGTCTACAAGCTCAAACGTTGTTGTTACACCGGGTTTATCCATCACACCATAGGATGGATTTGGCCAAAACAACGAGAATGCCTCAAGTGTGTTGTGTTTGCCCCACCAACTACGGTCAGCATCATTAGGACCAAAGTCGTGATCATCCCACGTAGCATAGTTTGCTGTGGAGGCGAATAGGGCCTTGGTTTCCGGGATAGCACGTGTGTGACTATATCGCTTGAGTATGCCGGCGCGTGAATTCCAGTCTGGCTCGCGGAGATAGGTATTGTCACCCAACCAGATCATTGCGTCCGGTTTGTTTGCAACGATCGATTCAAAGATCTCCAGGTCAGAGCCATAGCCGCGTTCTACGCCGTTTGAATCGTGACGTTCATACCCTGCTTGATTCACGTAGTGACAAGACCCCACGGCAATGGTGAGAGGGGGTAGATTGTTGCCTCGCCACTTCCACACTTGACGTGTAGAAAAGGTGGTAGGAACGCCTACGTCTATCGCATCGCCATTAATAATGATGTTGTATTGATACGTACGTCCTGGCTCCACGCTGTCCAATTCAAACGTGATGCAATTAGCTGTTTCAGAACGCGTTCTGCGTGTGGGCGTGGATAGCCCCTTACCTGATACGTTATCGCGATACGTGATACGAACATCCGCTTCATCCCACGTTTGAAGAAAGATCTTTGCGCTTCGCATGTCAACGTGACCAACCATTGGGCCGGAGCGTATCAAGCCTTGTGCGAGTATTGAGAGCGATGAAATGACAAGGACGATGGCAACGACACAGTGACGAAGGGACGGAACGGCGTTCATCTTGGGTTACTCATATCGTAGGTGTTTGATCTCTTCGCCCTTTTGTCCGATATCGCTCATGGCCTCAATGCCGATGGTGAGGTGCAGGTCCGAGAATGCTTCCGTCACACGACGGTCTGATTCTTCGGTCTTTACACCTTCTGGCATGATGGGCACATCGCTCACGAGCAACAATGCTCCGCGGGGGATGCCGTTCTTGTGCCCTACGATGAAGATCGTAGCTGTTTCCATATCTATAGCCAGACACGATAGATCTTTGAGTCGAGTGCGGAACGTGTCGTCCCACTCCCATACCCGTCTGTTGGTTGTGTACACAACGCCGGTTCGATACTCCTGCGTGTGTTCAAGAATTTTATCTGACACAAACTTGTGGAGCTTGAAAGATGGCAACGCGGGTACTTCCGGCGGGAAATAGTCATTGCTCGTTCCGTCGCCACGAATTGCAGCGATTGGCAAGATGAAGTGTCCGATCTCCGTTGACTTGTTCAAGCCACCACACTTGCCAAGGAACAACACGCCCTTCGGCATGCGTGCAACGAGAAGGTCCATGATTAACGCGGCGTTGGGCGACCCAATGCCATAGTTGATGATCGTAAGATCGCCGTACGTGGCGGTCTGCATTGGTTTGTGGAGCCCCTTTATCTCCACATCAAACCTCTTTGCAAAGGATTCAACATATCCCTTGAAATTCGTCAGGAGTATGTAGTCCCCAAACTCAGAGATCTCCGTGCCGGTATACCGCGGCAACCAGTTCTGCGCGATCGACAACTTCGTATTCATACAGTAATGTAACTCCGTAACTCTGTTACTCCGTAATTTCATACGTGACATTAGTTGAATATATCGCCCGTTTTGAACAAAGCCTGCGCAGTTTGGTTGGAGCGTTGCCTTCGTCAGTCAGTGTTAGGCTCTTTTCTGCAGGCCGCACCGCATTTGCAAAGAGGTTTGCACATGATGTACCCTCCAAAACCTACGTACCGCCTGCGGAAAGCTCAGTCACAGCATGGGGATTGCGTTTTCAGCTCCCGCTTTGGAATGCCGCGGGAATGTTCAAAAAGGGTGAGGGGTATGACGTTGTCTCTCGGCAAGGGGCTGGGGGGTATGTGGCTGGTACCACCACATCTCGTGTCCGCGCAGGGAATACGCGCAATGGAGTCACATGGCCTGCGATTCCATATCCGCACTCACATGCCGGGTCAAATTGGATGGGACTCCCCAATGAGGGGCATGCGACCGTAGCTCGGCGCTTGGCCTCGCTGCAACATGTTGAAGGGTGTCCGATAGGTGCTAGCGTTAGCTCGGAACCCGGACTTGAAGAGGCACAGGCACTTCCGGAGCTGCTTGACGGGCTTGCAATGTATGCTGATGCCGGGGTTGACTACATTGAACTGAACGAGAGCTGCCCAAACGTGCCCGGACATCACGGTGTTGCTGTCTTGGATGATGCCTTGCTGCGTAGGCTAGACACCATAGCAGTGCGATTCCTAGCTCAACGTAAACGTCCGTTGCCTGTGGTTGCAAAACTCTCTACGGACACTCAACTCGCTCAGATCCCGGAACTTGTGCAGGCACTTGTTGAAAGGGGCTTTGATGGCATCATCCTCGGTAACACGTCCACCCGCTATGCCGAACTACGTCCCTTGATCGATGAGAGAGACGTGGAGTTGTTCGATCATTTCACCTCAACATTTGGTGGCGGACTCAGCGGAGCCCCGTTGCGAAATGATTCACTTCTTGCGTGTTCAACTGCCGTTGATGCACTGAAGGAACTCGACCCTTCCCATGAATTCCATGTGATACGGTGCGGAGGTGTAGCCACTGCCGATGATATCCTTGCATCGCGGCTCATCGGTGTTAGGCTGAATCAGTGGTACGTGGGATACTTTGAAGCGTTTGGCAAAGTTGGCCACAACGTCTACGGCGATGTGGTATCCCGCATGCGAGACAAGCGCTGATTCACACTGTCGTAAAAGTTCTTGAAGAGCTTTGGTGTGGTGCCCATGGATCGAAGTTCCTTCTCAAACTCCTCGCGAGCATAATTGTGTGATGCCAATACAGAGTCGAGCTTCTTCTGTACCAACACGGAATCATTCGATGACTCCCGCACGATGATCACATCGGCATACGTTGCAACAAGGCGCTCATCAGGCACATCACCCTGCGAACACCCCACCAGAGCAACCAACAGCAAGGTAACTGAGTAACTCCGTAACTGAGTAACTGAGTAACCCAGTAACCGAGTAACTCCGTATCTCCGTATCTCCGTAACTCTCTTCACGCCTTCTCCGCATGATATTCATGTATAAGCCACAGCAGCTCATTCAAGATCATCGCTGTAGCACCCCACAATGGGATTGTTGGATGAATCTTCCATTGAGGTACATCCACACTCTTCCCGTACAACATACGAGGTTCAAGGCAGATGGAGTTTGGGTGAAGGAACGTGTTGAGAGGAACATCTAGCACCTCAGCTACTTCTGCTTCGCTGATCACCCACGGACCATTATTCTTGAGAACGCCTACCAAGGGCGTTACGGCACTGTTCGAAGGCGGGATGTAGAGGGGGCTTAACTCACCTAGAATGATCACATCTGATGGATCCACGCCGATCTCTTCGTGGAGTTCCCGAAGAGCTGCAGTAATCTCGTCTTCACCGTCATCAAGACGTCCGCCCGGGAATGATATCTGCCCCCTATGACTTCTAAGATTTTCACTCCGAACAGTAAAGACAACTCGGTGATCCATGTTTTCATCAAAGATGATTGGGACGATCACTGCGCTGCGTTTGGCATCCGGAGGAGGCGGGAGAAGTCGCGTGATAGCATCTGGGATGTCCGGTACAAATGTTCGATGCGCTTGAAGGCCCGGTAGGGGGCCTTGTAGCCGGTCGCGGAGAAAATCGAACAGGTCCATCGTGCAAATCTGCAGAGTTTGAGGTTGTAAATTGACGTATGACTCGTCTCAACCGTGTTATGGAAGCTGTGGACAAGATCCACAGCGATGAACTTGTGGATGTTGATGTGGTTGACGTAACGACAGACTCTCGCGAGGTTCGCCCCGGGTGGATCTTTGTTGCAGTTCGTGGAAGTACGTTCGACGGGCACACAGCTCTCTCTCAGGCCGTAGAAGCAGGCGCTGTGGCCGTTGTTGTTCAGACGCCACCTCGTGAGGGCTGTGGTGTTCCGATGATCACTGTAAGCGACACCCGACTTGCGTTTGCGCAGATTGTTCGTGTTGTTAAGGGTGACTACACTGAGGGACTCTCCATCTATGGTGTTACCGGTACGAATGGGAAGACAACGTGCGCTACCATCTTGGAGCAGATGTTTGCGCAGACAGGACGGCGCGTTGGGTTTATTGGCACAACGGGCAATCGTTTTGCCGGCGAAGTGTTGGCAACCAACTATACAACACCGCATGCACGTGTACTTGCTGATCTTTTCGAAGAAATGCAGCGGCACGAGATTGATACCGTCTGCATGGAAGTGAGTTCCCATGCTCTAGATCAACACCGAGTATGGGGCGTACCGTTCCGTGGTGCGATCTTTACGAATCTTACGCGCGATCATTTAGACTATCATCGGACTATGGAAGCGTATGGCAGAGCGAAGAAGCGATTGTTTGATATGCTCGCACCTGATGCCGTTGCAGTGTTGGATGCCGATAGCGAGTGGACACCGTACATCAAGCGTCATTGCAAGGCTGAGAGAATCATAACGGTAGGGAGAGATAAGGATGCGGATGTTCGCATTGTTGATATCGATCTTTCCTTGCGCGGAGCCTCGTTCACCCTTCTTCGTCGACGTAGTGATGTAACACAACTCCCTGAGCGTCTCGAATGCTCAACGATGTTGCTTGGTGATTTCAACGTTACGAATGCAGCAGTCTGTGCCGTGATGTGTCTTGCTGAAGGCGTCCTGGCTGATGATGTTGTTCATGCGCTTGCACGCGTGAGCGGACCCGCAGGACGGATGGAACGCTACACCCTAGTTAATGGCGGTGTTGCCGTTGTTGACTATGCGCATACACCGGATGCTCTTGATAATGCATTACGTGGATTGCGAGTGCTTCATGCGGACTCTCCATTGAAGCCACATATTCACGTAGTGTTTGGCTGCGGAGGTGATCGCGATCGTGGTAAACGTCCGGAGATGGGAAGGATCGCGGCCCTCCACGCAGATTACATCTGGCTCACGAGCGATAACCCACGCAGCGAGGACCCATCAGACATTATCCGCCATATCCTCGGAGGTATTGAGGGGGCTGTGCGTGAGCGCACCACAGTTATTGAAGATCGCAGAGAAGCAATACGGGCAGCACTTGCAGAGGCAGGACCTAATGATGTTGTTCTCGTTGCAGGAAAGGGTCACGAAGAATATCAAATCATTGGTTATGAGCGCTTACCATTCAGCGACGCCGCGGAGATCATCGCAAGCGGAAGAGTTGTCCACCCCCCCGGCTTAGCGCGGGGTTAATGGCAATCGGTTCGCCGACAATGAAGCACAAAAAGGCGCACCGCATAAAGCGGAGCGCCTTTTGATTTTCGTTCATTGTAAGCACAACTGAATCTTCAAACAAGCTCGTAACTAGTAACTAGTATCTCGTAACTAGTAACTCGTATCTCGTAACTGTTGACTATTCAGCTTCCATCTGGGCGCGGTGCTGTCTGCGGGCAGCCTTAAGGCGTGCCATGCGACGCTCAACGCTTGGCTTCACAAAGAATGCGCGTTTCTTGAATTCACGCAAAACGCCGGAGCGCTCATATTTCTTCTTGAAGCGGCGCAACGCACGATCGATGGACTCGTTGCTTTGTATGGTAACTCCGATCACGGGAGGTCCTATAGGTTGAAGGGTTTACTTGAAATTTTCTACCAGACGTTTTTCTTTGTTCTTCTCGAAGTGAACGAGGAGCGACGCGCGGCCGTTCGACATCACCTCTTTTGCACGAACGATGCCTACGTCATCCCACGTCTTGTGGTAGATCACGTCTCCCACCTTGTACTCGCTCTTCGGTGAATATTCCTTCGAATCTTCACGTGCTAGCTTGATCTCGGTAACCTTCTTCTCGGCTGAAGCGGCCAGAGCGTCAAGATTGATCAACTGAGAGTGGTGGCTTACCGAACAACGAGCCCATTGCTGACGTCCGTTGTCCGTCTCGAGTGGCTCGCCAATGAGTTCGTGCTTCGTATCGCGCATGAGGAATGGCGAATACAAAACGATGTATTTCGCCTTCCGCTTGGTCTTCTTCGGTGCTTCTACAACTTCACCATCAACGGTTGTTGCAACCTTCTTGGTGACTTTTTTCGCTTTGGCCGGAGCCTTGACAACTGGCATGTATTGACCCATGAGTTTACGGGGCTTGCAAGATACAAAAAAAGAGCATACGGTGGGTGCCTGAACGTCGTTCCCGGCACCCACCGTGCTCTTATGTCTTTTTAAGCCAACAGCTTAACTCTCACTCTTTACAATTCGCTATTCGCTATTCGCTATTCGCTATTCGCTATTCGCTATTCGCTATTCGCTATTCGCTATTCGCTATTCATCTCGCTTTCGCGAGCTTCGCCTTCAACTGCTGGATCACAGGTACTGGGCTTGGATCGATCTTGTTGAGATTGGCTAGGTGCCAGCTGACCCAGTCCCCGAGGTAGATCAGCGAGAACATACGGCCAAGCAAGGTTGAGCCCTTGCCTTCGAGCGTTTGAACGTCTGCTACGCTACCCTTGATGATCTCTTTTACTGCGTCGAAACGGAGTTGGGTGCGCTTATGGTCGTCTGGGTCGCGTAGTAAGATCACCGAGAAGGCCTTTGTTTTGCCCTTTGGGAATTGCCATCCATTGATCTCGTTGTGGTTCATTTCCGGCAAGAAGTTGCCGAAGGCAACTTGTTTGGCGTTCTCTTGGATCTGCCCGCGCCAACGGAGGTTTACGGCGTCGAGACGCTCATGGGCTGAGTAGATCACCGGGTAGTTGCCTACGAGGCTCTTGGCGATCTGGAGTGCCGGGTTCTTTGCCGTGGAGCCTGCATAGAGGTCGCGCATTTCTTCGGTATGAGCTAGGATCTCGCGCACTCCCTTGTTGTTGAGGCGTACAGCCTTTGCATCAAAGGCGCCATAACGGCCCATGATGGTAAGGAGGGGGAAGAACGAATAGGCCAGTGCGCAGCGCGGCTGATATCCCGGTGGGATATTCACGATGGGCATGCCGTAGGTAACTGCCCGTTTGCCGAGTGTGCCGCCTGTAGTGATGCACACAACGCGCATGGTCTTCTTGCGGATCTCGTCAAATGCAGACAATGTCTCTTCAGTTTCGCCTGAATAGCTGGAGCAGACAACGTTTGTGTCTGAGTCCATCCATCCTGGGGAATGGTACCCTCGATGCACCGAGATGTTCAGATGATCACCTCCTGGTGTAACGCCTGCATAGCTCCGCAAGAGGTCTGCACCGATGGCCGAGCCGCCGAGACCAAAGAAGGCATATCGGTTCGAGGTGGATTGTTGACGCCATAATGGGGCACCTTCGCCAATGGCGACGGCTTCTTTAACCTGTTCCGGGAACCGGTACAGGACGTCAAACATGTTGGATTTATCTGTGGCTAACGCCGGATTCTTGGGCATAATGCCCCCTTTCGAACCAATTACAAAGTGGGGCGATAATAGAGAACGAAAGGGGCGAATAGCAAGGAAAAACGTCTCAATCGGTATAGGTGGGCTGTCTCAGCTCCACCGGAGGGTCGTCAGAACGGGTCCGGAACCGCATATTTAGGAACTCTACGGACATCGAGAAGGCCATCGCGAAGTAAATGTAACCCTTCGGAACATGGGCGTGGAATCCTTCGGCCACGAGAACCATTCCTACCATCAAAAGGAAGGCTAGGGCTAGGATCTTTACGGTTGGGTGGCGGTGGATGAATCTGGATATTCCGCCCGCACTGAGCTGCATCACTACAACGGCAATAACCACTGCGATGACCATTACGAGGAAGTTCTGGGACAATCCAATGGCCGTAATGACGGAATCTATAGAGAAAACGAGGTCGAGAATGATGATCTGCACGATCATGGAAGCAAAGTTTGCCTTCGCCTTCTTCCCTTCGTCTTCACCCTTACCCTCGAGTTTGGCATGCAACTCGGTTGTTGCTTTTGCAAGCAGGAAAAGGCCACCCGACAGCATGATCAGGTCTCGCCCGCTCAACCCAAATGTCTCTTCCATTCCCAAAAAGGGACCAATGGAGAAGAGCGGTTCGGTGAGCTTGGCCATCCACACAGCCCCGAACAGGAATCCGATCCGGAGAATGAGCGCAAGGGAAAGACCGATTGTGCGAGCACGCGCCTGTTCGGATTCCTTGAGCCTTCCAACGAGGATCGAAATGAAAATGATGTTGTCGATCCCAAGTACGATCTCCAGAATGGAGAGTGTAACAAGAGATATCAGATTGTCAACCGAGAAGAATGATTCCATTACCACAAATGTAAATTGTTGACATGATATTCACGACAACCAACCCCGCTACGGAAGAAGTTATCGCAACATATTGCGAAACAGATCCATTAGACGTTTTAGATATGATCGGTGGTGCAGAGTACGAACAAATGATCTGGGCGAAACGCTCGATCGAATATCGCGCTCGTATCGTCAAACGACTTGCGGAGATCTTGATCCGCGATATGGAAGAGTCGGCTCAGCTGATCACAGAAGAAATGGGCAAACCGATCGGACAATCGAGGTCCGAGATCCTGAAATGTGCTGAAACATGCAGGTTTATAGCTGAGCTTGCTCGAGTTGCTCTTTCCAGTGAAGAGCAGGAGATTGAAGGGGCTAGAGCCACCATTACCTATGCCCCATTGGGCGTTGTTGTGGCCATCATGCCCTGGAATTTCCCGTTCTGGCAGTTCATCCGATTTGCCGCCCCGGCGCTGATGGCAGGCAATGGAATTTTGTTGAAACATGCACCCAACACCCTGGGATGTGCATTGAAACTCGTGGCTATGTGCAGAGAAGCGGGTGTCCCCAAGGAGCTCGTTCAGTGTTTTCTGATTGATGTGGTTCGGGTAGAAACGTTGATTGGTGACACACGCGTTCGAGCTGTGACGTTTACCGGCTCCACGACTGGCGGACAGGCCGTTTCCCAACTCGCAGCACGCCATGTGAAGAAAACTGTGCTGGAATTGGGTGGAAATGATGCCTATATCGTGTGTAACGATGCGGACCTAAATGTAACCGTTGAAGCGTGTGTTGTGGCACGTTGTCTCAATGCCGGACAATCGTGCGTTGCAGCAAAGAGATTTCTCGTTCATTCTTCGTTGTACGAGGAATTCACAGCACGTGTGGCAGAACGGTTCGATGCAATGGTCGTAGGCGACCCAATGGACCCATCAACCCAGATTGGCCCTATTGCACGGGCGGATCTGCGCGATACGTTGCTGGAGCAGATCCAACACTCATTGAAGCAAGGGGCTACGCAGGCAACAAAAAGACTCGTGACCGATGTACCCAAGAGGGGGTTCTATGTTCCTCCGGTATTGCTCAGCAACGTTACCACAGAGTCAAAGCTCTTCCGTGAAGAGGTCTTTGGTCCTGTAGCTGGCGTCTTCTCATTCCGGTCAGACGAACACGCGATTGAACTTGCCAATGACTCTCGGTATGGACTAGGAGCAGCCGTCTTTTCACAAGATCTGGATAGGGCTCGATCACTAGCGTCCGAGATCGAAAGTGGAATGGTGTCCATCAACGACTTTGTTCGAAGCGATATGCGGCTTCCGTTTGGAGGAACAAAGTATAGCGGCTACGGAAGAGAGTTGGGCGTTGCCGGACTCCGCGAATTCACCAACGTAAAGGTTATTCGGATGAAGTGAACCGAGCGATACGTGCATCTCTACGCTGTTTGGCTAGAGCGCGCAGATCCACCACATGGTCTGCCTCGTCGATGATCTCTGCTCCAAGCATGGTCTCGAGAACGTCTTCCATTGTTAGGAGCCCTTCTACGCCGCCGTGCTCGTCCACTACCATAAACAGATGCTGACGCTTCTGTAGGAATTGTTCGAGTGCTCTTTCAAGCGTGATATTCTCGGGAATAAATCCTACGTCGCGTTTAAGCTTGGAGATCGGAACGGTATGACGTCCGGCAACGGCAGCACGTAGTATGTCCTTTGTCATCACATAGCCCGACACCGTGTCGAGATCCTGTCCGTCGAACACGGGCAGACGCGAAAACATCTGCAGCTCCGGCAACTTGATAGCATCGGCAATGGTATGCTCTGCGCCAATGGCCGATACTACAGTTCGTGGCGTCATAACATCCGTTACTTCAATGCTGCTCAACTGCATGATGTTGGTCATGATGCGGTATTCGCCGGCATCCAAAGCCCCTTCTTCGCGAGCTGTTTCTACAAGGGCTTCGAGTTCTTCCCGTGCCTCTTCTTCTTCCTCTTTTCGTGATCGTGGCCGTGTTAAAGCCAACAGTGCACGATGAGCAAGTAAAAAGGGGCTAGCCACCACAGAAACGATTGAGAGGGCAATACTTGTGAAGCGCAGCATGAACTCTGCGGTACGTTCGCCAAGGGCGCTCGCAGCGATCTTCACGATCGTTACTCCGATGATGAAGATGATGGCATCGATGAAGATCCGACCGCCATCGTTTACCGTGATGGAGGCGATGATGAAGGAGGCGATCACAAGGACCATCACGTCTACGATGCTAATGGCGAGGCGCGTTTCGTTGGCCTTGTCGATAGCACGTTTCAGTCTTCTGCCGATATGCGAACCTTCGTCTGCCATGGTGGAGACCACGGACGTTGGAATGTTCAATAGGGCGGCAGCTAAATAGTCGCACAGACCGCTGATGAAGACAGCAATGAGGAGTACGGGAATGTCCATTATTTACCGCGGAACTCCGTATCCACGATGGCAATCCGATTCGGGTAGGTCATTGGGCCAAGTGGTGTACCTACCGTAGGCATGGCATCAAGCTTTACGCGAGAGGTGCTGCCCTTTTGTCCACCAAGAGCAAGAGCCAGATTCACGATTCCATCGTAGCCCTTGTCCGCAAAGAACGAATACATGTCCATGCTTACGGCTAGTGGGATCTGTGTTGTTTTCCCATTGCCCGGCACGTCTACTGGCTTGTCGAGATCTCCACTGATGGTCGGTTTGTCGTCGATCAACAACCGCCAATCAAGACCATTGAGCGTGAGCGGGATGCTTTTTGCCGTAGATGTTCCGGTGTTTGGATTCTTTGCATCTACGTTCACAACAAATGTTGTTGGAAGTGACCTGCGAGCAAAGGCCTGCGTTAGAGCAAGTCCATCTGAGATGGACAGCGACGAGGGTGACGCGATCCGCGAGACGTCAACACCGGCAAGGCGCATTCCGGTAAGACCGGTGAGCTTGAACTGCATGTTTTGCAACGAGGCAAGACTGTTGGTGATATCGCGGATGGAAGCGCAGGAGACTAGAAAGACCACTGACAGGAGGAGGAGAGTACGCATACGTTAACGGTGAGATTGTGATGACAAAATGAGATCGGCAGCGATCATTCCGCTTGTGACAACCAAGGGGACGCCACCGCCGGGATGAGAACTGCCACCAACATACCAAAGATTCGCAACGTCTGTGGAGCGTTGGCGTGGACGAAGAAAAGCGCTGAACATAGAATTTGATGAAGAACCGTAGAGTGCTCCGCGATAGGACGACCATTCCGTTGCCATCGTGTCCGGCGTTCGAATGATCTGCTGTCGTACGTGGGGACTTAGCCCAAAGGCTTCCATCCGCTCAAGCACTTCACCGGCCTGTTCTTCTTCGTGTCCTTTCCATACTGAGGCATGTTCGGGGTCGAGATTTGGAGCAACTCCTTTTGGTGGGGCATTCACCAAAACAAACCAGCTCTCTCTATCCAACGGTGCAGAGTTCGGTTCAGCATGAGCGGCCCGAGAGATATAGATCGTAGCGTTTTTTCTTGGTCGGAGCTCGGTACGTATGTTCTCGAATTCTCCGGCGTAGTCATTGCTGAACAGAATGTTGTGTTGCTGCAGTGAGTAGTTCTCTCGGTTCACACTCATGAGCATGACTAGGCCGCTGCACGAAAGATCTGTTGGCTGGGGGAGCGCCTTCCCCAGAAGTTTCGTTCGCGTTACATACACATCGGCGTTCGAGACCACATGGTCTGCGCGAACAAAGGAACCATCTTCGAGTTCAATACCGCTTGCTGCGCCATGGAATGTGCGAATAGATGTAACTCGTGTATTGCGATGAATACGCACACCACGCGAAACTGCGAGACGTGTGATGGCCTCCGCAATGGAATAGATGCCACCTTCCGGATACCACGCACCAAGACCGATCTCCACCCACGGTATTACCATCAGGGTAGCCGGCGCCTCGTATGGCGAAGATCCGTTGTAGGTAGCAAATCGGTCGAATAGCTGGATCACGCGTTTGTCTCGGAACATCGACGCATGTACGTCGTGAAGCTTTGACGTGAACTTGAGTCGACCCAACTTTGGAAGGAGTGAAAAATTCTTCGGTCTAAAGAATTCCTTGTATCCATCGAAGGGAGAAAAGATGAAGATGTTTTTTGTGAGCTCGTAGATCTCCCGTGCCTGCTGAAGGTAGCGTCTGACAGAAGCCCCATCACCGGGTGCAAAACGTTCTATAGCATCCGGTACAGCATCTGCGTCAAAGGGCAGGTCAAGCACAGATCCATCGTCCCACCGGTATTGGCAGGCAGGGTCTACCCTACGCAGCTTCACATGGTCGCTGAACTGTTCGCCAACGCTGGCAAAGAACTGCTCAAAAACAAAGGGCATGGTGATAAGCGTTGGACCGGTATCGAACGTGCAGCCGTCAAACTGTACGCGACCCATCTTGCCGCCGGTGTGAGCTCCTTGTTCAAAGAGGTCTACGGTATGGCCGGCATGAGCCAGGCGGGTTGCAGCAACGAGTCCACCGATGCCACCGCCAATAACAACGATGTGGCTCAGGTTCGTGGTCCGATAGTGGACAACAGTTCTTGTGCACGATTTGCATCGCCCCCTGCATAGGCATCAATAACACTGCGAAGGTCGCGGATCATCACACGCGCCCGTGATAACTCAGTGAGCATCGCGGCCTTAGTGAGCAGGAGTTTTTCTTCAATTGGTTTCGTTAAGAAGTCATCAGCACCGGACTCAACTGCCTTGAGCTGGGTGGTGAGATCATTTAGGGCGGTGACAATAGCCACGGGTATAAGCCGGGTCCTCTCGTCGCCCTTTAATCTGAGAACGGTCTCAAACCCATCCAAACGGGGCATCATCACGTCGATGATGATCGCGTCAGGAATACGTTCGCCAACCTTATCAAGGCACTCAACGCCGTCGCCCGCTTCTTCGACCTCAAAGCCATTGCCTTCAAGGTACCTGCGCATGAGCTTGGTGGTGATCTTGTTGTCGTCTACAACCAGGACATACGGGCGATTCATGCATTTTCCTGAGGTGACAAATCAGAATGTCCGATCACAACGTGCGTTCCAACCTCGTGGCTGGATATCACGTCGGCAATTATACGTAGTTCCGCAATTCCAAAACGCGATTCCCAAAAACCGAGCGGAAAGTTTCGTTCTTGTAAAGTGCCGCGTGGCATCACGATGTTGTGGATGGACCGCACACGATCTAGAACTTGAGCCCCGGCTCGTTTTGCGGCGGCTCTCAACTTTCCTTCAAGTGCCTCAAGCGTAGATGTGATACCAGCACCTTGCGCACGTACCGTTGCAATGAGGGTTTTATCGATCGACTCAGCAGCCGAGAGGTAGGGGGCAAGCAGCGTGTGTAGTGTTGCGTCTCTCACGTCGGTATCTGGCAGAATGTCGGTTGTTAAAAGGTCAGCCGTAGCACGCTCCAATTCTTCAGAGCCTCGCATGAACCACTGCAGGGTGTGACCATCCTTCGCGAGTAAACGTTCCGTCCGGGCGTCCAACAATGTTGCGCCGTTTCGTAACACAAGTAATGGCATGGGAACTCCGCAGAGTTCATAGAGCTCTCGCAGTTGGGCCTGATAGGCTATCTCGGCTGAACCAAGAACACTGATCACCGTAGGCAAAACAGCGTCCTGCACAACAGGGCGGGCTAGGACGTTTGGTGTAAATCGTTCTGGGTGTTCCCGAACGAGTTGTGCAAAGGTCTGTGTCGTGAATGTTTCAGCACCAATCGTAACGATGTCTCCTTCGATGGAGCACCGCTGACGTCCTTGAGCATCACTGCCAAAGAACAACATTGAGCCTGTGGTTGCTTGTGCTGTATAGCCCCTTTCCATGAGGATCTGCGTTCCTGTGCTAGCAGCTGCAGACAAGGAACCCGGTGTTTCCACTTCACGCAAGAGAATGGGTAGGTGCAGTCCGGCTGCAATTACATCTGCGCCACGAACAACGATCACACCCCATTCGGCCAGATACGGTTGCAGAACGAGCAGAAAGGCGTCGGACCACGACCGACCTTCTGTGTAGGCCTCGAGGTAACGTTCTCTCGTGGCATCGGCGAATTGTCCGGTGAACGTAGACGCCCCGGCAACGATCATTTCTCGCATTTGAGCCGAGATTGAGCGAGCATGAACAGACCGGCGTTCGTCCGTACCATCCCATGCCGCAAGATCGTTCACGGCGCCGTCAGCGGCTAGGAGATGTGTTGATGCCGCTTCAGCTGCATCATGGTCGTTGTCTTCGAGCCAGAATATTGCGGTGGTTGCAACTCCCATGGAGGTGGTGAGCCTACGTGCTTCTTCAACTGCAGTGCGGATCTTGTACAGTGTGTACATCGGACCGCCATACAATCCTATCTGCTGTCCGGTTGTGACAACCACGCTTGATGGATCGCGCAAAACTTCTAGAGCCTGCAGTTGCTCGCTACTAAGCTCCAGCCCCCGCATGGAGGTTTTTGCAAGATCTACAAGGCGGGAACGAGAAGCTCCGTGACGAGACCGCTGTTTACAGAACTCCGAGCTGATCGTGAGTTGTTGAAATCTATCAGTGATCGATGGGTCTCGATCGAGGTAGGCGCGTGTGATCGGTGTTGTGACGATCATCGAAGAAGGGAGTGTAGTCATCGTCCTCTCACCGCTCCTGACATTTCATCTTCGTCCGTGTCACAGTGATATTCACGACGTGGTGCGCTGACGCCTGCTTTAACACTTGCGCCTCCAGCAATAGCCTTCATAGCCTCTTGCTCCAGGAATCGGCGTAGTTCGGCATCGCGTTCTCTCAGTTGCATGTCCACGTCGCGAGCAAAGTACATACGTCCGTCAACAAATGTGCGTTCAACGCGAGACATGTTCGAAAGCGGATTACCTGTCCACACAACCACGTCGGCATCCTTGCCATCTTCTAAACTGCCCGTCCGCGCGTCGATAGCCATTTGTTTGGCTGCGTTGATCGTAACAAACTTCATTGCGTCCAATTCTGAAACACCGCCATACTTGACGCTCTTGGCTGCTTCTTGATTGAGCCGGCGTGCCATCTCTGCATCATCGGAGTTGATGGATACCGTAACATCGTTTTCGTGAAGAATGGCAGGGTTCTCAGGGATCGCGTCGTACACCTCAAACTTATACGCCCACCAATCTGCAAATGAGGATGCGCCCGATCCGTGTTTAGCCATCTCCTTTGCAACCTTGTAGCCTTCGAGGATGTGAGTGAAGGTGTGTACACGGAATCCAAACTCTTCAGCCAGCCGCATAAGCATGAGGATCTCGCTCTGCACATAAGAATGGCAGTGGATGTTGCGCTTGCTGTTGAGAATTTCAACCAGGGCATCGAGTTGAATGTCTCTTCGTACAGGTTTGGAAGGATCATTGGCAGCGAGCTCCTTTTCGTATTCACGTGCTGTACGGAATGCATCGCGCATGATCTGCTCAACACCCATGCGTGTTTGTGGGTAGCGGACGGAGAACTTGTCTCCCCAGTTGGCTTGTTTCACATTTTCGCCGAGAGCGAATTTTACTGTTGGTACAGCCCCCTGCACTTTAAGGCCGTCAGCGTCCGAGCCCCACCGAAGTTTGATGAATTGCAGCTGACCGCCCATGGGATTGGCGGAGCCGTGGAGAAGGTGGGATGCGGTAACACCTCCGGCGAGTTGACGGTAGATGTTTACATCGTCGGGATCAACCACATCACCAATGCGCACCTCGGTGGTAACAGCATGCGTGCCTTCGTTTACACCACGAGAGATAGCGATATGCGAGTGTTCGTCGATGATCCCAGGTGTGATATGCATCCCGGTACAGTCAATCGTGGTGTCTCCGGTGAGCCCCTTTCCAATACCAGCAATAGTACCGTTACGAATGAGTACGTCCGTTCCATCGAGAGTGCCGCGTGGGCCACATGTCCATACTGTTGCATTCTTAAGAACAACGGCACGTTGTGCAGGTGGAGCAGTAAGTCCAAATGGTCCTAGGGGAAAGATCTGCGGAAGGGGCCTGCGTATTCTTGCTACAGGCTTTGGACGATCTGGTTTTGCCTTCACCAATGAATCCCTGCGAAGCATAAAGGGAGCAACGCGGCCATCGGGAAGGAGAAGGTCGCCATTGATGAGAATGCTGTCGATCTCAACCGATGTGCGAGTGAGCCCAACGATGCCAATGGTGTCAAGCGTGAATCCAAGGGTTGCTCTTCTGCCATTGATCGTTAGAGTGGTAGGGATGACTGTTGAGTCGTGCTTCACTTCTGCCGAGGGTTGTTCAAGTGAACCAGCGATATTCACGCGTAGAGAAGTGGTTGATGGAAGTGCGCTGGACGTGAGTGTCCAATGCCCGCGCATATCGATCTCTGTTGGGCGTGAGTAGGTTGTTTCATCGCCCGCAACAATAACGGCACGTATGTCGCACCCGTCTGAGAAAAGGGGCTTTGTGGCAATGACAAGATTCGCATAGTAGCCCTTCTCGATCTTTCCGAAACGGTCACTCACACCTGAGATGCGTGCTGCTTCGGTTGTGATAGCAGCGAGAGCTTTGTTTGAGTCGAGCCCACGTTCAACGCACAGGCGAATACGAGGGAGAAACTGCGATCTATCCTTGAGACCATCCGTTGTAAATGCAATCCTACATCCAACGGAGTCCACGAGTCGCGCATTATCTGCGGCCCAGTACCACGAGATCAGATCGACAAGCGAAACTTCTCGGGCGCTAATAGGATCGCGTACGTCTGGAGTTTCAGGAAACGTGAGAGGAAGGATTACATCGGGCTTCGTTGAAGATAAACCGGAGATCCTTCGGTATTCATTCCCACTGCCTTTTACGATGATCGAGAGGTTGAATTCTTTTGCGATGGCCTGCCAACGTTGTACGTCATGTTCGTCCATTGCCTCAACAACCATAGGCGTTTTTGCCACGAGTGCCGCATGTAACGCTTGTAAGGAGAGATTCACTTCAGGTGGTGTAGCGAGGGTGCCGCGCGAGGCAGCAGCGTGGGCCTTTCCATACCAATCTGCATCATACAGGGCTTGACGGATGAGTGCGATCGATCCCATTTGCGATGATGGATACGGAGTTTTTGAAGACCCTTTCATAAAGGCCATTGCCTGATAGGTATTGTCGGCTACAATGGTCTTCGCTGCAGGTGCGCTACGAAGCAAAATGGCTGCAGCACTTCCACGGAAGATCCCATCGTGTGATGCGGCGGCCGCAGCACCAAAACCAAGTTTATTCCAATCTCGTTGTGCGTCCGGAGAAATAGAAAGGGCATCTGCAACCGTGCGTTCCGGACGCACAGCCTGATTCCAGTAGTGTGCACCGTGGGTAGGGGGCGTTGTGGGTCCTTCGTCTTCATCATCGAACAGAGGCTTGGAAGCCATTCCCTTCGAGCCCGACAACAGTGTCTGAGCGTCCAAGTAGGGTTCAACAAATCCGGCATAGACATAGGCACCGCGGAGGTCGCGAACGTCTGCTCCTGATGGAATGGTGAGCCCCTTACCAACTGCAACAATGCGTTCATCGCGGATGATGATCACGGCAGAGTCTATGCGAGTGCCGGGTTGCGGAACCGCAGTGCAATTGGTATATGCAACAAACCGAATACGCTTATCGCGGAGTCCGTCTATGGCAGTTGTAGAAACTTGTGCCGATACAGATACGGCAGCTAGGAGGAAGGCGAGGATCTTAACCATCCGCAAAGTTACGGCAGGGAGACTAGACCAGATCGGTGAGAGGTGCTACGGTTGCAGCATGGTTCCGGGCCGCGGCCAAAGCAGCTCGCTGACTCACCACCCCGGCACCTTGGCGCAGGGTTGGGAACGACTCCAAAGGACGCGCAGTTGAGGTTAATATCTCCTTGACGTCGGCGGGCGTGAGCATCGGAGAAAGTTCGATCATCTGGGCTACGATCGATGCAATAACGGGCGAAGCAAAAGAGGTGCCGTCAACCATTTTGTAATACGGTGAGGCAATAAGTTCTTTGTCGATCATTTCCGTGATAGCTGTGCGCAGTGCCGGAATATTTCTCGATGTCCACAAGTGCATTGGAAGTCCGCTATGTGGCATTAAGGAAGGGGCGCAGGCCAGAAGCATTTCGTCCGTAAGCATATCCAAGGCGCAGAGTGCCGAAGCTTGGGTGTGTGTTGAGGTGCCCGGCAGGATCGGTGCGGGCAGCCAGATGGCGGGTGCAATCAACTCAGGTTTTTGAACGCCGAGCTGTGTGATCCCAAACGTACTGTGATAGAGTTCTTCGTCCTCTTGGCCGAGCGTGTTTTTATCGTCCAGCCCTCCAACGGTAAGCGCACTAGGTGCTGCTGCCGGTGGTCTGATAGGCGAGAACGGGTTGTTCCCGGCTGCAGCAACAACAACGATGTTGCGCGCACAAATATCCTCAACGGCCTGATTGACCGGATGGTCAAGTGTGTGGTCGATCTCATCGGAATAGACACTCATGTTCACAACACGAATGCTGAACTCCACTGCGTGTGCTCCGATGTAGCGCAGGGCACGTACGATGGTTGGGGTGGAGACTCGACCAGAATCGTTCATCGTTCTGATCAAGACTACTGTGGCGTTTGGGGCCAACGATGTGAATTCACCACGAGAGAGGTAACCGTTTCCTGCCGCCGTACATGCCGTCATTGTTCCGTGCCAATGCCTAGATGTAGCTATGGTAGGAGGGAGATCGTGCTCCTTGTCTTCAACCGCATCGTAATACCGGACGATGCGCTGCGTTGGCATGGAGAGATCGGGGTGGATCACAAAATCGCTATCAACCATTGCTATGCAGACACCCTTCCCTGTGGATCGCACGTCGGCGTGAAGTCTGACAGGAAGAGGAAGAACGGGCTTGGTCGCAAGGGGGCGGATCGGTTCGGCGTGCTGCATGTATCTGCGAAGTTAGGGTGTTGAGTCGAGGTGGCATGTATTTTTGCCACACTTCTTTCACCTTCATCGTGAGGTATCCATGCTGATTAGATTGCTACTCATCCTTCTCGTTGTTGCTGTATCCTCACAAAACGTTAGAACACAGGTTGATGCAAAGGCCTCGGCAGAGGCACTGCAAAAGGCAGCGGCATTAAAGGCTGACTCTATTCCGTGGAAGTGGAAGACTGATTGGGGGCTTGGATTCAGTACTGTTCAACTGAACAATTGGACAGGGGGCGGACAGGACGCGGTGACCATCCGTCTGCTATTCCTCGGCTCTCTCGACTATGCCAACCCTACGTTTGCGTGGGACAACGATCTCGAGTTGGGTTATTCCATTTTGAAGCAAGGGGCTCAATCGTTCCGCAAGGCAGATGACCGAATCTATTTTTCCACCCGTGCATCGATGCGCCAATCCGACCATTTCCGCTACACGGGATTTGTGGAGTTTCGCACGCAGTTCTATATCGGTAGCAACTATGACGTGATCGATTCAACAACCGGTGAGTTCCTGAAAATCTCGAATATCATGGCGCCCGGTTATCTCACGGGCGCACTTGGTATGGAATATCTTCCTGTGCCGGAGTTGCAAATACTGGTTGCGCCGTTCTCAACTCGATCCACCTTTGTTGGTGACGATGATATCATTCAATCGGGCATCACCTCAGGCTCAGGTGTGTTTGGTCTTGCTCCGGGTGTTCGTTCCCGTACGGACCTTGGTGCAGTGCTCAACCTCGCACTCGATTGGGACTTTGTTGAAAACGTAAAGTGGAAGGGGCGCTTCAATGCATTTATGCCGTATGAAACCCCCGACCTGTGGGTTCTTACCTTGGAGAATGCCTTCTTGATGAAGGTGAACAGTTGGCTGAATGTAACGTGGCTCACTGATGTGTTTTACAATGACCGTGTGCCTGTACTTCGTGATGATGGAACAACAGGTCCGGCCACGCAGGTCCGCAATCAGCTCGTGATCGCAATCAACTGGTCGATAGCAAACTTCTGAACTCTTCCTCGGTGAGTACGGGCACGCCAAGTTCTTGTGCCTTCGTAAGCTTGCTCCCGGCATTTTCACCGGCCACTACATACGATGTCTTCTTGCTCACAGAGCCCGAGGCCTTCCCGCCTCGGGCTTCAATGTATTCTTCCGCTTCCTTGCGCGTCATGCTCGTGAGTTCGCCGGTAAGAACAAACGTTTTCCCGGCAAACTCCTGTGATGACGGGCCGGCATATGTAGAGGTGAATTGAAGTCCGGCATTCTTTAGCGACTCGACCAGAGCTACGTTATCTGCGTCCTCAAAAAACTCGCGCACTGATGTTGCAATGGAGTCGCCGATTTCATGAACACTCATGAGTTGCTCATGTGTTGCCATGCTGAGTTCGTCTATTGATGGAAAGGCACGTGCCAAAATCTTCGCTACCCCTTCGCCAACAAATCGGATCCCAAGGGCAAAGAGCACACGTGGAAACGGTTGTTCTGTGCTCCTCGCAATTCCCGCAACAAGTTTGTCGTAGCTCTTTGGCGCCCATCGGTCCAACTGGAGGATCTCATCGCGCCTATTTGGAAGCTCGTAGATGTCTGCAATACTCTCAATGAGCCCGGCATCAACGAATTGATCAATAGCCTTTTCTCCAAGCCCCTCGATGTCCATTGCGTCTCGTGATGCGAAATGTTGGAGTCGGCGTCTGATCTGCCATGGGCAGACAACGTCATCACAATACCAATTCACTTCCCCGTCTGGTCGATGTAGCTGCGATTGGCGTGGACATGGACACGTGTGTGGCATCTGCCATGGCTGCGCATCCAACGTCCGCTTCTCAATAACTACAGCACTGACCTTGGGGATCACATCGCCCCCTTTTTCGATGACAACTGTATCGCCAATTCTCAGGTCTAACTCGTGAACGAAGTCTTCGTTATGGAGTGTTGCTCGGGAGATCGTTGATCCGGCGAGTAGTGTTGGCTGAAGTTCTGCTACGGGTGTCACAACTCCTGTCCGTCCAACTTGCAAGGTTATATCGTTGAGAACTGTTTGCGCCTTCTTTGCCTCGTACTTGTAAGCAATAGCCCACCGAGGAGAACGAGCAACAGCACCAAGTTCGTCTTGATGTCTGAGGAGATCTACCTTGATCACAATGCCATCTATTTGGAACGGGAGTTCAAACCGACGTTCGTCCCACTCCTCAACAAATCGCATCACCTCATCGATGGATGAACACGTTTTTACAGCCTTTCCCGTTACGAAACCCAATTCACGTAAGAGCTCGATATTGGCAGAATGAGAGGTAAGGGGCTTGTCGGGTGTGTCGAGCCAGTATGCTGTGAATTCGAGCTGACGTTTTGCTACCGCCCTGGAGTCCTTTTGCTTGAGGGTCCCGGCTGTGAGATTCCTCGGGTTCGCATAGGTCTTGTCACCAGCCTGCTCTGCCCTCCGATTGATCTCCAGAAAGGTATCGGTGAGCATATATACCTCGCCGCGTACCGTGGCATTTGTGATCCGATCACCAAGTAGGCGCAGGGGAACTGATCGAATGGTTTTCACGTTGGCCGTTACATCGTCTCCAGTTTGGCCATCGCCTCGGGTTGCAGCAAGTGAGAGCACACCGTTGGTATAGGTGAGTGACATAGCAACACCATCGTACTTCAGCTCACAGACGTAAACGGGATCGTTGATGCCGAGACCTTCTCGAACGCGCCGGTCAAAATCTTGCACTTCTTCGGCGGAGTAGGTGTTGGCCAGCGACAACATGGGAACGGCGTGGGTGACGGTTTGAAACTCACCAATGGGCGCAACGCCAATTCGTTGGGTTGGTGAGTCTTGCGTGATCAGCTCTGGATGGTCGTGCTCGATCTTCTGCAGTTCTGCAAAAAGAGCATCGTACTCACGGTCGCTGATTTCCTGCGTTGCGTCTACATAGTAAAGTCTGTCGTGCCGGCGAATCTCTTCGCGCAGTTCGGTGGCTCGTTGGTGTGGGGTGGGTGTGGGTTCGAACAAAGACATCATCATCAAATATCACTCCACAGGTTGAAAACACAAGACTATATTCCCGTTCTGCTTTCATTTGGAGAATCCATGTCGGTTCAACGCATCGCACTGTTGTGTCTGTTCGGAGCGCTGGCATTTGCCGCAACATCCGCTCAGATATCATTCTCTGTTGGCCAGCCAAACGATCTTCGAACGTCCGCCGTGGTTCCGGGGACTGCCACTGTACTGCATCCTCCCGCTACCATTGTTCAAATGCTAGTGCAAGGAGGAGAGCACCGTATCATCGTGCCCACAGCCGAAGGAAACGTGACGATCATTGCCCAACGATTCGATCTGTTCACAGACGATGCGGTCTTTATCAACCATGGACGATCTGGTGAAGTGGTTGCCCCCTTGCCACAGCATGTATTGCTGCGCGGACGTGTAGAAGGACGACCCGGGTCTACGGTCTTTCTTGCCGCATTCCAAACACATGTTGTCGCCATGGTGGAGTATTTGGAGCCGGAGGGTAAAAGACGATTCCTGATCATGCCCGAC
>CALMZQ010000095.1 GCA_937870915.1 uncultured Ignavibacteria bacterium
ACTAGAGAAGTATTCAGATCTCTCGCTCTAAGCACCAAAGGGATTCCCTCGTATCGTCCCGATTCCATTCAATTACATACTTCAAACATCAACGAGTACCCCGCCCATGCCAAGAATCATCTCCTTTATGCATGTCTCGCTGGATGGGTTTGTGGCCGGACCGAATGGTGAGCATGAATTTGTTTCGATAGAAGACGCGTTGTATGATCATATAGGTAAACGGATTCGTGAGACCGATACGGCGTTGTATGGAAGGGTGACATATGAGTTAATGGAGAACTATTGGCCTACGGCAGGAGACAAACCAAGTGCAACTAAGCACGAGAAAGAACACTCTCAATGGTATGCCATGGCTCACAAGATCGTTCTATCGAAATCAATGTCGGCGGTAGGATTGTCGAATACGACGGTGATCAACGAGAGCTTGGCGGACAGAATACATGAGATTCGGCAACAAGCCGGTGGTGAGATATTACTGTTTGGAAGTCCAGCAGCAACGCACTCTCTTATGCAACAGAATCTGATTGATGGCTATTGGCTTTTCGTAAATCCGATCATACTCGGACAGGGCATCCCCCTTTTTTATGACCTCAATGACAAGGTGAAGCTGCATCTCTTGAATTCTCGACAATTTGATTCTGGGGTTGTTGAGTTGAACTACGGCGTAGACTGAAGTGAGCATGCTTGGTATGCCCACGTGCTGAAGAGCATAGTCACCAAAACTGGTGTAGTACTCAGGGTGGCTGGAGGTCCCTCGTCGCTTCGCTCCTCGGGATGACGCCGCCCGCCCGGAGTGTTTGCTAGAGAAACGCGAGCACCATCATGGATGGTGCTCGCGTTTCTTCATTAGTCCTGCAGCGGAAACAGCGTCATCCCGAGCGGAGCGAGGGACCTCGTTCAACAATTCAAGGGGCGACGTCATCCCGAAGCTTCGAGAGACCTCAGCTCTCCCCCCGACCCCTCTCGCACGCTTCGCTCGAGAAGGGAGCCGGTATGTGATTGTCACTCGGTTACTCCGTCACTCCGTCACTTCTTGTTTGGGTTATATTGAGGGTTCCAGTCTAGTCAGATATGATACACACGAGGGCATGTACTCCGCCATGAAGAACATCGACAAACAGAGTTTAGAAAAGGCATACCAGCTGTTTGAAACAGGTGCTATTGAAACGATGGAGATCGGCAGCACAAAGGGGCTTCTTCAAATTCATCAGTATCTGTTCGATGGTCTGTATGACTTTGCAGGGCAGATACGAACGTCAAACATCGCCAAGGGCGGGTTTCGCTTTGCCACCGCGTTGTATCTCAAGGAGGCCTTGGGAAAGATCGAAATGATGCCCGAGACAACGTACGAAGAGATCATTGTAAAATATGTCGAGATGAACATTGCCCATCCTTTCTTGGAGGGCAACGGTAGAACCATGCGCATATGGCTGGACATGATCCTCAAGAAACAATTGCAGAAAGTCGTGAACTGGCAGCACGTGAGCAAGGTGCTCTATCTGCAAGCCATGGAACGTAGTCCCATCAATATGCTGGAGTTGAAAACACTGCTCGCCGACAACCTAACGGATGATGTGAACAACCGTGAGATCATCTTCAAAGGCATCGAGCAATCATACTACTATGAAGGGTATGAGAAGGGTAGTGACAATCAGGAGTGAGCGGAACGTTTGTATTCATTCATCATTAGCAGTTGACGAGGCAAAGTGAAATGGTCCTTTCCAAACATTTTGCTTCGTCAAACGAATGCCAATCGCGACAAAGATGTTGTACGGTCACCACGTCGTCTCGTCATTTCGTCATTTCGTCATACCGTCATACCGTCATACCGTCATTATGTCATTACGTCATTTCCTAACCGCCCTCATCATCGCTTCTTCCATCTCCTCCATATTCTCCCGCTTCCACTCTTGCACATGATCGATCTGGTGGAGCCCCTTACTTGCGGCTTTTGTGAAGACGAGGCGGGTGCGAACGGTTGAGCATTCGGGGTAGGAGCGCAGACACAGCCAGGCGTAGGTGCACATCTGGATATGATATGCAGAGGCAATGGTCTGGAGGTGGTCAGACGAAGCAACGTTGTTGGTCTTCCAGTCCCAGATCTCGATGGTGTTGCCATCTGTGTTGAATCGTACGTCCAGAACGCCTTGGAAGACGATGTGGTTGAGAGCTCCAACAAGACGGGTTTCGAGTCGGGCTGTGGAGAGAAC
>CALMZQ010000096.1 GCA_937870915.1 uncultured Ignavibacteria bacterium
TGAACTCATCGGATATGGCTGGCATCTCAAGCTCGATGTTGACAATCTTTCTAACGTATTCTAATCCCCGCTTGCTAGTTGACAAATCGTGTGCTTTTGACACTCTGTCGCGATCATACGCCAAAACATAGACGAGATTTGGGAATGCACAATTTGTTTTAACGAGCTGAAGAACTGCTCGGATTTCGTCGTTATTCAAACGATCAATGTCGTCTATGAAAACGATAATCGGGCGAGGAGCTTTCTTAAAGGACTTCCGAAGGTCATTCTGAATTTCCTCAATAGATTTGTTCGTCAACACACTCCATAGCGCCATTCCACGATTGAGTGTTAAGATTACTGAAGAGCACCAAGCAAGTATTAGTAGCAACCAATAGAAACCCCACGCCAAGTCACTCGCATAGCTAGGTAGCAGCCCAACAGTGAGACCTGTTGTAGCTATCGCTAATAAGAAAGCTAGCGACTTTCCTAGCTTACTGTCAGCCCTTTTTGTTTGCGAGATAAGCTCGCCTAGCAGCATGAACCTTCTATAGAAACGACTAACAAAACGAGGCAGCGTTCGAACGCCGGTTTTCGATCCAAGCTCCTTTAGGAGGGTGTTGACCACTATGTCGCCCGAGCCCCAATTCCAAGTACTAAACACAACGACATTTATCCACCTACGCGAGATCCATTCTCTTACTATGGGTACTTTGAGCCCCAAGTCTACCAATGACGCTGAAAGAAGGAACTTTCTTTCACGTAACGCAATTCGATTCCGTTCTTCTATTTCATTTCTAAGCAAGTTGAGAATACTGGTCTTTCCTTGGCCCCACTCGCCGCAGATTCCTACCGTCAGGCTGTCATGATGGCGCCACTTAGATAATTCTTCTGCTATCTCACTGACAAAACCGCCACGAAACAGTTTATCTTCTGTCTTGCTCGATATTGGCTGGTCAGGGTCAAAGTTGCTCATGTAATTTTTTCTCATAATGAGATCGACTAAGATATTCCGTCTTCCTTGGCCATCTAGATCCGCAGTGTGATGACCACTCGCGTAGCATCAACCGTTGCTGAACAGCCGCAATCTAGCATTGGGTTTAGCAAGTCAGTATGCCATTAGGTGCGGCGGTCAGTTACGGGCGGAATGAGGTGGACACTTTAGGCGGAATCTCCAAAACCTACCTGTCTATGAAAGTGGAGGAAGAACATACATCACTTCTTGGGTTGCTTTGGTTTCGGAGCCGGAGGTGGTGGCGAACCCTTTGTGGAATTCCCCTTTGGAGCTGGGGGCGGTGGAGCCCCGTGAGTTGTGGTTGGTTTTGCCATGGTGATATCCTGTTTGTAAGATGATTAGTTGAAGATCCGCATTATGGCATAAGCGACGAGAAACACCGTATAGGTAAGGAAGAGCCCGAATGCCGTCGTATTGAAATGAGGTAACCGATTTTCTGATTTCTTCGATTCTTTGACAAACGCTTCTAGACCTTCCTTAATGGTAGTAACGCCATCTTTTGTAAGGTGCGATCTTAGCTTCGCGTGAAAGGACACGCTTGTTCGAAGCGAAGCGATCACGAAAACAATGCATAGTAATACAGAGCACAACGCAATTGTCAGCACCACTTTCTCGTAACATGACTGAGGGGCCATCCGGTCTATACCGAGGAGAACAAAGATTCCACCGATCGTGGCTACGGATATTTTGAGGAGTGAGTTGTCGAGTGACTCTTGGTGCTTTACCTCGCCCTCGTAAATCCGATTGACGTAGTCGTTAAGTTCTTCGATGTCGTTCACTGTTGATCCTCTAGCATTCTTATGGTTTTTGTGGATTGATGCTCGTATACCCCCCAACATCACACCAGGACTGCTATGCCTCATGAGATACTTTTGCACCTCAAAGTGCAACTGCCCTGGCCACCTTTGTTAGCGCACGTGTAATGTTAGTCATTGTGCAGCGAACCGAAAAATGTATCGTTGACTGATCTCGGGTGCTGGAGTGACCAGCCCCCGTTTGTTGGTTCACCGTAATGCTAGTCACTAAGCACTGCAAATAGATAACAGTTGATTGACTTGCCCCTTTCCTGCACGATACTACCGGTCGAAACGGTGTCATTCTTGTAGAGGTAATCTGTATCAATCGTCCCCGCATGTATGAACCGGCTCCACTTGGTCATCTGCAGCAGCTTGTTACATTCGATTCCCCGCTTGTACGAGCAAACACCCGCAATGTACGCGCACCTACACCCACGTACGGGATATGGCCTGCAAGTATGCCATCGCCCCAGCAAATACGGGCAGTTAT
>CALMZQ010000097.1 GCA_937870915.1 uncultured Ignavibacteria bacterium
ACCGAGGCTATATCCATGCGGTGTATACGTCCCGGGATAACATTTCGGGCATCGTCGTCCTTATCCCCTTGAAACATTCCAAAGTCGACCAGGATCTTCGAACCCTCGGTCTCAACGAGATAGGCAGAACCGGTAACCTCACCCGCTGCGCCATATGGTATGATTGTAATCATAGGCAAAGTTACGCCATGCGCCGTCACCCTGAGCGTAGTCGAGGGGCAGTCACCCCGAGCGAAGTCGAAGGACCGTCACCCCGAGCGTGTTTCATTCTTACACACAGAGAGAGCCCTCAATTCATCGAATGATCCTCTTGCCAGTGCTAGCTTCTTTGCTCGTGACCATTTCTTGATCTATCGCTCTGCAGTAAAGGCCTCTAACATCGTGGCAAACTCTTGCGTCCATATCACTTCGAGTGGTCGCCGGCTAAATGTGTAACACGTGGGGAAGTATCCGTGGTTGTGCTGTACGATCCTCTGTTCAAGATTAGAAGTTGAACCAACATAGATAGAGTTGTCGCTGCACTTAAGCATATAGATGCATGGTCTCATATTGAGAAGTGCCTTGACGCAGACGAAACGAGACAATGTGTCCCTCGACTACGCTCGGGGTGACGTGCCACAGCGTAACTTTGCCCCGTGCAACAAGAATCGTCGGAAACAAAGAAGGTTGATTACCGCCTATTGAGGCGGTTGATCGGATTCCTCAAGCCCTATAAGCCCCATATCGGAGGGGCTGTTGTATTGACGTTGGTGTCTTCGGCTCTTGGCCCGTTGCGACCGTACCTTACACGTATCGCGGTTGATGATCATATCGTCAAGGGGGATTTTCCCGGACTATTGATGTTCGTGGGCATCATCGTTGGAGTGTTGTTCTTGCAGGGGGCTCTGCAGTACGGACTATCGCTGTTGATGACGTGGGTGGGACAGCGTGTGTTGCTGGATATCCGCAACACGTTGTTCAGGCATGTAGAACGTTTGGCATTGCGGTTCTACGATACCACACCGGTCGGACGTATCGTTACCCGAGTAACGAGTGATGTTGAAGTGCTCAATGAGCTCTTTTCGTCAGGCGTGGTGCTGATGATCTCCGATGTGATGGTGATCGTATGGATCCTCTATTTCATGTGGAGCACATCGCCGCAGTTGACGATGATGACGATCATCATTCTGCCGTTCTTGCTCATCGCGTCGTTCATCTTCCGGGGCAAGGTGCGCAAGGTCTACAATCTGATCCGACGTCAGGTAGCGCGCATGAACTCCTTCATGAATGAGTTTGTAACAGGTATCGGAGTGGTACAACTGTTCCGACAAGAAGAGCGCATGACACGTCAGTTCGCCGAGATCAACAAAGTACACCGCGAACTCCAGGACCGCTCGGTCTTTTATCACGCCACCTTCTTCCCCGTTGTGGAGTTCCTCAGCGCCGTTGCTCTGTCGATCATCGTGTGGTATGCAGCAGGCAACATTCTGTCCGGCGCGATGACCATCGGAATGCTCATTGCCTTTACGCAGTTCACGGAAATGTTCTTCCGTCCGGTTCGCGACCTCACAGAAAAGTACAACACTCTGCAGTCGAGCGTTGTTGCTTCAGAACGCATCTTCTCCTTGCTCGACACAGACATGACCGTGCCTGATGCGCCAAATGCAGCCCCCTTCACAACACTTGAACGTGCCATTGAATTTCGCGACGTGCGCTTCAGTTACGACGGCACAACGCCGGTCCTCAAGGGCGTGTCGTTCACTGTCAACAAGGGCGAGACCGTTGCCCTCGTAGGTGCCACCGGGGCCGGGAAGAGTTCGATCATCAACCTCCTCAGCAGGTTCTATGAGTTTCAAGGGGGCGATATTATCGTGGACGGCAAGAGCATCCGCGATGTTCGCCAACACGATCTGCGCGCACGCATCGCCGTGGTTCTACAGGACGTGTTCTTGTTCTCAAGAACAGTAGAAGAGAACATCACTCTGGGACGTGAAGAGATCACACACGACGATGTGGTGAACGCTGCTATGTCACTTGGCGCTGATCCGTTCATTCGCAGACTTCCGCATGGATATCAGACGAACGTTCGGGAGCGCGGTGCTGTTCTCAGTGTTGGACAGAAGCAGCTCATTTCATTCTGTAGAGCAATGGTAACCGACCCCGACATCCTCATCCTTGATGAGGCCACGTCGAACATCGATACCGAGACAGAGCAGCTCATCGAACGCTCGATTACGACGATGCTGCAGGGTCGCACCTCTATTGTTATCGCACACAGACTCTCAACGATCCAACGCGCTGACCGCATTGTTGTTCTGCATCATGGTGAAGTGGCCGAAGTAGGCACGCACCAAGAGCTGCTGGCCCACGGCGGCCTATACGCAAAGCTGCACGCGCTGCAGTTTGCGTGAGACCACGTCACCCCGAGCGTAGTCGATGGGCGACGCACGGCCGTCATGCCGAGCGTAGTCGAGGCGCGGCCCCTCGACTTCGCTCGGGGTGACGTTCTACCTCACTCCGTCCAAACGCCCATTTCATAAAACTTCTGGCGACGCTCGTTCACGAGTTCTTGTTTCGATTTAGAGCTCAGTACGTCGAGCTCTTCTGTGAGTGTGTCAATGACGGTTTGGAACATGGTTTCCGGATCGCGGTGTGCACCGCCGATGGGTTCAGGAACGATGCGGTCGATGACCTTTACTTGGATGAGGTCTGTAGCTCCGAGGCGCAATGCTTCGGCTGCTTGTTCCTTGTAGTCCCATGACCGCCAGAGAATCGATGAACAGCTTTCAGGAGCGATAACCGAATACCATGCATTCTCGAGCATGAGGATACGATTGCCGATACCAATACCAAGGGCGCCGCCAGAAGCCCCTTCTCCGATAACCATGATAACGATTGGGGTCTTGAGTTGCGACATCAACAGGAGGTTGCGAGCAATGGCCTCGGCTTGACCTCGTTCCTCTGCTTCAAGGCCGGGGAAGGCACCCGGAGTGTCGAGGAAACAAATCACGGGCAGGCCGAACTTCTCGGCTTGCTGGAACAACCGGTAGGCCTTGCGATATCCCTCGGGGTTAGGCATACCAAAGTTGCGGTAGAGGTTGGACTTTGTGTCTCTCCCCTTTTGGTGACCGATCACCATTACGTGACGTCCGTTAAGGGTTGCGAGTCCGCCAACAATCGCCGGGTCGTCCCTATAGGCCCTGTCTCCATGAAGTTCTACAAAGTCTGTAAAACAATGGGTAATGTAATCAAGTGTGTATGGACGGTCCGGGTGGCGTGCTATCTGAACACGCTGCCATCGTGTAAGGTTGCGATAGATCTCAGAACGAAGCACCTCGATCTGTTGTTCGAGGTCGTCGATCTGTGGCTGAATGTCCAGCGTATCCGTGAGAGCCTTCATTTCCTCGATCTTCTTTTCGAGTTCAACGATTGGCTTCTCAAATTCGAGTGTAGCGGTACTAGCCACGGTTGCGCCGTAAGAGGTGTTTCAGAAAGATCTCCACATCAAGTGCGATGGAGTATGAATCAACGTAGTAATCGTTGAGGTGTTCAATGGTCTGCTTCGAAAGCGTGCCTGGGTTACTCACCTTCACAAGTCCCGTGATGCCTTCCTTGCCCGAGGTGCGATGTTTTCCATCGGGGAAGAGTCCTACAACACTACGTTTGCCGGCAAAGACCTCCGCCCATTCACTGAACAGGTGATCCGTGCGTCGCAAAATTAGAACAGGCAGACCCACCGTCAAAACAAGCGCAGAAACCACTATGTCAAGCAGTCTCTTTGCAACTCGGTTCCGATATCGCATCAATGGTGGAATGGAAACAGTGGGTTCGATTCCTGCTACATCATTAATGATCCGCGCCGTGACAATATCGTCGTACTCTGCGGCCATGTGGAAACGGGCGCGATAGGTTGAAGAAGCAATCATCAACTCCATCGCTGTTTCTCTACTTACATCAGGGTCAGTGAGAACAACTTCTTGTGCATGTGTTGCGTCGAGGATGCGCGTAAGATAGCTCGTATCCCCTACCACGGGTAGTCCGGCAAAGCTGTCAACTGTAAAGGGGCTTGTAGCTACCACTCCCACAATCTCTGCATGACGGTGCTCGGCTCGCTGGAGTTCGGCAACAATGCGCGCAGTGTGCTCATTAAGACCAACCAAAAGGATCCGCCTCGTTCGTGGGCCGCGCGAAGAATCCATAAAGGAAATACATCCTCGCGTGATGGCGAAGAGTATCGCACTGAAGCCAATAGTCATCAAGACCACGCCTCTGCTGAAGGCATATTCCTTGAAGAAATAGGTGAGCGAGGAGAGTACAAAAAAAGTGACGAGCAACCCTACAATGCTTCTACGTACGGTTGGGCGGTACTCAACGTATTCACCAACGGCCATGAGTGATAGTGTAGCCACGAGTGACATCACGATCTGCACGATGGGATATGCATAAGACGGAAATCCGAAGGGTCCGTCAAATCGAACTGCGGTTGCGATGAGAAGTGCCACATTGATGCTGATCATATCCAACACCCATGTTATCACTTCCACTCGTTTACGCATTGCACGCGCCATCAACGCACGGAGAATTATGCCAATTCTCAATAAGGCCAGAAAGATCCGCGATCCGCCAAAGTGCTTCCGAGCAAAGATCTCCATCGCGTCATAGAACACTCGTACTTCGTTGATCGAACTACGCTTCGTACTCTCGCCCTTGTAATGCACGATACTTGTTGTGTGTACATACATTACCTTCCAACCCGCCTTTTGTATACGGTAGCAGAGGTCAACATCTTCACCGTACATGAAGAAGACAGGGTCGAATCCTTGCTGTTCCTTTACAACCTCTGTACGCACTACCATAAAGGCACCGATCAGAGCATCTACTTCATAGGTCTCGTCGATGGGTTTATAGGTGAGGTTGTATCGTGCAAAGAGCGGCGATGAGGGAAAGAGAGACTGAAGTCCAAAGAGCTTGCAGAACGAGGCCCAGGGAGTGGGAAGCCCCCTTCTACAGGCAAGTTGAAACGATCCGTCGGGATTGAGAACCTTACATCCGGCAATACCTACCATTGGCTGGCTGTCCATATAGCGGACCATAACGTTCAGGGTATCCTGACCTACAATCGTATCTGGGTTGAGGAAGAGAACGTACCGTCCGCTACACACCTCTAATCCACGATTGTTTGCCTTGCCAAAGCCAATATTCTCAGGTACTGGGATCCACGTTACGTCTGGAAAGAGTGGACTGAGATCTGCAACTGAGTTGTCTTGGGAATTGTTGTCTACAACAATGATCTCCATCGTAACACCGGGAACCAATGCCTGCAACGAGCGCAGGCATTGAAGGAGGTAATCCTTCACGTTGTAGTTCACGATGAGGACAGAAATGTCCGGCTTCACGTTACCGCTTCCCAAAGGAGAAGATCGTTGCAAGCTTGAGCTTCCATACAAGGAATGCTGCTTCGTATACGATGTTCTTGGACATCTTTGATACGCCACTGACACGATCTGTAAAGATGATCGGGAGCTCAAACATCCGGGCCTTGAGTCTCCATGCCTTGTAATTCATCTCTATCTGGAAGGCATAACCATTTGACCTTATCTTGGTGAGATCGATCTTGCGGAGCACATCCGCACGGAAACACTTAAAGCCCCCTGTTGCATCGGCTATGGGCATGCCGGTGATCACGCGCGTATAGATGTTGGCGAACCAACTCAACAACAATCGGCTCATCGGCCAGTTAATGACGTTTACGCCCTGTACGTATCGCGATCCGATAACGAGGTCGTTCGTTGCAATTGCATCATGGAACCGTAGGAGATCCTTGGGATCGTGCGAGAAATCCGCATCCATCTGCATGATAACATCATACCCCATTTCCAGAGCCTTGGCAAATCCGGCACAGTAGGCTGTGCCAAGTCCAAGTTTACCGGATCGTTCTACGATGTGTACCCTCGTGTCCGTGAGCATACGCTCGCGTACAAGTTTGGCCGTACCATCGGGCGATCCGTCATCGATCACCAGGATATGTGTTTCAGGAACAACACCGTGCACAGCATCGATCATGCGAATGATGTTGTCGCTCTCGTTGTAGGTGGGTATACAAACAATACTTTTCACGCTTGGCCATGTCCTCTGAGCATGACAAAAACAGTACGAACCATGATCTCGAGATCGAGCTTGAAGGACATGTTCTCGATATAGAAAAAGTCATATCGAAGACGTTGTTGAATCTCTTCAAGTGACTCGGGATTGGATCTGGCCTTCACCTGCCACCAGCCCGTTACACCTGGGCGTACCTTGAGCCGACGTCGATAATACGGCAACATCTCCGTGAACTTGTCAACATAGAACGGCTGCTCAGGGCGGGGCCCCACAAGTGACATCTCACCCTTGAGCACATTCCATAGCTGAGGTATCTCGTCGAGGTGTGTTTTACGAATGAATCTTCCAACGGGCGTTACACGTGGGTCATTTTCGTTGGTCCAGGTTGGCCCCCTTCTATCATCAACATACATCGAACGGAACTTAGCCATGCGGAAAACGTGCCCCATCCTTCCAACCCGGTCTTGGACGAAGAACATCGGACCTTTTGATGTGACTCGAACAGCCAATGCCGTGAGGAGCCACACGGGCATCCCTACAACCAGGACCACAACACTGAAGAGAATGTCCAACGTGCGTTTGGCAAACTCTTCCCAGGGCTGCATGAGCTCGGGACTGACTTCGATAAGGGGCGAGCCATAGATCTGTTGAGTACGTGCTTGACCCGAAAAGATCTCATAGAGATCCGGGACGATCTTCACGAGACACCCTTCGTCGGCTGCCTCTGCCGTTACCTTCAGCAACGCATCGTGGTCCGTGTGGTCCATCGTTACCAGCACCTCTCGTGGCCGCAGTGCTGCCATCACCCGCTGCACATCGTTGATCCCACCAAGGATTGGCCCGGGAAGTCCATGCGGTGTAGATACATTCTCATCCACTACAATGATTCCGCGTACATCGTAACCCCACGCGGGTTCGTCGTGTAAGTCTACGAGGAGTTCACGAAGTCGAGCAACCGACCCAACAAGGACCGTGGGGATCTTCACCACACCGTGCTCTCGGAGTCTACGTTGGAGTTGTCTGGCTGAAAGTCTTCCGATGCATACCAACGTGAATAACACCAACCAGTACATCACAAACACAAAACGTGGATTGCTCTGATACTCAGGTGAACTCGTAACGAAGATCGCCAGGAAAACAACGGCAGAACCAAGAAAGGTGTGCCGCATTACGGTAAAGAATTCATCGAAGGGCGAGCGGATATAGAAATCGCGGTACAAGCCCCCTAACCAGAATACAACACTCCAGTAGGCACAGGACATCAGTGCGATTACCATGTAGCCTTCCATGGTGAAACTCCGAATATCCGAAAGTACCAGGGGTCGGATAAGCTGATAGACCGCAAAACTCAACGTAAAGGCGATGAGATCGAAATACATCTGCATCATGCGCGGACGCAAGAAGATGCCAAGCCGGCTTCCAGGTGCAAGTAGCACTTGAGTTGAAAGGGGGCGAGATGAATGTTCGATAGTTGCGGACATGAAGGTCAGTGTGATCGTCGAAGGATCTTTGTGAAGAGGATGAAATCGGCCTTACGAACAAGTCCGATTGTTATAGCCGAGATCATCACCACTGCACACGAGCCAATGATCGCTACGGGTACGGGCACGGCATACATCAGCCACGTGGTAGCCAACATACCTACTGCTATCACCGTGCAACAGCGGATCACGAACAACAAATCTAGCTGTTCGCCGAGGATGCGTCGCAAGATGACAACACAGATCCCTGCCCCAGCGATCAATGTGACCAAACGCGAATACACTGCACCCAGGGAATTGAGCTGCGGAATAAAGGCCAACCCAAATATGATCGACGAGGCTAGAAGTACTCCGGCAATCATGAGATTGAACCGTTGCTTCCCTACTGTAACTGCGAATTCTTGACTAAAGACAAGGATGGCAACGAGGGGCGCTGTCCATAGGAACCAATAGAACTGCACATTTTCACCAGCATATCGCCCATTGCTCACTAGGTTGATGAACATTGGAATCAGTGGCCCAGCAACGCAGACAAGCAAAACCGTAGCAACGATCAACATACGAAGCACGGTCAAGGCTACATCCGTCCGCCTCTTGGACTCGTCTGCATTGGTTCGAGCAATCTCCGGCATCACAGCCAATGAAACTGCCTGCGGAACAACAACTAAGAACGGGCCCATCGATGCATAGATAGCGCCAAGCACACCTACGTCTCTCGGAGTTCCAAACCATTCAAGCACGATCGTGTCTAACGACGCATGCAGAGCTAGGAGTGCAACGGAGGCGATCACAGGCATGGACTCCAGCAAGAGGGCCTTCATTTCAGAGAACCGAACAAAGGCTGGCCGAATGTATCGACCACGGTCTAACGCTACTAAGATCACAAACCCGGGAATGGCCGAGATCATATAGGCAATGATTACGGTGTACACATCAAGTGATTCACGCCACCACCAGATCATTCCTGTAAACAGCAGGGCATCTGCAACACCCAAGAGAGAGATCACATGAAAACGCGAGGTAGATCTGTAAGGGGCTTCAACAGCATACCGCAACATCGTAGTACGGGCAGCGATGAGCAAGTAAATTGACCAAACCACAACATCAACTACTGCATACCCGGCCACATAGGCATACGTAGCACTAATCACCGTTGCAATTGTCCACATGCCAAGTCGGAGTGCAATGGCAGATGATATGATCAGCGAAGCACGCTCCTTCTCTTGGACAACTCGGCGAATGAGAATACCATTGATTCCCAGATCCACCATGATTCCAACGATGAGATCGGTCATTCTGCGTTCAAAGAACAACGTGCCGTTCTCTTCCTTGGTCAGCGTTGAGAGGATCATACGCTGGGCAAGAAAAACGAGGAGCAGGATAGCCCCCTGCGATCCAATAATCCAGGCGCTGCCCGTGAGCACGCGAGCTGATAACGATCGCTCGTTGTTGGGTGTAGACGCCACAGTATCGGTTGCGGAAGACCGTTAGCGGAGAATGGAGATCATTGTTGCCGTTAACGCAACAACACTCGTGATGATGCTGGCGATGATCGCATAGGTTTGGATCTGGGTGCCAACCGGAATGTCCGGTGGACGTGGGACGTAGATCTCATCGCCGGGCTCAACAAAGACGTCATCATCGTCTTCTACCCATACTTTGGATCGTCCTTTAACAATACGAGCACGGTCATCTTCTGCACCGGTTGCATAACCACCGGCGCGTTCTACATACCAAGAAAGTCGTTTCTTAGGGCTGAACGGCACATATCCTGGACGAAGGACTTGGCCATAGACATATACTCTGTCAGGGGTTGGTTGAATAACCACGATGTCACCCGGGAAGAGAGCGATATTCTCCGCTGATGCCGTATCTCGCAAGGCCTTTACCATGTCACACGACACATATGGAAGTCGATACTTCTGGTCGATGTGATACCGTGTGGTATCCTCCAAGGTGAGGTCTGAATATTGGAAGTTACGGTAGGCATCATCGCGCTGTTGAGTTAGCGTTACCGGACCCCTATCCGGACGTACCACATACGAGAGAGCGAGCGATGCGCCGGAGGTGAGTCCACCCACACCAGCAACGGCCTCACTCAGTCGCGTAACACCGGGGACGATAACGACTGCACCAGGTGAGCTTACTTCTCCATACACCTGGATCACACCCTGGGCCTGTGTTCCGCCCGTTTCGGCCTTGCGCTCAACAATAATGGTACTTCCGGGTTGAAGCTCTACGTCCTGCCCAACAATGTGAAAATTGGAATCCACCGTTAACATTTGTTTCCCGCCCCCTGCCGATTGCACAAGGGTAACGCGTGTGAGATCTGCATCGTCTGTTGGACCACCAGCAGCTGCCAACAGAAGCGACACCTTGTCACCTACTTTATACGCCAACGTTGTTGGTGTAGCCACCGAGCCGGATATCGAAATCGTATGAACATTGCGATCTTCAAACGGAACAGTGATCTCATCGCCCTCACGTACGTGAGGATCGAGGTAGGAGAACCCTTCAACACGAGCCTTTGGAAGATCTGCCGTACTCGATCCATTCTTATGTCGAACAGAGACATTTCGCATGGCATATGGCCCAAGCATATACCCTGAACTTCGCGTGAGCTCTTGGGCCTTGGTTGGTATGGCATTCACCCCACCATTTTTTGCCATTTCCGCAGATCCCCCATCCTTACTCATGAGCCACGGCTGGCGCATGAGCGTAAGGAACGTTGATACTCTCATTGATGCAGGAACGGCATATGTGCCTGGATACGTCACATTGCCACGCAATGCCACATAGACCAGACGTGCTCTACGCAGTGTAATGAAGATCTCCACATTTGCGGACCTACTCTTCATCAAACTCTGCAAGGTATCCCTAAGCCCCTTAAGCGTCATACCGGCTACGCTAAAAACACCGGTACGCTCCATCATGATCGTATTCTCGGGTGTTACGATGGTCATCTTCTCCGAAAAGTCGAGACCGGTTGTCTGATAGGAGAGTATGTCTCCCGGCCCAAGAAAATAGACTGCCGGGTCCACAACGTCATCTGTTGGCAGCTGTTCTGCGGTAAGAAGCGAGGAAAGACTAGTCTGACTTCGGGAAGAAGCTCCCATTCGGTCCATGTCGAACGTACTGCCGCTCCCTTGTGCAAATGCAAGGGCGGGTACAAGAAGCACGATGAGGCACACAATGGCACCGCGCGATTGGCTGGCAGACAGGCGCATCCAAACTCTGATCAGTGGGGGTAAGGGGCTTTCCGACGCCGCAAAGTTACGAATAGTGTGCCGTGATGACGGCTGCAATACGATCTGCTGCATGCCCATCCCACAGTGGGGGTACCTGACCTGCTCGCATATCACCGGACCGAATGAGGGCAACAGCCTCGAGGATGCCGCTCTTTGTAGGCTCAACAAGGATATTGGTTCCGATCTCAACCGTTACCGGACGTTCCGTTGTTGTTCGGGAGGTTATACAAGGCACACCAAGGGCTGTGGTCTCTTCCTGTATGCCACCGGAGTCTGTCAACGTAAAATTGGCCGACCGCATGAGCGCTAAAAAGTCTATATAGCCCACGGGATCGATCATGTGAACGTTTGGCGCTACGTCGATACCAAGGTTCTGAAGATTCTTTCTTGTACGTGGGTGTACGGGGAAAACGAGGGGCAAATCTGCGGCAAGGGTCGTAAGTACATCCACGATCATTCGGAGCTGTTCAGGATGATCCACATTGCTCGGTCTGTGCATCGTAACAAGGGCATACCTGCCCCTTTCAAGACCAAGATCGTGATGGATGGTGCTCTTTTCCGACTTCGGCAAGGCGTAGAGTAGCGAGTCGATCATGGTATTACCAACGAAGTGTATTCGATTGGCATCAACACCATCATGTTTGAGATGTGTTAACCCACTCTCTTCAGTAACGAACAAATCATCAACTATGGCATCCGTTGCAATACGATTGATCTCTTCGGGCATGAGGCGGTCAAACGATCGCAGCCCTGCTTCAACATGTGCGGTGCGGATGCCAAGCTTAACGCTTACTAGTGCACAAGCAATGGTACTGTTTACGTCTCCAACCACAATCACGTAGTCGGGCCTCGCCTCAAGACAGACCTGTTCAAAGCCGGTCATGACGCGCGCTGTTTGTTCAGCATGCGATCCACTTCCAACACCTAGAAACCATGTTGGATGGGGCATGTCCAAGTCGCGGAAAAATGCATCGGACATAGCTGCATCATAATGTTGTCCGGTGTGGACAATATGATGCTCCCATGATTCAGCATACGCACCAAAGGCGCGATGGATGGGAGCCACCTTCATAAAGTTTGGTCTGGCTCCAACAACCGATATGATCTTCTTCACTTGCCATCTCCAAGCAGAACGATGTTCTTGCGTGGTCCGCGAACATCCCTGGTGGCGTTGCGAGTATCGATCACCACCTTTGCGTTCTTCACGATCATGTCGATATCAAATGAACTGTGATCGGTTGTGATCACTACAACGTCATGTTTCTTGATGTAGGCTGGTGTAAGGGTTTTGCGACTTGTGAGGATTTTACCATGCACATCAACTGAAGGGATAAAGGGATCGAAATAGCTGATGTTGTGGATCTCATCTTCGATACAGAGCTCGGCTACTTTGAGTGCCGGAGAGTGACGAAGGTCATCAACATCCTTCTTAAAGGCCATTCCAAGCAACAAGACCTTTGCATTCTTGAGTGTCACAGGTTGTTTTGCGATTTCGCGTTCGATCATCGCTCTCACAT
>CALMZQ010000098.1 GCA_937870915.1 uncultured Ignavibacteria bacterium
GGTAACGTCTCACCGCAGCCGGCAACAAGCAATGCCAGCGTAACGGTAACGATGCCGGTGGCAGCAACGGCAACAGTAGAGATCATCGATGCATCAGGAGCACGAGTGGCTCAGATCAACGATGTCCAACTGAGCGCAGGTCCACAATCGATAGACATCCCGGTCAACACGCTTGTCAGCGGCGCCTATACGGTGGTAGTAACCACCAACGGCACCACCCTGACAACGCCGCTGGTGATCCGCCGCTAAGGCACTACGCCGCAACAGCACTCTCTCGATACAAAACGCCCGATGTTCTCTCCGAACATCGGGCGTTTGCTTTTTGGGTTATAGAGCTAGGGAATTGTTAGGCTTCAACCGGTTTATGGATCACATCCATACAGGCCACAGAGCATGTGTGATCGAACTGCTGCTCACATGCAATACATGTGAGATGTTGTTTGTTGCAGAATTGGTTGGCACAGTTGATATATCTCTCCGTTGGTGCGTCACAATGAATGCATCGTCCAACAACTTTTCGGTCTTCCGTGTGATTGATCTCAACAGCGATTCGAGAATCAAAAACGTAGCAAAGTCCATCCCACAGAGCACCCTTGGTTTCCTCGTCCTTCCCATAGGTGACTATGCCACCATCTAGCTGATAGACATCCGTAAACCCATCGTTGATCATAAATGCCGTGAGCTTCTCACACCGTACACCACCGGTGCAGTATGTAAGGATCGGTACATTTTTCTTATCGCCTAGGTGTTCACGTATCCATGTTGGAAACTCACGAAAGGACTCAACATCCGGACGTATAGCACCACGGAAATGTCCTATGTCGTACTCATAATCCGTGCGACCATCCAACACAATCGCATCGCCCCTTTCAAGACGTTCTTTCCATTGGGAGGGGGCTAACCTATGCCCCGTAATTGTATTGGGATCCGAGGAAAGATCGGCACGAAACGTTACCAACTCCTTCTTGACACGTACAAACATCTTCTCGAACGTGTGGCCTTCTACCTCATCGATCTTAAACGGCATCTTTGCAAAACGAGGATCCGCATGGAGGGCCGCTCGATATTGGTCGCAGATATCACGAGGACCGGACACGGTGCCATTGATGCCTTCTTCTGAGACAAGGATTCGGCCTTTGAGCCCAAGGCGCTGACAGAATTCCCTGTGTTCGGATGCGAATACTTCTGGTTCCGAGATCGGAACGAATGCATAGTAGAGCAGAACGTGATACACTTGTCTTGTCCTCGTTGCGTCGAAAATGTGTACAAATCTACGAGGTAGATAGGCCACGTGAGGCATTTGGCTTCGTAGATTTGCTGTTGCAGCATTCAAAGAGATGACGATCCCCACCACCATCCGTGGCGGATTGGTTGTTGTGATCATGTTTTGCGTCCTACGCATCGACATGAACGCACAGGTCAGTCCGTACCCCTACCTTTCCGCACCACGTCTTGAACGTTCCGTGCGGCTATTGCTAGATGCGGGCATGATCCGCCGAGCAGCAGCCGAGTTGGATGCCTTGTCCCAGGTCCGCAGGCATTCGTCCGTAGCCGATGTAGTGCCGTTTGATAAAGCGGATGTTCTCCGACTTTCAGACAATCGAGCCGGGGCTGATCGCGAGATGGATGCCTTCCTCCGCGAACGTTCCAATTCTCCGTTCACGCCTCTTGCCTGGATGGAGCGTGCCGTTGCCGCCCTGGAAGACAAGGATTTTGAGGCGGCGTGGAGTCTCTTCGATCAGTGTGCTACTGCGTCACACGCTGCAATGGAAGAACGTAACGACACTATCTACGTTCGTCTTGAACATTCAGCACGTTTTTGGGAAGGGGCTTGCAGAGCCTCACTAGGACAGTACAAGGAAGCGCTCGTAGCATTTCAATCATGTGTTGATGCAGATTCTTCCGGACAGTTTGCACCATATGCATTCTATGCAACCGGACAACTCCGCGATCACAATGGAGACCTGCGCCAGGCAATCAATTCCTATGCAATCGTTCGGACGCGGTACCCGCTCTCTAACGTAGTTGTTGCTTCGCGCGTACGAGAAGCGATTGATCTCGTTGCTCTGCGTAAACCAGAGCGGGCCCTTGATGTTCTTGTTGGTTTGGAGACGGTCATAGCCAGAAGGCCAACTGAGCTGGTTCCAGAGCAGATCGATGCCGAAACAGCCGGTGAGGAGATGTCGCTCATTCGTGCCGAAGCCCACACCCTTCGCGGACGCTACAACGAAGCATATGATAGTTGTGCAGCATTTCTCCAACGGTATCCTACGTCAAACTATCGCTGGTTTGTCCACCTCCATGCCGGACTAAACGCTCTTAACACAAGCCGTCCCGACGTAGCTCGTATACACTATGAGACTGTTCTCGATTATGTACCTGATGAAGCTTCGCCGATACGCCAGCAAGCCTTGCTTTACCACGCACTCAGTCTCAAACGTCTTGGTAAAAGTGATGACGCAGTAAAAGCGTTCGGTGCATTGGCTTCACAATCGGGATATGTGTATCAGTCTCAAGCCCTCGTAGAGATGGGGCAGGCGGCGTATGAAGCAGGGGACTACGATAAGGCACGTAAGGCACTCGAACGTGCCGAACGCGAGTCCCGAGATGCACCCACATCCATACGAGCGCACATACTTCTTGGTGCCACTCTTATTGAACTCCAACAGTGGGCTAAAGCTGCGCAGGCATATGAGCGGGCACAACGGATCGCAGAAGAGGCAGCCGAGGAGTTCATGCCGGATAGACAGATCTATCTTGCGGAGATCCGCCTCAAGCGTGGGATATGCCTTGTACAGTCGGGTCAGACGCAGAACGCTATTGCGGCACTCACAGACTATCTCGGCAATCACCCAACCGATATCCACCGAGACGAAGCAACGTTTTGGCTTGCAGAGTCTATGTACCGAGCGGATCTTCTCAAGAACGCTCAGGAACTATACGAAGAAGTCGTTAAGCGGTACACCGCTAGTCAGCGAAGAGAAGAAGCGATGTATGGTCTAGCGTGGACATTTTTCCGTCGACGCGATTTCGACCGCTCCACCGCGATGTTTGGCGAGCTGCTTCGCACGTATCCTTCGTCGCGTTATGCTGCCGAAGCCTTAACAAGACGCGGGGACGGACTCTACATCTCCAGGCAGTTCCGTGCCGCTGCAGATCAATACGAACAAGCGGCGGCCAAAGCCCCCTCGACAGAAGAAGGACAATACGCGTCATTCCAAGCCGGACAAGCCTCATACCGCGCAGGAGACCTAGGTGGCGCTGTTGAGAATATGAAGCGGTTCGTGCAGAAGTATCCTAAGAATAGACTGGCCGATGACGCGATGTATCTCATCGGTTGGATCGCCTTTCAACAACGTAACGATGCAAAGGCAATTGAAGATTTTCAGAGACTTCTAACGGCATACCCAGATGGCGATCAGGCCGTGCGAGCTCTCTACACAATTGCGGATGCTCAGTATAACCTTGGGGAGATCGATGCATCGATGTCTACATATCGAAGTGTGATATCTCGTTTTCCGTCGCATCCGCTAGCATCTGAAGCTGCAAAGAGCATGCAGGTTGCGTTGATCGGAATGGGACGAACACAGGAGGCACTCGATATAGCAGACACGCTCATCAATGCAAATCCACAGTCTGGTGCTGCCGAAGAATTTGCGTTCAAGAAGGCAGAGATCTTCTATTCGGGACGGAACTACACGAGTGCGGCATCTGAGCTAGAAGCATATATGAAGCGTTACCCTTCGTCACAACGTCAAGACGAAGCGCTCTATCTCCTTGGCAGAACCTATCTCACGATGAACGATTTGGTGCAGGCACGTTCCTCATTTTCAGAAATTGAGAAACGGTATCCGCAAAGCCCCTTTATCGTTTCGTCGAAGCTAGATCTTGCCGAACATTTTTCGAAAAGTGCAAACAGCACGTCGGCAGATTCATTGTACGAGATCATTTGGACCAAATTCGCATCAGACACGGATGCTGCATCCCGTGCCGGATATGAACGTGCTCTCATTGCTCGAATGCGGGGCGATTCTGCCGCGGCAATTGCGCTGTACAGGTCTACGGCAGACAAATATGCGGGTGCTGAATACGCAGATCAATCACGGTATCAGGTAGCTGCACTCTATCGCAGAATGGGCGTAGTGGACAGTGCTCAGTACCATCTTGGCATTCTTGCACAACGGTCGGACAAACCGCAATTCGCCTCCAATGCGTTGTATGAACTGGGCACCATCGATCTTCGTGAAAAGCGATATGACGAGGCCATCGTTCATTACGAACGTGTTCGTCAGGAATATGCCGGATACGAAGATTGGTACACGCTCAGTCTGCTTGCACTTGGTGAATGTTACGAAGCGCTCAAGCGATTTGAAGAAGCACGAGACGTTTATGAAGCCGTGATGCGTCTGCGTCCGGATGATGATTACGGTAAGACTGCAGATGCTCGCATCAAGAGACTCAAGAAGGTGCGTAGATGAAGTCTCTGATCATCTTTGCCGTTTCTGTTCTTTGTTCGGTTGTAGTACCCGCACAACAGCAGCCACCCGCACAACCGCCGAACGGTCCGCTAGAGCTCCCGGAATTCCTTGTAACGGGAAAGGAACTGATCAACGTTGGAGCTGGCGTGAAGAGTGCCCCACAACGTCCACCACTGCTTTCGGCTACTCGTTTGGATTCCTTGAACCCAACAGAAAAGCAACCAATCCCGTCCTTGCCGGCACGCCCCTTACCACAGTACAAACGGACAACGATGGTGTGGCCGGGCTATTTTCAGGCCGAGATCGGAAACTATATCACGCCGAATGTACTTGCCGGGTATTCGTTTGTGGCAGGGGGCTATCGTCTCGATCTGGCGGCTGATATGCAAGCCAGTGATGGCTGGATAGAGAACGCCGAGTATCTCACTACAGGTGTGAAACTCGTGAGTACCTATGTGGCACCTGAGAAATTCTTGTTCTTTGGAGGCAGCACCACACAGGCAGATGTTGGTTTACGACATCGTTCATACAAACTATTCGCATTACCCGATGCGCCGATTAGAAGTCATACAGCACTGGGGCTTGGTGTTGACGTGGACGGTCGGTTCGAAGACGTACGATACCGTGCCCAGGCATCTTGGTCACATCAATCACTTTCTACAGCATCGATGCGCGATGTTTCCGATAACGTGTTCCGCGGAACCATCCGTGCCGAACAACAATGGAAGAGTGCAGATGTTGGTTTGATGATGGATATGCGGTTGCAGACGTATGCCGAGAACGCCTATCCGTATGTTGAGGCCGGTGCCTATGGACGATGGGTTGCGAAGGCGCTGCGCATTGCTGGTGGAGCAGGTGTGCAATGGGCTACGTCTACGACAGGTGTTGATAGGTTTGGCCTAGCCTTGGGTGGTCAGGCCGATGTCTTCCTTGGACCAGATCTTACCGTAACGGCTGCTGTCCGCAGCGGTATGCGCTCAGTAACGTTTCGCGACCTGATGATGCAGAATCCGTATATCGATGATTCCGTTAGCCTCGACGCGGCATATGACATCGTAGATCTGCGCGGTACCATCACATTCCACCCATCAGTGCGGACAACGATTAGTGCCGGAGTGAGGATGAGACAGACCGATCGAGAACCGGTTTGGGTTAGGGGGCGTCCCGGTGTCTTCACGGTTGACTACAGAACTGTCAGCCTGGTAGAGATTAATGCCGATGCGCGGTTCGCCATCACACCACGAGATATTGTTGTGGCAGATGTGCACATGACGAACGCTTCTGTAGCCCAGGCATCAGCACAGCCATATGTACCGTCTCTTCATGCTTCTGCTGACTATGAACGTCAATGGTTCACGCAGTTGCGAACCGGAATTGGCATGGTCTATGTTGGGCAACGTTGGGCAGACGTAGACAATACGGTAACACTCAGCGGATATGCTGACCTCAGAGTGATGGCCTCGTATTCGCTTTCTACGTCGTTCGATCTCAACGCCCGTGCTGAGAATCTCCTTGGCAGCACCGTGATCCTCTGGGAAGGCTATCGCGAACGGGGTATTTTTGTCACTGTTGGATGTACCTGGAAGTTCTGATCATGGAACCAAAAGATCCTACGTGGGACGATACGGGCTTTGGGCCCGATGAAGATGGGTTTATGGAATCCGGGACGAACTCGGAGTTGAAATCCGAGAACGAGAGTATTCCTGAATCCACTTCTGATGCAGCCACAGAAACATCTGCTGAGCGCAGAAGGGTAGATGCACTTCCACCAATGCCTCCAATGCCAGAGGCGCATGAGAAGAAGAACCGTACTGCTCTGTTCTGGTTCGGAATTGCAGCAGGGTTGGTCTTGATTGTTGCACTCATTGGTGGCGGGTATTACTTCCTCAGTAGGCCATCAATGGAGGAGCAGGCGTTTATCGCTCCAGAGGTGGTACCAAGCGAACCAGTACCTCCTGCTCTAGACACGGCAACAGTAGCGCTGGACAGTGTTCCGGCCCCAGAACCGTTGTTTGCTGATGCCGTACCGCAAGCCAAGGGTGACGATGTGCCGTCGGTTGAACCTCGTAGCAAGTCAGAGGAGCGAACCATGCCGCGGCCTAGGCGAACAGCGCCTTCTGAACCCTTGGAAGCGCCCATGCCAAAGCCGGTTCCATCTGTGCCAAAGATCGCAACAACACCTGCTACGTCAAATGTGGGCGCTATGTGGGTTGTACAAGTTTTCTCTAGTCCTTCGCGTGATGATGCAGACGAATGGTTGCAGACGCTACGTGAAAAGCGTGTTCAGGATGGGTATATCGTGGAGCAACAACTCCGTGGACAACCCTGGTACCGTGTACGTTTTGGTCAGTTCAGTACTCGAGAAGATGCAGAGGCAGCTGCTGTGAATCTCGGTTTCCGTCAACCTTGGATCGCCCGCATTCGATGAGTCGATACCACGATAGTCCATTAGTACAGATCCGTTTCGAGTGGAATCCGAATGCGGTGAGAGGATTTATCGTGGCCATGATTCTCCTTGCGATCATTCTCCTGGTCTCCATGTGTACGAGTTATTCGCCCCCTGAATCCTACTCCGTGAAGACCACAGTACCACTGACGCTTGTCATCCTCGGTGATGGAGATGGTACCGGGGCACGTAGTGGTAATCTTTCCCGAGAAGGGGCTTCACAGAGAGGAAAGGAGACGCAGAATCCGCTTCAGGATGCTCAGCGCTCAGCCTCATCTAATGGAAAGACGCAGATTGCAGATCCCAATCAGTCAGCCCGACTCATTGCAACAAAGGACGTGGGCACAGACGGTAAGCCACATGATGGCGATGCATCGGATAGAACGGTTGGTAACAAGGATGGCAAGGATGATGGAACTGGCTTGGGGTGGGTAGGAAGTGGTCCGGGCAAGGGGCTCGGATATGGTGATATCGATTGGGGTGGTGGCGGTAACCGAACCGTGGTGAGCAAGGTTCTTCCCAACTTCCCGGCCGGTACCCTGAACACAGAAGTAAAACTTCGGTTCCGAGTTTTAGCCGATGGAACGGTCAGTCTTGTGTGGCCAGTTCGCCGAGGAGGTAATCCAAAGGTGGATCAAGAAGCAATGCGGGTTCTCAAACAATGGCGTTTTAATAAGCTTTCAACCGGAGTTGAGATGGAAGGAACCATCACCTTCGTTTTCAAGAATTCATGATCAACGATCTTGCTCTTCTATACACGGGGCTCCATCCGGTGGCCAAAGTTGCCGTGGTGGTGCTGGTTATACTTCTATTTCTGGCGATCCTCAAGCGTCTTTTAAAGCTCGGGATTTTGGTCGCCATCCTCCTCATTCTCATCTTTGTGCTTCGCGCCGTGATCAACGATCTCGGATAACACCGTTCGGCACCTCATTCACACTGAACAGCATCAATGTCCTATCGCATCGCCGTCATCGGAACCGGGTATGTTGGTCTTGTCACAGGCACGTGCCTTGCGGATGTGGGCAACACTGTACTCTGCATCGACGTAGATCCGATAAAGGTGGAACGCCTGAGTAAGGGCGATATACCGATCTACGAACCGGGCTTGGATCTTGTCCTTGAAAGAAATATTCGGGAACAACGTATCACGTTTTCGCTCGACCTTTCAGAGGCAGTCAGAACGTGCGAGATCTTGATGTTCTGCCTTCCAACACCTCCGGGCAAGGATGGAGAAGCCGACCTCGCAATGGTGATGTCCACGGCTCACACCGTTGCAGAGCTACTCAACGTTCACAACATCACAGAGCCCCGTATAGTGATCAACAAGAGCACGGTACCGGTCGGCACCACAGCTCGTGTTGCTTCGATCTTTGCGGACGTTGCTCCTGATCGCAGAGTTGATGTTGTGAGTAATCCGGAATTCCTTCGAGAAGGATTTGCCGTTGATGATTTTATGAAACCGGATCGCGTTGTAGTTGGAACATCAAGCATTTATGCAGCCGAGATTATGAAGGATCTCTACGAGCCCTTCGTACGTGGTGGCGCGCCGATCCTGGTCTTCGACGAAAAGAGTGCGGAGGTAACGAAATATGCAGCCAACGCATTCCTCGCTGTGAAGATCTCCTTCATGAACGATCTTTCCGAGTATTGCGAACATGTTGGCGCTGATATCGAAAAGATCCGACTAGGTATCGGAACGGATGGACGGATCGGAAAGCGATTCCTCTTCTCCGGCATCGGATATGGGGGAAGTTGTTTCCCAAAGGATGTAAAGGCCATTATCCATGCAGCCAATGAAGCCGGATCGCCCCTTGAAATCGTTGAAGCCACAAAACATGTGAACGACCGTCAGGTTCGCCGTTTCATCGATAGAATCATGCTGAGATTCGACAACAACGTCTCTGGACGGACATTTGGTATATGGGGCTTATCATTTAAGCCCAATACGGATGATGTACGCGAGGCTCCGGCCTTTGTCATCATAGAAGCCCTGATAGAGGCGGGAGCAACCATCAATGCCTATGACCCGGAAGCGCGGGAATCAGCACAGAGAGTCCTAGGAGACAAGGTAGTGTACGCTTCATCGCCTTATGATGCAATCGATAGTGCTGATGCACTGATTATTGCGACGGAGTGGAACGAATTCCGTAAGCCAGACGTGAAGCGGATGAAAGATCTGCTCATCCGTCCGCTCATTTTTGATGGACGGAATATCTATCAACTTGATGATATGGCTGCCGATGGTTTCGAATATCACTCTGTAGGACGTGCATCTGTTCCTCCGGTCTTGCCGGTGGATCTCGACGACTAACGCCGTTTTACCGTTCGTCCAGTGATTGTGCGAAATGCACGATGCTGCTTGCGAGCCATCCACCAGCGTTTGATCTTCAAATAGAAGAGTCGGAGAAGCACGGCCAGAGATAGCTTCTGACTGAAACTTCCTACGTCCAACATATTGCGCAGCTGCATCCTCTCTAGGTCACTTATTGAGAGGTCATCTGAACTTCCCGTTGGTTTATTCAGGATAGAATCGAGTGTCTGTTCTAACTCCTTCGCTGCCTTTTCAAACCGAGATGCGTCAATCTTGTTGTACTTCATCAACAGGATCAAGTGGTCGTAGAGGACAGCAGCTCGTTTGATATCCTCAACCTGATGCTCTTCTCGCAACGCCTCTAAGAGCGACTCTGCAAGTGCTTCGAGTTCTGCAACCTTATCCTCAGGCAACGAAAACATCTCTTCCGGCGCTATGTCGTCCACATTCACGTACACAGCACTGAGGTTCTGGATTTCTAATCCATAGTGTTCTGATACAAATGCGCCAAGACGTTCTGTAAGATTATCGATCTGGCGTTGTAAGAGGCCTAGCTGTGATCGGAGAGCTTCTTGACGCAAATGACCGGAAGCAGTAGAGACCTGAAGCTCAATGTCTCGTTTTTGCTTCATTAACTCTCGTAGTCGCACGGCATCATCATTTGACGACTGAAACACCTGATCTTCGATCACCTTTGCATCAACGTGCATGCGGGCGTTGCCGATTTTTACGGTGTTGACAGTGATATGCTCTCCCATCTGCTCCTTGAGTCTCTCGAGATCAATATGTGCCACGCCGTCGGTAACCACCAAGATTTGTGACTGGCTCAACTGGCTCTCATGGGAGATATCGTCGATTGCCGTTTGAAGAGCTTTCTGAAGTACGGTTCCATTTCCAATGGCATTGATATGCATCACATCGGAGATCAGCCTGTCATACGACGGCACATCACGTGCCGTTCTCAGCTCACCCACAGTGAGATCAAAGGTTCGAAAGAAGATCGTACCCAGGTCGCGCTGATTTTGCTGGAGGAATAGGTAGACAATGGCCTTGGCAAGATGAATGCGGTAATGTTGCCGCATTGAGCTTGAGGTATCAAAAAGTATGTAGACCTTCTGTTTGCGATCATCCGGTGCAAAACGATCACTTTCTGTTTGATAGCGAAAGTTGCGAGGAGAACGTGGGCGGGGCATCCACAATGACCGTTCAGCGAGACGTCGAAGAAACACGATCTCAGGAAGAAGGTGTTGAGCAGGATAGATGTAGCGGACCTCCGTAACACTTCGAATGAGGTCGGCTTCGTATTCCTTTGCCTCCGGTACGTTTGGAATAAGGATCTGATCGAGGTTGTTGTCTGTAGCAGAGGGATCGTTAAGCTCAAGGATAGGGGCCAAGGCACGAGCAATGGCATGTGTCTTATCCTCTAGGATCCGTGCGATCTCGTAGATGATCGTGAATTCATCAGGCAGATGATCTTCTACCGTATCGAAAAAGCCGTACTGCTCCATGTTGGAGAAGAACGACGAGGTTTCGATGGTTGAGCGAGACATCTATGACGATCCTAGGCGTTGGAGTTCTCGCTCAACAATGATCATTGTTTGCTGAAGAGTCTTCTCAACAGAGTTCTTCAACTCTCGTACCTCATCACAAACCGGTACAAAGTCCACGAGGAACTGTTCGAGAAGCTTCCTGTTCTGTTCGTGTGGCTGTTCGCTGCCGAACTTCTCCTTCACCCATTCTAGGAAGGTTCGACGAACAGGCGACTCTGCAAATCTCGAAAGGGGCTCCAGCATGATCTTCGGATCGTCCTTGATCTCACGGAGGAGATCAGTGAAATCGAGCAGAATGGTCACTTGGTCAAATCCACGCGACGCCGTCAACGAATTCAGGACGGTTGTATATGCCTTCTTGAACAGAGCCATCTCTTCAGGCAAACCAACGGTTGAAAAGATAAAGTAGAGTCTGCTTACATCATCATGAATGACATTGGTACGCCCCTTCAATAGTGCAAGAGCTCGTAGGAGATCGAGCGACTTTGCTTGCGTTCGCGGGGAGATGTAGAAATCTGTTCCTTCGCCACGTTTTGCGTGTTCGCTCAATTGTCGGTTGCGAAGAAATTCGAAATGTCGGATCACGATGTTCGTGAAATACAGCAATTCATTCGTGATGGCGATCTGAAAATCATCGCTGCGGCCGGTGATGATCCGATGCATGTGCTGGAGCCGGGTAAGCGGAATCCTTTTCTGAGGAACGGCCGGACGTCCGCCGTGGACGAGATATCGTTGAGAGATCTGGTACTGAATAAAGGGGTCTTTATCCGGTAGGATCACGGCCTTGAAAAGGAACCTATCCAAGAGGGCTTCGGTTACCTCACTCACGCGCAGGTAATTGGTGGCAGCGATCACCGAATGAAGTGGTGATGCCACGTCTTGAAGGCCACGCAAAAGTCGACGTTCGTTCAACAGCGATAAGAGCGCACGCAGTGTGAAGTCGTTTGCATCGAAGATCTCATCGATGAAGCCAAAATCACTTTCAACTAGGGATCCCTTGGTGTTGTGGATGATCCGTCCGGCCTTAAGCTCTTCAAGATCGAGTCCACCAAAAAATGTGTCGGGTTGCTGTTCCTTGCTTGCCTGAACGCGGAAAAGGCGAGCCCCCTCAAACATGCTGAAGATCTGTTCAGCAAGGAGGGACTTCCCAACGCCCGTCCTACTCTGGAGCAGAGCGTGTTCGGCCGTGAGGAGGGCACAGAAGGCCTGCTCGATCACTTCCTCCCTGTTGATTACTCGTTGTCCAATGAACCAAGCAGCATCCTTGAGCTCCTTGGCGATCTCCTCAATGGAGTGTATCACATCCGTACCGTGCTGCACCACATTCCTCCCAAAATGAACGTTCCACAATATACGCGACGTGCCAAGAGGTCGCACGAATTGCGCTACCTTTGCTGTGATGGATACCGATCGCCCCCTCCTTTCAGAGGCTCTGGAAAAGAAGATTGCCGGGTTGCCAACAAAGCCCGGTGTGTATCTGCACAAGGATGCAGAAGGGCAGATCATCTATGTGGGTAAGGCAAAGAGCCTCCGGAACCGGGTTCGATCCTACTTTCAAGAGGGACGGCCGGTTGACGCAAAAACAAAGGCTCTTGTTCGGAAAATCATTGACCTCGACGTGATCGTAACCGATACAGAGGTTGAGGCCCTGATCCTCGAGAATACGTTGATCAAGGAACACCGTCCGAAATACAACATCTTACTCAAGGACGATAAGTCCTATCCGTACATTCGGATCACGAAGGAGGAGTACCCTCGTGTATTCAAAACACGGAGGGTGGTCCGCGACGGAAGTAAATATTTCGGACCGTATACAGACGGAACGTATCTCTACTCACTCCTGAAAACACTGCGATCAATCTTCCCGATACGATCGTGTGAACTCGCTCTAACAGACGCAACAATCGCAGCCGGTAGGTGGAAGGTTTGCCTTGACTATCACATCAAGAAGTGCGATGGACCATGCGAAGCACATATCGACCGCGACCGTTACAACGAGTATATCCGTCAGGCACAACAGGTACTAAATGGTAGAACCAAGGATCTCGAACGCCAGCTCGAGGATCGTATGATGGTTCTTGCAGAAGAATTGCGATTCGAAGATGCAGCAGTTGTCAGAGGGCGCTTGGAACGTTTACGAGAATACACATCGAAACAGAAGGTGCTTGCAACGGACGATACAGACCGTGACGTATTCGCCTTGTCTCGAATCGAAAGCACTGCGTGCACTGTGGTGTTTACTATACGGGATGGGAAGCTTGTTGGGAAGCGACATTTCTTTATTGGCGGCTCTCGAGACCGTTCCGATTCGGAGATCCTCCGTACCACCATTGAGCGATGGTATCTTGAAGCGGAACACTTTCCGGACGAAGTTCTTATGCAGACCGAGATCGAAGACGTTGATGTCCTCGCTGAATATCTCTGCGAACAACGAGGAAAAAACGTAGAGATTCTTGTTCCAAAGATCGGGGACAAGCGTAAGCTCCTCTCTATGGCCGAAATGAACGCCGATGTGCTTCTTCGGGAACTGCTCATGCAGCAAGCGCAGAAGGACCAGTCAATGCCGCGTGCGGTGCTCGCGCTTCAGCAGGACCTTCGCATGGAACGACTACCTCGGCGCATAGAGTGTTTCGACAACTCTCACATGCAAGGGACAGACTATGTCTCTTCCATGGTTGTGTTTGTAGATGGCAAACCGAAAAAATCTGACTACCGTCATTTCAAACTTCGGACTGTAGAAGGCAATGATGACTTTGAAGCAATGAAGGAAGTGATCACCAGGCGTTATAGCAGAGCAATAGAAGAGGGGACGGAATTGCCTGATCTTGTGATCATTGATGGTGGCAAGGGGCAACTGTCTCATGCGATGGAGATCTTTTCCTCGCTTGGTTTAGTTGGCAGGTTCACGGTTGTTGGTCTGGCCAAACGTTTGGAAGAAGTATTCCTTCCCGGACAGTCAGTGCCCCTTTACCTAGCCAAAACCTCGAGTAGTCTGCGGCTTCTCCAACAAGCACGCGATGAGGCACACCGGTTCGCGATAACCTATCATCGAACATTGCGCGATAAACGAACGCTGCAGACCGAACTCACCCAGATCCCGGGTGTTGGTGAGACATCTGCAAAAAAGCTCTTGTCCATCATTGGCTCCGTGGATCGGGTTCGCGAGTCCTCGTTTGAAGTGCTGTCTGAAGTGGTCGGGAAGACAATGGCAAAGAAGGTCTACGATCACTACCATGGAACGGAGAAGACGCCGTGACGCCGCTGATCCTCAAGCTCATAGACAAACTCGAAGAACAAGAACACGCAGCATGGCATCCCTATTCCGTGCCGGGTGCCTGGGTAGGAGCGCATACACCTGTGACGTTTACTTCCGGTGCCTCGTATCTCCTACATCAACTTCGCAGGATAGATGCATTACGTCGCAAGAGAGACCAAAATCGTACTTGGACTTTGGACACTGCAGTGGCGTATAATGCCATGGTGCGCCATGCAACCTCATACAACCATGGTCCGGGCACAACACAAGACGGCTGGCGTTCTACCGGTACGTTCCTCAAACTTCTTGGATTGCTTCCGTATCTGAATTCCTTGGATGTAAACACTCTGGTCTTGCTCCCAATCACGGAGATCGGTACGATTGGTAGAAAGGGGCTCCTCGGTTCTCCGTATGCTGTGAAGCATCCATTTCGATTGGATCCGCAACTGAAAGAACCGTGTATCGACATGACGGTGGATGATCAGGCACGAGTGTTGATCGAAATCTGTCACCTGTTAGGAATAAAGGTTGTGTTAGAGACCGTGCTTCGTACGGTCAGTATCGACAGTGACTATGCTCCGATTCACCCGAACTGGTTCTATTGGGTAGATGAAGAGAGAGTAGGTTCGATCGATGCATTCCGGTCACCGTCATTTTCACCGGCCGACCTCCGTACAATGCATGAAAAGGTGGAGGAGGGAGACTTTACGCAACTTCCTGAGCCGCCAGCGGAATATCAAACGTTGTTCGACCTCATGCCGTTACGAGTAGCAAAGGACGACCATGGATGGAAGGGCATCGGTCCGCACGGTGCTGTTCTGCGCATTCCCGGAGCCTTTGCAGACTGGCCTCCTGATGATCCACAACCGGCATGGAGTGACGTAACGTATCTCCGTCTCCACGATCACCCGTCGTACAGGTATATGGCCTATAACACGATCAGGATGTTTGAGCGAGACCTCGATCGTTCCGATTATCGTCAGACGTCGTTGTGGAATACCATCGCCGGAATCATTCCGCACTATATCCGCATGTTTGGCATTGATGGGGCACTCATCGATATGGGGCATGCATTGCCTCGTGATCTACGGGCTAGGATAGTTTCGGAAAGTAGGGCTCTGAAGCACGACTTCATCCTCTTTGAAGAGAATTTCCATCTCACGGAGGCCTCTCGCGCTACGGGCTACGATGCAGTGATCGGGTATTTGCCATTTGACGCTCATGACGCACAGAAGCTTGCACGATTCATCGATCGCATTGCGCATAACGACATACCCGTCCGATACTTCGCTACGCCGGAGTCTCACAACACTCCTCGTGCTGCCGAACGATTGCCCGAAAGGGCAGGAGCTGCCTTGTGGTTGTTTCTTCGATACCTCCCCAAAGGAGTATCGTTCCTTCATGCTGGACTCGAGCTCAATGAGACTCGACCTGTAAATACCGGGCTTGGCTTTACGCCTGAAGAGATCGCAGCACATCCAACATCTTCATTATCCCTCTTCAATGATGTGCCCCTTCCATGGGACGAGGGAACTGGTCACGCTGACTGGCTTATCCAGAAACTTCGTGAGTTCAGGTCAATGGGTGTCCTCAACGAACTCCATGAAGATGATCGTATCCAACGAGTGGAAGTTGATGATCATGATGTTGTTGCCTACATCAGGCGACGTCGTGGGTCGCGACGTGGAATTATGGTCATAGTGAACATCACTGCGTTGGCACGAACCATTCGTGTTGATCTCTTGCGCACCCCAGGTCTTGTCTTTGCTGCTCCCATGAAAGGTGTACATGTCCGTGCCGGAGAGATCACAATCGACATTCACGGAACCGATGTTGTTGTTGTGCCTACATTACATACCGTTACCAGCGTCTGACCCACGAGACCATCGGTATCAACGGCCACGATGAGGCTTGTGCACCACTTGCTGCGATCCCCGTTACCGTAAAGCCAAATTCAAATGCCTGTACATCGTCGAAGTATCTGGCGGTAACGGTGATTGGCACAAACGTCATAGTACGCATAAAGAACACTTCGCTGCAAACCTTCCAGTGATAGCCAAGTCTTCGATCGTACCCAACACCGAAAATCGTTGCATCGGCGTTATACGAGCCTTCATATCCGGTTGTATGATACTTGAAGGCGTAGCCGAGGTAGGCGTTCAGCCTGCTATCATCATTGCCCCAGCCACCGGATGCCCACACGGCATTAAACGTGATCTTCGATTCGAGTTTTTCTGATACGTCCTGATCATAATAGCTCTGACCGAGCTGATAGCCCCCTCCAACAACTACATCCGGGCTGACAGTAAATCCGGCCTTAGCACCAACTGACCAAGCTGCGCTCCATGACGCATCGTAACCTGATGCGCCGAACCATCGATTGGGTAGTGGGAGTACGCCACCGATCGTGGCCATTAAATTGTCCGTAATGCTATAACCGCCGGTGAATCCTAATACATCGTAAACTCCGGTGGTGATTGTTCCTGCCGGAGGGATAACAGCAGTCGGTAGTAAGATGCCGCGGAACGTTGTTGGATCTGAAAGTGCTACCCTGAAGGTGTCGATTGCTCCTCTGCCGTAGAGTGTAGCATACAACACCTCCGGATACCCCTCGATATCAAAGGCAAGGCGCGTGGTTACTCTGCCCTCACGGACTGCATTAAATCGTATGAGGAGTTCTCGCTTTTCACCTGGTTCCACGGTGAATGAAGATTCGCTTAGGAGTTCAAACGATTGTGCGTCCGGTCCAATGTTCTTAATCGAACGAATCCGTACCGGTGTCTTGCCACTGTTAAAGATGAGTTCATCAGCAACCACATCTCTGGATTCGCCTACATCGAGGACACCGCAGTTCAAGAAGTCTGCTTCTGCTGAGATGATGTTCCCGCGAGCAGGACCGCTAATGCGTGAACGAAGCACACCTCCTGTTACCTCAGCAACGATCATCGCTGCGCGCTCACCGGCAAGATTCGGTGTGAAGGAATATTCAATGTCGATGCTATCGCCCGGTGGAATAACGGCTCCCGGAAGAGTGCGAAGTCCAAAATGACGAATTTCAGAGCCTTCAATTCTCAAGTGATCGAGACGAATGGTGTCTACAGTACCATTTACCAGGCCACCGCGAACAATTGAATCAACAGACTCACCAACTGGACGTTGACCAAAACGGACGTTACGAAGTTTAGCCATGGTTTGATAGATGGTCCACCGAGCGTCACTGGTATCTGATTGGAGAATAGCCGGACTAATCAGATACACACCGGCTTCTGATTCCGAAGTCCTCAATGCTAGTCGTGAGCCATCCGAAGAAAAGGATGGGTGATAATCTACCTGGCGCATCTCATAGATCATCACACCAGTTGATGTTTCGTGAACGGTAACGCGCCCAAGAGATGAGAGGGCAATTTTAGAACCATCACGGGATGGGACTACCGTCATAACACCACCAACTCCGGGACTTCGTGCCATGGTAACAACGTTTTCACCAGTAGCCACGTCAACGATGGACGTCTGGTCTTTCCCGGTTTCGAGAACAACTCGGCTGCCGTCAGGAAGGAACGTAATGTAGGAGTTGTCGTTAACGTATTGTCTCTTTGCAATAACACTTTGAACCAGGCCTTCTGCAACATTCCACACGATCGCAGTCCCATTAGCCGCCGTTGCTACGACCTGATTGCCTGACGGGGAGAATGCTGCTCTGAAGAACTGCGTAGGAGTTGCCCCAACAAGTCGTTGCTTCAGTGTACCGGTTCGTGCATCATAGATCGAAACACTCGAGTCTCTCCCGCAAAGGGCAACCATAGATCCATCGGCAGATATCACGCCACTTTCAATGTCTCGCGTGTTCTTTGGGAGACGAACAGTTGTAAGTCCCGTGAGACAATCGATCACACGTGGCCGATCATCCCATCCGCCAAGGATAAGTGCTGTTGTACCGTTTGCATCTGGCAAACACGTGATCAATTGCGTTGATGGAGCTATCTCTGAGTTCCATTGTTGCTTGCCGGTTGTGAGATCGAAGCTGGCTAGGGCACCGTAGATTCCCCACGTTATGATCGACCCGCCATTTCTCGTTATAGCATATCGAATGCCGGGGAATGAGTAGATAGTCTCGCCGGTAGTTGCATCGCTGATACGAACGACGCTGTCCACGGATGACCGTTGATCACGCTGGACAAGAGCCGCTGAAGCAAGTCTTGTTCCATCACTGATGAACGAGCATTGCTCGATGCGAACACCTCTGATAACCGTGGTAGGTTGCATCCGGATCTCATCAGGAACAACCTGTGAAACACGAAGAAGGCAGGAATCGCTGGATACTGACGGCGCGATCCATGGGATGTCATGACCAGTGGCGCGCTCTTTGATGAGTGTCCATGTTCTACCAAGGTCATAGCTGATCTCTAGTCTCACTGGGAGATCTGCCGGAACACCGTCATATCGCAATTGTTCTCGAGCATGTGCAGGAATGCGTTCTCCGCCGTTGGGATAGACCACATGGATCGTTCGCTCTAATGGCTTGCCGTATGGCTTTCCGGAACTTGTATATACCGAGGGTAGGGGGCAGGGCGAAGCTGCAAATTGAATGCGACCGACGGCATAGATGCTATCGCGATGTTCACTGGTAACAGTAAACGTCATTGAATCGAGTGATGGTATTGTTATTGGAAAGGTTATGGGCGCATCATTGAGTTGTACACTCACCGGTGAGAGCGACGTAACACGCACTCCCGTTAACGTGAGCGGAGTACGTCCTGCCCGTATAGTGATTTGTTGGGCAGGAGCCCCTTGCTCAAAACGGAGAGAGAGAGGAGAAACCGTAGAACGTGTGATCGAGGAGTCGGGGGTTGTGAGGATGCGCCGAATGGACTCCGTGCCACGTGTTAGAACGAGCACTCGCTCCTTGGAGCACGATGGAGGAAGCATAAGCTCCGTTGTGCAACTCCGCGGTTCGGTTGCATCGGCATGAATGCGTTTATACGCCATTTCGGCCTGGTCGACTGTGGTGACGTTCTCGAACCAAAGTCCACCCGTACGTTCACTGAGGGAACGCAGGGACTCTGGCATGGACATTCCGAGAGAAACACAGTAGACGGTGATGCCATTCTGCCGAGCCTGCTCAATCATGTATTGAGTATTCGCTGTACCGATGCCGTCTGTGAGAAAGATCAAGACGCGTTTGTTCTTTCCGGTGGCAGCCATCGAGAGACCACCGATTTCTTCCGTGAGAAGACCGGCATCGTAGTCTGTTCCTCCACGAGGTGTGAGTGATGCAACGGCCTTCATGAGAACCGAGGTGTCCGTAGAAAAATCTGTGATGAGTGATGCCTTGTGGTCGAATGCTGTGATCGCACAATCCGAACCCCTTGATAACGCTCTGATCCAAGCATTTGCAGCTGATCGGGCAAGGGAAATGTTGGGTCCGCCACGAACCATTGATCCTGAAACGTCAATGGTAAGCACGGACGAGATGTCTGTTGGTGAAGATTGCTCAGGGCAGGCTATCTCATCGATGGGTACGTTCTGACCATCAATGGTCACAGATAGCGTGGATGGTTGAAGAACAGAACGGACATCGGAGCCCGGAGAATAATGAACCATCTCAAGGGTCAATGATCCACGGGTATCAATCAAAGCGCTTCGCAGATGAAGATCAACAGACTGACCATGTAGTGTGGCAGTCGTTAAAAAGAAAATGAACACTGCACGAAACGGTCGGATCATGATGTGGTCCGGTCTGTGATACGAGTTGCAGCAAACACTCTTCGAATCTCGAGCATCGCTGTTGAGAGAACCAATTGAACGGATACATTGCGAGCGAGGTGACGTGATGCTTGTTCGACCGCAGCAAGCACAGCAGGGAAGTCGGCCTGTCCAAAAGCAGCAGCAAATCGTTCTAGAGCTGCGCGGTGGTCAATGTTGATGATAGGAGCCCCCTCGCCAGCCATTGCAATGACATGAGCATCGCGCAGCCACAGAGCAAGGAGCGATAAAATCGCGTCGGCACGAGCCTTGTTTCGTCCATCAGCCGCCTCTTCCACTGCGTCCATCAATCCATTCCGAAAATCTTTCCCCTTGAGTGCCGCACGCAGAAGGTTCACCGCCGTTTCTCGAAGGGCACGAATGTCCTCCGAGAGATAGTCGATGGCTTTTTGCAGGTTCCCTTGGGCAAAGGGTGCGATAATTGTTGCTTCGTCCACAGTGCAGAGGCTGCGATCCAGTAGAGCCTTGATAATGTCATCGTCATCTAATGGAGGGACGATAAGTTCTTGACAACGAGACACGATCGTCTGAAGCAGTCGCTCCGGTCGTGACGTAGTAAGAATAAGCGTCACATCATCATGTGGTTCTTCAAGTGTTTTAAGGAAGGCATTGGCAGCCTCAATGGTCATTTCTTCTGCATTGAGAATGATGACAACACGACGACCCCCCTGCACTGCTGAAAGCGACAGAGATCGTTTCAATTCACGGATCTGCCCAATCCGGATTTGTGTGGCATTGGCAAGTCTCACCGGGTTATATGCATCGATGGCTAGAGCTTGTATTGCATCCCGTAGCTCTGCGATAACATCATCCTTGAGTTCGTCTTCGGTGTCAGCCTTGCCACTTGGAAGCGAGGCCACAACACGGATATTGGGGTGTTGAAGGGAAGCCCCTTGAACACAGGCGTGACAAGTCTCGCAGGGGGCGATCGTGGATGCTGTGGATACCGGGCTTTCACAATTGACCGTCCGGGCAAAAGCTAGTGCCAGGGCCACCGTTCCGGCCCCTTCCTGGCCCGTTAGAAGGAGAGCGTGAGGGATGCGGTTATCCAGAATACAGCGTTGAAGCATCTTCTGAACCCGCGTCTGACCAATGATCGTTTTCCATGTCATGACCACGAAGATACGGTCAGTCGTATCTTGGCGTCATGCGAATCCTTGTGATTGAAGACGAACGTAAGGTAGCCAGCTTTATCAAGCGGGGCCTGGAAGAAGAACGCTACATCGTAGAGACAGCCGCAGATGGTCAGATCGGGCTGGATCTGGCGTTGAACAATGTTTTTGACGCCATCGTTCTCGACGTGATGTTGCCAAAGTTAGATGGCTATAGCGTCTTAAAAGCACTCCGTGATGAAGGCAATGTTACGCCAGTGCTCATGCTCACGGCTCGTGGTGCAACTGAAGACCGCGTACAGGGACTTGATTTGGGGGCCGACGATTATCTCTCCAAGCCGTTCCACTTCGAAGAGCTTGCTGCTCGCCTTAGGTCGATTCTGCGACGATCCACAACGGAAAAGACCACAAAACTGGCTTGCGGTGATCTGACTCTAGACCTCGTGACACATTTTGCGTTTCGAGATGAAAAAGAAATCGAGCTTACGACAAAAGAGTATGCGCTTTTGGAATACCTCATGCGCAACAAGGATCGCATTCTTTCCCGGTCTATGATCATGCAACACGTGTGGAAGCACAACTTTGATCCGGAGTCCAACATCATTGATGTCTATGTGAAACGCATACGTCAAAAGATTGAACGTCCCGGTCAGGCACAGTTGATCACAAGTGTTCGAGGTGTTGGTTATCGTATGCGTGAAGGTGGTTCACATGAACCAGAGGAAGAGGCAGGTGTTGAGTGAATCATCCGTTGTGTGACGAACTTATTGCTTCCGTGAATAGCGGACTGGCACCCATTCAATCATCTTTTGATAGTTATCAGCAGGCGTGTTTCATTCCACGTCCTCCCGAGTTTTTCGCACTCGAGTTATGCGGCGAGGCAGGGGAGTTGGCCAACCTCGAAAAGAAGAGGTGGAAAGGGGCTCCTCCCGATAATGAACACACGGCAGATGAGGCCGCAGATGTGTTCATTGCATTGATGAATTTCTGCAATGCGCGCCATATCGACCTCGCCACCGCAGTTGCACTCAAGCTCGGACGAATCAAACCCAGCAGACCAAACCCTTAGTGTTCCTGCAACAGCATTGCAACGTGACGAAGCTTCGGAATTGACTCGCACATGAAACAAAAAAGCCCCTGCTGTAGCTGAGGCCTTTGGTTTACACCCAATTTATCAGCAATAGGAACACTCGGTCATATCACCTGGCTATTGCTTGAGAATCTTTACGGGGCTACAATCGGCGTGCTCTTTTGGTGACAGAAAATAGACGCCATTTGCGAGGTTCGAGAGATTGATGACGGGACCTGCAGACGTGTGAACGATACTGCCCACTGCGTCACGAACGATAAACATTCCAAATGCCGGTTCTCTTTCTTGATCAAACATCGTGATGGTTGATGTTGTTGGGTTAGGCACCGAGACGAAACAAGTTCGATCGGTTGTATTGTCTGACAATACGGATGTTGTAGAGTCGAAACGAATACGCCATGCACCATTAGTTGATGCCACCCAAAGGCCGCCGTTGTCGTCAAAACGGGCCGACGTAAAGTTAGTACCGAATGGAAACAGATCGATCTCGTTCCATGTTTGTCCGTTGTCATTTGACGCTAGTACACGGGTTGGCATCGCGACCACAAGTCTGCCTGATTGATCATTGGTTATAACGCCCGATATCATACGATGAACATCTGTGGCTCGCTCGGAATGCATCAAACTCCAGTTCAACCCACCATCTGTTGAGCGGTGCATGTAGACATCACCTTGCTCCAGTGTGATTTGACTGACAATAGTATCAGTACCAACCTCTCCCAAAATGTTCATCGTTACGTTCGTTGATACAACCCACAACGAGCCATTCATATCACGGGACAATCCATACACGTATTCGCCAATGCCAGGTACCCGGTGCCATGCACCATTCGTGTCTCGTTGATGTAATCCACCAGGTAATGCAGATAGCTGTTCAGCGTTAAACGTTCTTGCGAGACCACGCTTACCAATGAATAGCGCTTGTTCATTGTCGATGATAGACGAAATCGCAGACACTGTATCAGGTAGGGTAATGCGGTCCCATGAAGCCCCCTCATTGGGAGAAATCCAGAGACTTCTATGGGCAGCATATAGGTTGCCGTCTGTGGAGCGCCATAGGGATGTGACCGTATCTGGCAACACTTTCGTCGACGTACCTGACGACAAGTTGAGTTGATGAAGTCCACCAAATCCACCATGCCATGCCGAGCCGTTTGAAAGCGTCCAAAGCCATGAATGGCCGTACATCGACTCATATCTTCTTTGCGCAGATTCCATCGTTTCAAATATTCCAAGTCTCTTAACTTGCTTCGACCCTAGTGATCGGAACTGAATTGGTAGTCTAACGTTGATGGTATGGTCGGTGGAGACAATGTTTAAGGCTTCATCAACAGCAAGCACCTTATTCTTGATTGGAAGAACTTCAAGAATTCGCTCAGACTCAATTTCAACTCCATCTAGATCATATAAAACTCCCGTTCTACTGACCGTTCCTTCATCTGTATTTAGTACCTCTACGCCGCCTGATTTCAATTGCACAACGGCTCTACCAAGCATTGCGCTACCACTTGGACTATCCGACAATGGAGGAATGAGCTTTGATTGTATGGCTCCTGTATGATGATCGAAACGGACAATCATTCGTTGTTTTGATCGATCATTTGAGCCAATGCGCAAGACGGATGTCGAGTCGTTCCCGGCCAAGTAGGTCACGGAATTGTAGCCAGGGAATTGTTGTACAACATCCAATCCGACAACCCCACCCTCAGTCACGACTACAACAATGGGTGACGGAGAACTGGCCATGAGAATGATTGCACGTTGCTGATTAACGAATGATTCAAAGCTAAACGTGTCGAGTGAAACGTTCGAACCCAAAAACGTAGTTATGATTGACCAAGCACCTGCTGAGTCGACATTTACAATCTCACTGCCCAACCCCTTCCGCTTTACCATCGTCGTTTTATTGGATGAGACAGACCCGGCCCATATTGCATCAGGGTCTATGTCCCGTCGCTCGCTCATCGCCCCAGTTGAATGATCTGCCTGATACCACCTTTTGGGTTGATCAGTTCTAAACAGCGTACCCTTCCCAAAGGCATGACCAGTTGGCCACTGGGAAAAGTCTGTAAAAGCTACTGTATCAGGCGTGAAGAACCTCCGCCATGTTCGCCCGCTATCCGATGATACTTTGCTGTAGAATCGGCATAGGCCATCGCTGTAAGCAGTAAACTGGCCCGTGGCGAGACGTGGAATTGTCGACCCATACGATACTGAGTGCCAAGACAATCCACCATCGGAAGAACGCAAAAGACTATCGCTTCCTCCCTCTCCAATAATGAAGCCCGTTCCACGCTCTGATGATCTGCATGCAATAGATTCTCCAAGGCGCGTAGCATTCTCGTAAGACATCATTTGGTGGAAAGTGCGCCCCGAATTTGTACTTAGGTAGGGTGTTTTTGCATTGTCTACAATAACCACAACACTGTCTCCATCCACTGAGCACATACTCGTTACATTCTGCTTACTGACGCGGATATGTCGATCAATGGATTGTGCGAGCACTGCAAGTGGAGCTGTTGTAAGCAAGCACGCAATCGTTCCAGCTATGAATATTGACTTTAGTTGCAACATGATGGACTTCCTATAGGACAGTTTTCAAGTCTATCACAACCCTCCGGACATGTCTCCGTTTCATTAAACGAGCAATTCCCCTTATCGCAAGTCCAGCAACTAGTCGCAGATTCTCTGCAATATTGCCTCCAGACCATACAGTAGTTATTGCATGTTTCATCACAGGCCTTCCAACAGTTGCCCTCTCTTCTGAAACAACGAGGAAAAGCAATTACATCGCAATAAACACTCGTGGATGTACATGCGAATACACCAACAGGTGCGCAAATGGGAACAGCTGCACCGATAAAATTTGGAACCCTGCACATGTTTGTTGCGCAGAGGATTGGCTGCAACAAACTGGCATATGGCGTACTGGCCAGTGCTTGCGGTACACAGATTTCTTTAATCCATGTCACTCGGTTCAGAGGATTAGTGCAGTTCGTACATGGATTACGGATTAAATTTGGTGCTGGATACTGATCACAAACGACCAAGGTAATATTGTAGTTTGTACCTCCTACACAGATCGTAAGATTGTGTTGAGTGGTTTGTGCACATTCACAATTTAGAGTGTCTTGGCCATTGCACTGGGCCTGTAGATTGACAGAAATGAGTCCGAGAAGTAGGACTATTAGTGAAACAGCCCCCCCCCCCCCCGGTTCCTCTAATCCACTTTAGGAAACCCCCAACACCCTTTCACCGTGGTGCGGAAGCATACCTGTTTACCACTAAATGAAAAAGTTAGTGTGGTCGGTTTTCTATGTGATTTTCTTATTGGGGTATG
>CALMZQ010000099.1 GCA_937870915.1 uncultured Ignavibacteria bacterium
TGATTTCCATTCGGGAAATTACGGAGTAACTGAGCAACTCCGTAACTGAGCAACTAGTAACTGAGTAACTAGTAACTAAGCAACTACCCTTCCTCCATCCTATACCCAACTCCTATCTCCGTTCGTATCAGAGTTGGATGTGCTGGTTCGTATTCAATCTTGGCTCGGAGCTGACGTATGAAGACGCGCACGATCTGGGGGTCTTCATCTGCAGAGCCCCATATTGCATTGAGGATGAAGGAGTGTGTAAGCACACGTCCGGCATGTTTGACGAGCAGAGCAAGGAGATCATACTCTGTTGACGTGAGGTGAACCTCCATGCCACTCTTCGTTACACGATGTGCTGCGAGATCAATCGTGAGGGGTCCGATGGTTCGTTGAGATTCACCGGTTTCAAGACTCGTATGGTGGCGCAGAGCCACTCTCATCCGCGCAAGAAGTGCCGGCATTGAGAATGGTTTTACGATATAGTCATCTGCACCTGCATCAAGAACACGTACGATCATTGCGTCATCAGCCTGAGCAGTGAGAATAAGAATAGGCACTGCAGTCCATGCGCGAACGGATTCGAGCACCTCCATACCGCTACCATCAGGTAGACCAAGATCTAAAATGATGATGTCCGGTTGAATCAGCGCAGCCTTAACCCGTGCTTCCGCAACAGATCCTGCTTCCTCTACTCGATAACCGGTTGCTTCAGCAGCTATGCGAATAACACGCCGAATCGGCACATCGTCGTCCACAACAAGAAGTTGAAATGATTGAGTCATTTAGTTCGGCGCGAGTGGGACCGTTACAGTGAATCGTGCACCACCCATGGGTGAACGTCCCGCAACGATACGCCCATTGAGGGCCTCCACCAAACCACGAACAATGGAAAGCCCAAGACCACTTCCGGTTGAACGAGGTCCTCTTGCAAACCGGTCGAAGATCCTACCGATCTCAGAAGTGGGTATGCCCGGCCCGTCATCGTCAATGGTGATGGTCATCACAGTCTCTCGTACTGCAACGGTGACGGAGACGGACGTTCCTTCTGGCGTGTGATCGATGGCATTGCCTACAAGATTCCCTACAACTTGCCGGATGATCGTCGCATCTGTTCCGATGTCAGGGGGCGACGGAGGATCGATTTCAACAAAAAGCGTTCGTCCATCCTTCAGAGGAAGGAACTCGCTAAAGATGACGTCAAGGGTCTCTCGGATATCGATTTGTTGCCTCTTCACGTCCACCTTGCCGGCATCAATCCGGGCCATATCGAGAAGATCTGTAACGATCTCATCAAGGCGTTCTGCGGATATGCGCATGTCATGAACAAGCTGACGTTGATCGCTTGACAGATTGTCGCCTAGCACCTCTTCAAGGGTCGATGCTGACCCAAGAATCGACGCCATTGGCGTACGGAGTTCATGGGATACGGCATTAAGAATTGTTCGCGATAGACGTTCGGACTCTTCCGCCTGGCGCACCCTACTAACACGGTCATTCAATCTCATACGCTCAAATGACCATGCTGCTTGACGCACGATACGTTCGATCACACCTGGATCCTCAAACGATCTTTTTTTCGATGTGCGTGGCCTGAATCCAATCACGCCAACACAACGATCATCTACGCTCATCGGCATATACCTTGCTGTTGCGAACGGCAATGTTTCTGTTCCACATCCTGCAGAACGCGCATGGTCATACACCCACATGGCAACAGCGTGTTCCTTGGCATCCGGCACATACGAACCGTACGTCAGTACGTCCAAGTCAGCATCCCCTTCTGGTCGAACCAGGATGGCCACGTCAGCGTTGATTAACTCTGCGGTACGATGGACGATCGCATCAACAATATCTGTAACGGATGAAGACGCATTGGCTTCGGTTGCAAGAGCATAGAGTTGTTCAGTTCTTTGCTCTCGTCTTCGTATCACCTCCTCGCGCCTGCGAATTCGTGTTGCTAGGAATGTTGATGTAAGAGCCGTAATGAAATACAAGGTGAACGTGAGTTGGTCTTCAAGTCGTCCAATTGTAAGTGTGAAGCGAGGTGGAATGAAGAGCAGATCCCAAGCACCAGCAGTGAGCACTGCCGTAACAAGAACGGGGCCTCTAGGTGCGAGAACAGGGAGGATGCTCACATAGAGCAAGAATATCATACCAACGGCTTGATACCCTATCGACGGCAGAAGCAGCAGCCCGATACCGATCATGACTACCGCTGTTGCGATTGTCAACACATAGGCAAGCGGACCGGATTGAATGAGGAAGGGATACGTTGCAGATGTACGGGGCTTTGCCTCTCCCGTAACTTCATTCTCTGTTGCAACCACACTTACATCGATCCCATCTGCACGAGCTATAAGACGCGAAACGATTCCCGCTCCTGTCACAAACGAGAACAGCCCGCCCCTTCTCGGCTTTCCAACAACAATTGTAACGGCGTTCCTACGATGGGCAAGGGTGAGGAGTCCATTCACGATGTCATCATCGTCTATCCACTCCAACTCACCGCCTAGTTCTTCTACGAGGGAAACAGCTGTTTGAAGATATCGTTCCTGTGTATCGGAAAGTGCTCCCGGACGTCGCACAATCGCCGCAACCCATCTAGCACCATGTTCCTGCGCAACTTTACACGTCCAACGGACAAGTCTTGATGCATGTGGAGTAGGGCCGATGGCAACGAGATAACTCTGAGCTGATGGCCACATTTCTTCGATACCATACCGCTGACGATACGTCCGCAGATCCGTATCAACGCGTTCAGCCGTTGTTCGTAAAGCCATCTCGCGCAGAGCAACAAGATTGCCCTTGCGGAAGAAGTTCTGAAGCGCAACAATGGAGCGGTCCTTTGCATAGACCTTGCCTTCGGACAGGCGCTGAAGCAGTTCGGCGGGAGTTATGTCTACCACCTCTACGTCTGATGCCTTTGCAAGAACGCTGTCTGGCACACGTTCCCGAACAGAAACGCCGGTGATACGCTCAACATCGTCTGCCCTACTTTCTAGGTGCTGCACGTTCAATGTTGAAAACACATTGATACCGTTATCGAGCAACTCGTCGATATCCTGAAATCGTCTGCGGTGTCGCCAGCCCGTTGGATTTGTGTGGGCGAGCTCATCAACGAGGACAAGTTGTGGACGTCGAGCGAGAATCGCATCGACGTCCATATCTGCATGACTTGAACCGCGGTGTTCAACACTCTTGCGTGGAATCACCTCGAGTCCGTCCAATAGCTTTTCCGTTTCCCAACGCCCATGTGTCTCCACAACGCCGATCACCACATCAATGCCCGCATCTTTGGCGCGTTGCGCCGCTTCGAGCATGGCATAGGTCTTCCCTACCCCGGCGCACATACCGAGGAATATCTTTAGGACTCCGGTATCTACCGTCTTCTCCTCATCCTTGAGCATGCGAAGAAGTGCATCCGGGTCTGGTCTGCGCTCGTTCATGGTCGCAGAGCGTCCATTGCAAGATTGAGTCGGAGAACATTCACACGCTCCATACCAAAGATTCCTAGCAGGGGTTGATCTGTTGAAGCAACAATGGCCTGTTCCACCTCAGCACTTCGAGACGTTGCCAAACCACGCGCCTTCATCACACGGGCTACCTGCACACGCGCTGCCTGTGGCGAGATGTGCGGATCAATTCCGCTGGCAGATGCCATCACAAGATCAGATGGGATGCTCGCCCCCTCCACATCATTCAATAGTGCAAGTGAATCTCGGAGGACACTCACATCCTTGCGAAATGCTTTCGAGGCCACTGTGCGGTTTGTTCCACCACTTGGAAGAGGCTGATTGCCAACAGCGCTTGGCCTGCCGCGAAAGTACCTTTCAGATGTCCAGGTCTGTCCAATCAAAGCACTCCCAACAACTGCTCCATTGCGGACAATCATACTACCATTGCGCTGGGAGGGGGCGACCACGGAAGCAATTCCTGTTACAAGGAGCGGATACGCTACACCGCAGATGAGTGTAAATGCGCTGAGCATCAGGAACGAGTTTCGAAGATGGTTTTTCATGGTGTACCCCCGAATGCGACGGAAGTTGACAAGGTGATGTAGGTGTCCGACGATCGTAGTCCATCATTCGAGGGGAAGACATTGTCCTTCGCCATCATGGTTCGTATCTCGCCTCGAACCATAACAACTGCATTCGGCCGATAGTCAAAACCTAAGGAGGCGGCGGTAGTTTGAAATGGCAAACCGTTTGGAGTTACGATGAAGATATTCTCAGCATCACTGTAATGTTCAACACGAGTTGCCAAACGAATCTTATCGGTAAGGACATAGGCGGCAGTGATCCCGGCACCCCACTGGATGGATGCCGTGTCGACGGGGGTTTCTTGTGTACAAACGTCTCCCATGAAGACCACCGTCCACGCACTATTAGGTTTCCACTCAGCCCACAGATTGTTATGGAATCTCAGCAATGCTGCAGATCCCCGTGGCTGTTCATTTCCAATGAACGTGCTCCAGTTGAGAGTGAGGTCCGGCGAAGTTTTCACGAGAACCTTTGATCCGAAAGCGGGATCATTATTGATGTCCACGATTTGTTGCCATCCGTTAAGAACCAACCCGGTGATTGCAATGTCATCGGTGATATTCCATGCAAGTGCAACACCCGTGGAATAGTACGGCGTGTTGTCTGCCGTGAATGACCGCGACAAGGTCAGATTGTCTCGTCCTATCATGGACTCATAGCCGATGTGCGAGAACATCACTCCGGCATCAAGCCAGAGTCCATCAGCTACACGAAGTCCGGCTGAGGCTTCCTGGAGCCAACGCCATGACGAGTCAGCACCGGTGTAGTTTGCACGGGTGAACCAGCCTTCTTGAATCGCAACTCGACCACGATAGTCGCGGCCGCTTGCGGCAAGACCAATGTACCCCAGCATTAGACCAAACTCAGCATTGCGAGCAGGCTGTGTTGTATAGGCCCGTTGATGGTCCGGAGGACGGTTAAGGGAGTAGGAGTAAAAGACGTCTGCCGATGCCGACCACGAAACGTTGACCGAATCCGCCGACATAGCGCTGGATACTGAAAGTGCAAGACAGGCAACAAGGACAATTGCTCGGGCGTTCATGTTAGGCGAGTCCTAATGCAGAGATGATAATGTCGAGAAGTTTGATCCCAACAAAGGGAATGAGGAGTCCACCCAAGCCATAGACGAGCACATTTCTGCGGAGGACCGCCGAAACGCCTTGCGGCTTGTACGTAACACCCCGAAGAGCGAGAGGAATGAGAGCAATGATGATCAAGGCGTTGAAGATCACTGCGGAGAGGATTGCACTTTGCGGTGACGCAAGTCCCATGATGTTGAAGATTTCCATAGGTGAGATACCGTCGGAACCTACGTAGAGTCCGGCGAACATTGCAGGAAGAATGGCAAAGTACTTCGACACATCATTGGCAATGGAGAACGTTGTGAGAGCACCACGGGTCATAAGAAGCTGCTTACCGGTCTCAACGATCTCAATAAGTTTTGTTGGGTTACTGTCGAGGTCAATCATGTTGCCGGCTTCGCGTGCAGCCTGCGTTCCGGAATTCATCGCCACTCCAACGTCGGCTTGGGCAAGTGCTGGAGCATCGTTTGTACCATCGCCGATCATGGCAACCAAACGACCTTGCGACTGCTCGAGTCTGATTCGCGCGAGTTTGTCTTCGGGCTTTGCCTCAGCAATAAAATCATCCACGCCTGCTTCTGCTGCAATGGCAGCAGCAGTGAGAGGATTATCGCCGGTGATCATCACGGTGCGAATTCCCATCAAGCGTAGGCGCTCAAAACGTTCGCGAATGCCGCCCTTGACGATGTCCTTGAGTTCGATCACACCCAACACGCGATCGCCGTCGCTTACAACAAGCGGCGTTGAGCCGGCGCTTGCAACCTTGTCTGCTGCCGTCCGCACATCCTTTGGCATCGAACCGCCAAGGGCAACCACCGCAGCTTCAACAGCGTCTGCTGCACCCTTGCGTACGTGGTGGGAAGTGCCACTCACGTCTACGAAGTCTGCGCCACTCATTCGTGTCTGCGCCGTGAATGCATGCGTAACAACATCACGCAGGTCTTCATGTGCATCACGAATGTTATGGGTATGTCGCGCCAGATGAACGATGCTGCGACCTTCAGGTGTTTCGTCGGCAAGAGAAGCGGTGTAGGCTGCACGGGCGAGGTCTGATACGGACACGCCTGGTGCCGGGAGAAACTCCGATGCGCTTCTGTTCCCAAACGTGATCGTCCCGGTCTTATCAAGAAGCAACACATCAATATCTCCGGCTGCCTCTACGGCTCTTCCGCTCATGGCAACAACATTCGACCGCAATAGTCGATCCATGCCACTGATACCGATGGCACTGAGAAGTCCGCCAATGGTTGTTGGAATAAGACAGACAAGCAGGGCCATCAATACGGAGATCGATGTATCAGCGCTGCCATTTCCGGTTGATGAGAGATACTGCGTAAAGAACGGAAGAGTGATCACCACAAGGACGAATACAACGGTAAGACCGATGAGAAGTGTGCTCAGGGCTATCTCATTCGGTGTGCGCTGACGCTGAGCCCCTTCTACCATTCCTATGATTCGGTCCAGAAACGCCTGTCCGGGTTCCACCGATATTCGAATAACGATCCTATCGCTAAGGACACGCGTCCCACCTGTAACGGCACTTCGGTCACCTCCGCTTTCGCGGATCACGGGTGCTGATTCACCCGTAATGGCACTCTCGTCAACAGAGGCAATCCCATCTATCACGTCGCCATCGAGTGGGATGAGATCACCGGTTTCACAAACCACGAGGTCTCCAACGTGAAGCTCGGATGAGCCAACAACCTGCTCCGCTCCATGTACCATTTTGCGAGCCGTTGTTGTTTGTCTCGACCGACGAAGTGCATCTGCCTGGGCCTTGCCCCTTCCTTCGGCGATGGACTCAGCTATATTGGCAAAATAGACCGTCCCCCAGAGCCAGAGAGTGATCTGGAGATCCACTCCTGAGAACGACCCTTTTGTTATGTCAACGATCAGTGCGATTGATGTAGCAACAGCACCAATAGCCACGATGGCCATAACGGGAGATCTGCGGAGCTCGCGTGGGTGGAACTTGACTATTCCGTCTTTCAACGCTTGAACGATCAATGCACGAGACATGACGCTTGATGTAATGGCCATGATCAGAATCCTCCCTGCATGAGTTGAACCTGTTCCACTAGTGGCCCCATCAGGAGAACTGGGAAGAAGGTTAGCGCACCAACGATCAGGATGGTGCCGATGAGTAGAAGGACAAAAAGTGGCGAGTGCGTTGGGAACGTACCTGCACTTTCCTTCATGCGAATTCGAGAGACCATTCGTCCGGCAATGATCACCACCGGAATGATGACTGCGTATCGACCGATAAGCATGGCAATGCCAATGCCTATGTTGTAAAACGTTGTGTTGGCATTGAGTCCGGCAAAGGCACTTCCATTGTTCCCCGCCGCACTGGCCCATGCATAGAGTACTTCCGATACTCCGTGAGCTCCGGAATGCAACATTGAACTTCTGCCAACATCCGTTGTGAGCGACAGTGCCGAGCCAATGAGCATGGATGCGCTCGGAGCGATGATTGCCACGATGGCCCATCGCATGTCAACAGCATCAATACGTTTGCCTAAGTACTCCGGCGTTCGGCCAACCATAAGCCCCGTAAGAAAGACCGTGAGGATCACAAACAGGATCATGCCGTAGAGTCCGGAACCAACACCGCCAAACACAATCTCGCCGAGCATCATGTTGAGCATTGCAACTCCGCCGGCTGCGGGAGAAAGACTAGAATGCATGGCATTCACAGAGCCATTCGATGCTGCCGTTGTAGTAGTAGACCATAAGACACTTTCGGCAACACCGATGCGCGTTTCTTTTCCCTCCATCAACGCCGTTTCACCAATGGCAGCGGCCGAAACATTCTCCGACCACAAGGACGTACCAATACCGATCGTGAGAAGAACGATCATCGTGACAAATAGCGCAAGACCGTGTCTGCGTTGATTTGTCATGATGCCATAGGTAAAGCATAATGCCCCCGGAATCAAGATCAAGGCAAGGGTCGACAGAAGATTGGTAAGGGGCGTTGGGTTCTCCAATGGATGGGCACTATTCGCGTTGAAATAGCCCCCTCCATTGGTCCCAAGTTGTTTAATGGCTATCTGCGATGCTGCCGGCCCTGCAGGAACGGTCTGCTGCAACCCTTCAACGGTTGTGATCTGGCGTGCAGAATCAAAGGATTGCACCATTCCCTCAGAAACGAAAATCACAGCAAAGAGAAGAGAGAGTGGCAGCAGGATGCCCAGAACAATGCGGGACATATCGCGCCAGGCATTACCCAGCGAAGCACCGGTTGATCTAGACAGACCTCTTGTTACGGCTACCAAGACGGCAATTCCCGTAGCCGCGCTGAGGAAGTTCTGCGTGCCAAGTCCCACCATTTGCGAGAACTGACTCAACGTTGTCTCGCCGGCATAGCTCTGCCAATTGGTATTGGTCACAAAGCTCACGGCAATGTTAAAAGCCAGTGCCAGATCAAGCCCCTTTGCTCCATCAGGATTGAGGGGGAGATATTGCTGGCACATGAGAAGACACATCAAGAAGCCAAATCCGACGGCATTAAAGGTCAGAATGGCCCCGAGATACTGTTTCCAGTCCATCTCATCGGCCCCTTCTCCCCCAAGAAGTCGGGCGATATACGTCCCGAGAAGTGGAGAGAGCACCACGATGAGAAGGAGAAATACCCCGATTGGGATCAATTGCGTCAGGTCCACGTTACCTCCGAGTGTTTGACAGCTTCAAAACTCAGGGTTAGTGCCTAAAACCACCATTCGGATACGATGGAACCGCATATGGACGATATATGGACGTCATTCCGTCATTTCGTCATTCCGTCATTCCGTCATTTCGTCATTTCGTCACTTCGTCATTTCCTTACTCCGTAACTTGCGGTCTTATGCAGCACTACCGAAACTTCTGCATCATCGCGCATATTGATCACGGAAAGTCCACACTGGCAGACAGATTGCTGGAGCGGACCGGACGTGTTACGGCGCGCGAGATGACGATGAACCAGATCCTTGATGACAACCCGCTCGAACAAGAGCGTGGTATCACCATCAAGCTCCACGCCATTCAGATGGACTACCTCTCTCCTTCGGGAGAGAAGTATAAACTCAACCTCATCGATACACCGGGTCACGTAGACTTCTCGTACGAAGTCTCTCGTTCTCTAAGTGCATGTGAAGGGGCTCTCCTGGTTGTTGATGCAACACAGGGTGTAGAGGCACAGACCATCTCCAATCTCTTCATGGCGCTTGAGCAAGGGCTTGAAATCATTCCGGTGATCAACAAGATCGACCTGCCAAGTGCGGTCACGACAATCGACAACGTGAAGAAGCAGGTGATGGACCTCATCGGCTGCAAGGAAGAAGAGATGATCCTTGCTTCGGCAAAGGCCGGCATTGGCATCGACGAGATCCTCGAAGCTGTGGTGGCGCGTATTCCGCCACCGAAGGGCGACCCAAAGGCACCACTGCGCGCTCTCATCTATGATTCGATCTTCGATGCCTATCGTGGTGTTGTTGTGAACGTGCGCGTCTTTGATGGCACACTCAAGGAAAAGGACAAGATCCTTTTCATGAACACGAATCAAACGTATGAACTCGATGAAGTTGGCGTGCTCTATATGCAACGTCAGCGCACGGGAATTCTCGAGGCAGGTAACGTTGGCTACTTCACGGCTGCTATTCGCCGCCTGCAAGACTCCAAGGTTGGCGATACGGTAACGCTTGCCAACAACCCAACAGACAGACCGATCGAGGGCTTCCGCGAAGTAAAGCCAATGGTGTTCTCGGGGATTTATCCCGCTGAGAGTGACGACTTTGAAGATCTGCGTGAAGCACTTGGCAAGCTTACTCTCAATGACTCTGCGATCTCTTTTGAGCCTGAGTCGTCTACCGCTCTCGGTTTTGGTTTCCGCTGTGGATTCCTTGGCCTCCTTCACATGGAGATCGTCCAAGAACGTCTCGAACGTGAATTCAATCAAGTGATCATCACCACGGTGCCAAACGTGCGCTACAAGGTGATCACAACAAAGAACGAAGTGATGTGGGTGGACAATCCGGCACAGCTGCCCAATCCAACCATGATCAACGAGATTCAAGAACCATATATCCGTGCGCAGATCATCGCCCCCTCTGAATATGTGGGCACGATCATGAAGCTGTGTATGGAGCGTCGCGGCACAATGCTTGGACAGACATATCTCAGCGCCGACCGCGTGGACATGACGTTCAACATGCCCCTTGGCGAAGTGGTCTTTGACTTCTATGATAAGCTCAAGAGTAGCACACGGGGCTATGCATCGCTCGACTACGAATATTCGGATTACGAGCGCGGCGAACTAGTGTTGATGGACATCTTGCTCAACGGGGAGCCCGTTGATGCATTGTCATCCATCGTCCACCGTCAAAAAGCGCACGAATGGGGCAAGAAACTCTGCGTCAAGCTAAAAGAACTTATCCCGCGTCAGATGTTCGAAGTTGCCATCCAAGCCTCAATCGGTTCTAAGGTTGTTGCTCGCGAGTCCATTAGTGCAATCCGCAAGAACGTGATTGCCAAGTGTTATGGTGGCGACATTTCTCGGAAGCGCAAGCTTCTTGAGAAGCAGAAGGAAGGCAAAAAGCGTATGAAACAGGTAGGGCGTGTGGAGATCCCACAAGAAGCCTTTCATGCAGTACTCTCATTAGATTAACACTATGCCCCTTATCGAATCCATCTACAGTCGCATACCGGTAGTAGGAGCTATCCTTCTCAAACGCCGGAACAAGATCAGGAACGCGCCAAAGCCCGAGACCTTTGGGCAGCACGTGTGGGCATGGATCAAGACACTTGTTTGGGCCATTTCCGTTGTGACCATCATCAACGGACTTGCCCTTGCATCGTTCACTGTTCCTACCGGCTCGATGGAACGTACGGTAATGGCCGGAGACTTTCTTTTTGTGAACAAGTTTATCTACGGTCCATCAACACCGCAGATCATTCCGTTCATCAACATGCCCCTTCCCTACTACAAACTGCCCCCGATTATGCCGCCGGAACAAGGCGATGTGATCGTGTTTGTTTTTCCGGGAAATCGCGAAGAAACAAAGGCTCCACGGTTTGAATATTACCTCAAGCGTTGCGTGGCCGTTGCTGGCGATACACTCGAGATCAGACAAGGGCGGATCTATGTAAACAAGAGCGAGTTTGCGCTCCCGAAACATGGTCAGTTTTTGCAGATGACGCCGGAAGAACGAACCCTCATGCATGAGAACGACAAGTTTGTGACGTTCCCACCGGGCAAAGGGTTTACGCGTGATGACTATGGTCCGATCCGTATTCCTAAGGACGGCGACGTGATCACCCTTACCGAAGCGAACTTCGACGAATGGGCAGTGTTTATCGCACGTGAAGGACACTCCGTTAATGCCATGCGTCGCACCGTTGATGGCCAGGCCATATCATCGTATACTGTTGAGCGCGACTACGTGTTTGGCATGGGTGACAATCGCGACAATTCCCTCGACTCACGCTTCTGGGGCTTTATTCCTGAAGAAGATGTCGTAGGCACACCAATGGTGGTGTATTGGTCGTGGCCCGTTGAAGACCCACAGACGGGTAAGAGCCTGTCGCTCTTCCAACGCCTCGGCGCCATTCGCTGGAGTCGGTTCGGCACCATCATACGTTGATATGTCTGAGAAGGGGCTTGCAGACCTCAGCTTGCGCGACATCATTTCAACAGCACTCTTCGCCGTTGTTGTTGCTCTTGCTCTGCGACTCTTTGTGATCGGCGTCTATACCATTCCGTCACACTCCATGTCTGACACGATCCTCGAAGGCGACAACATTCTCGTGAGCAAACTCGCCTTTGCCTTTCGCGATGTTCACCGCGGTGACATCGTCATCTTCTCACTTCCGGATTCACTTCGCGGAGACGAGCATGATGACCTCTACATCAAGCGTGTAGTAGGACTTCCCGGAGACACGGTGCTCCTCACTGCTGACAACGTACTCGTAAACGGTGTACGTCAACCAGAGCCCCCTGAAGCCCGTCCGCCCTTCAATCCTTTGCTTGGCATCGGCGCACGCAACGCAAAGATCGTTGTGCCTCCATCGGCCTATTTTGTACTAGGAGACAATCGAAGTAATTCCTTCGACTCCCGCTACTGGGGCTGCCTTCCGGCCGATCGCGTTGAAGGAGCGCCACTCTTCATTTATTGGTCGTTTGGTTCTTCCGAAGAGAACATTGTTCGTCACGTGCGCTGGGATCGCATCCTTCATCGCATCAACTAATGTTCGGCCTCTACCTCCATATCCCTTTCTGTGAAAAGAAGTGTTCGTACTGCGACTTCTATAGCTTGGAGTCAACCGAACACATCGACGCCTTCGTCAACACCCTCTTGACGGAGATAGACCTTCGCTCCCCCGTCATGCCGAGCGGTGCATGCCCTGCCGAAGGGAGGGTCGAGGCCCACACATCCGTCTTCTTCGGTGGCGGTACTCCGTCCTTGCTCTCCCCCGAAGCCATGTCTCGCATCATCACTCGTCTACACGAGCGATACACCATTGCTCCGGATGCGGAGTGGACAATGGAATGTAATCCCGGCACGGTAACTCCTGAGCGTCTTGCGGCCTATCGCACCGCCGGCATCAACCGCCTGTCGTTTGGTGTGCAGTCATTCACCGCCTCCGAGCTCACCTTCCTCGATCGCATTCACGATGCCGATGAAGCCGTTGCTGCAATGACCATGGCCCGTGAGGCAGGGTTCGACAATGTGAATATGGATCTCATGTTTGCCGTGCCTGGGCAGACCATGGAGACCCTTTCCTACAACCTCTCACGAATGTTGCAGCTCGCACCGGATCACATTAGCGCCTACTCGCTGATCTACGAACACGGCACTCCCCTCTTTGCAAGGTTGAAGAAGGGGCTTATCACCCCAACAAGCGAGGACATCGATGCCGCCATGTATGCATTGGTGATCACAACGCTTACCGATGCCGGATACGAACAATACGAAGTGAGCAACTTTGCACGTCCAGGAAAACAGTGCAAGCATAACCTCACCTATTGGCACGGTGAAAACTACATCGCACTGGGACCAAGTGCACATGGCTTCATCGATACTACGCGCTATTGGAATCATCGCTCACTTACAGCCTGGACAACAAAGGTCAACGCCGGCGAACTCCCCGAGGCCAACCGCGAAACACTTACGAACGAAGAACTCTGTACAGAATATCTCTTCCTCACGTTGCGAGCCGATGGCACTCCCATAGCAGAGTTTGAGCAACGATTCGGTGTAGACCTACGCAGCGCACTCCAGCCAGATCTTGGTCACTGGATTGACGCGGGCTTTGTTATTGATAACGGAACAACGCTTCGCCTGACCGGCGAAGGGTATAGAGTGTGTGATGAGATTACGGTGAAGTCAATCCAGTTCGTAGATAGAGTTCCCTCGTCGCTACGCTCCTCGGGATGACGCAGCTCGCGTTTCTCATTAGACACCAAAGGCGGAAACAGCGTCATCCCGAGGAGCGTTGGGGCGAGGTCCTGCCTCGCCCGGAGCGACGAGGGATCTAGAATGTGCTAGATTGTCAGATTGTTAGATTGTTAGTGTGCTAGAATAATGATGGGTATGGTTGTGATGGCTGACGTTGTTGTAACGCGGGCCAGATAGACACTCGAGGACAGACCATCGGTAGAGATTGTGATATCGTTAGAAGGTTCGTGGGGAAGCGAGAGAACAAGCTCTCCGGCAACATTATAGATGTCTGTGCGAAGGATCTGCTCGTTGTTGTGCGTTGAGAATGTGACGTGCGAGGAGGCTGGTTGCGGATAGGCATTCACGTTTACACGGGCATTGTTGTCCGATTCATCGACACTTGATGTGGCATCGTAGATAAAGAGTCCGGAATCGCGCGTGGCAACCAAGAGTCTGTTGCCTACACGGCCAACTGTTGAATTCAAACCAGAACGGACAAGAACGGGCTCAGTGTTCGGGTTGCTTGATGTTGATACGTCTCCATGCAGAGTGATCCACGTAACCGTTGGTCCGGAACAAACGGCATGCGTCAGCAAAGGATCGTTTAGTGACTGCGCACTATAGACGCGAGGCTGTGCATTCATAGCCCGCACATGTAGCGCTACAGAACCATCGTACCCACCCGGTAGAATCCCGCGGACGGTTAGCACAACACCGTCAATATCGGAGGCAACAGAATACAGATTTGCACTCTCCGGCAATTGTGGGATGTCGACGCTTGTCCAGGTGGAATTGAACACATACAGTCCGTCCAGAGTGTCAGTCGGATACTGTGCTGCTTCTACCCAAACATAGAGCACGCCATCAACTTCAAACACGTAGCCGATCCTGCTGCTGCTTTGCGAATCTCCTGCGACACCATCCGGCAGGCCTTCAATGCTGGATGATTTCCACGACGAACTGCTAGGGAGGTACTCGATCAACCCCTCTTCTCGTGTCGCAGCGATCAACGATCCATCTCCTCTTCGAACTGCACATCTGAAGGACGAATCAAACTCAACTTGAACGATCGTGTCGATCATGGTTCTACGTATGTCGATCAGTCGATATTGAGTGGTCTTAAGCCACCCGTCGCTATAGGCATTGAATGCAGTTGATCCGCCTTGAAATCCGAGGCCGATCATCGTATCGAGCTCCGCTTTTCCATCGATTCCGATCGTGTACCAACCATGCCCGGACACACCTACGCTCGTCCACGTCGGCGTCTGTCGGATCTCTGAGGCCAATGCCAGTCGCATTCCGGGAGCTAGCTCGCCAACATCAGCCCCTTTCGCATCAACAATGCTATTTCGTCCACAACCTAGTACAATGAATCGAGATGCGCCTGATGTGAACAAATCCGTGCCGAATCGCATGTTGACATATGTCCTAGGGCGATGCTCCAGCATGATCGTATCAACAACAACACTATCAACTGCCAGTCGAACCACAGGTGGTTGTTCATCAGTTTCATCATCGAGGAACACTGCAACCGTATCGCCATTCCACGGTTGGATCGTCGATCGCCTCGGAATACTGATCAGCCCCTTTTGCGTCCATGGTACCTGCCGCAGATCCACATAGAACACAGACCCACCACCAAGTCCCACGTAGTAGACCACATCTCCACCAACAACCATCTGCGCTGGCTCGCCTGTTTGTGTGACACTTACCCACTTCCCAGTGTCCTGCTGGATGAAGATCCCAGATTGTACGCTTGTACCTGCGTAGCGAAACCCTGCTACCAACTTCCCTTCTGCGGTGGACTGGATCACGGATATACCAGGGTAATCTTTGACCGTAGAATCACGCGTGTTCACTTCAGTCCAGGTATCTCCGTGATCCGTAGAACGAAACATACCTCGTCGTGCGAGAATAGGACTCGTGCTTCGACCTCCAGTTCCGATCACCACCGAACCATCTCGATCCACGAACAGCGCCGTAATGTCTGTTCCAGCCGTTGACGGTCGAATGGTCTCCCACTCCGAACTCTCAACATCGAAACGATAAAGACCATTGGCATTGTAAACGGTGACATAGACGTATCGACCTTGTGGATCGAGTTCCATGTTCAGAATACTCCAGCTCGTGGCCACAAAGTCGATGTCGACCGGTATGGTCGAACACTCGCGTATCGAGTCTGCATTCGGCCCATAACAAATGCCTGAGCCCGTAGCAACACATGCCAAATGCTCATTTGACCGGAACAAATGAAACGAGGACGGAAGATCAACAACCGTCTGCCCCATACAAACACTGGCCATCAACATGGCCATGATCACATACTTCATCAATGCCCTCCTCTACCACTCTAACAATCTAGCACTCTAACACTCTAGCACTCTAGCACTCTAACACTCTAACAATCTACCATTCTCCAACATTAGCACATTAGCACACTAGCACACTAGCACATTAACTGGTTCTCACTCCATTTGCCACCGTAGCCCGCGATGCCCGCATTGCCGGATAGATAGCAGCAGTGCTTGAGAGGACCAGGCCAACAACTGCCACGATCAAGACATCAGAAGTCTTGATGAGAAGGGGCAGGGCAGGAACGAGATATCCTTGAGACATATCAAAGGTAATCCAGTGAAAGGTTTGCTGACCATAACACACACCGAGACCGAGGGCAACACCAAGCCCAACACTGAGAAGTCCGATCATGAGGCCTTGATAGAGATAGATGTTACGGACCTGTGTATCGGTGAGACCAATGGTCTTGAGAATGGCGATGTCTCTGCGCTTCTCAACAACACCAAGGGTAAGCGATACGAGGATGTTGAAAGCGGCTACGAGGATGATAAGAGTGAGCACAATGAACGACCCTATTCGTTCCAACCGCATGGTATCGTAGATGCCTCGGTTCATGTCTTCCCACGTCTCAATGCGAACACCATTCGCAGAACTGGCGCGTAGCTCTGTGGCAACACGTCCAGCATCTTCCGGGTCGCTGAGTCGAACATCCCACGCCGTTGGCTCATCGGTGCGGAGGAGCCCCTTCATCACGTTATCTGAAACATACAGATAGGAGGCATCTATCTCACGCGAGGAGTTGGATTGGAAGATGCCACTCACAATAACACGTCTACCTGAGGGCATCATCATCGTTGTGATGGCGGACTCTATTTGCGCTGGAGAGACGAGAGTGATGGTGTCTCCAATGTAGAGGTTGAGCGACTCTGCAAGTCCGGCCGCAACAACCACCCCTTCTGCATCGACGAGCTGGCGTAGGTCACCACTCCCAACAACCGTTGCTCGATTGATCGGCGCCCACGCAACGGTGTCGGTAAGGGGCATTCCTACACCAAACGCTGCCGCGGTGCGCCCGGATGTCTGGATCACGAGTTTGCTAAGCCACGTTGGGCTTGCCCCCTTCATCAATGTGGTTGCAGAATAAATGCGCACGTGCGGCCCGAACCCTGTCATCATGGATACGGCAATGCCACGAAAGCCGTTGAAGAGCGACATAACGATGATGAGTGCTGCGGTGCCGATCACGATGCCGATTACAGAGACTACACCGATGAGCCCGATAAAGGAGAATCGATGTGGTCGCACATATCGCCTGGCAATGGTCAGCGATAAATTCATCTGCGTTTGATACTTGCAAGGAGATCTGCCTGCACACGATGGGGTACCGCTCCCGGCTTACGCCGTGTATAGGTGCCATCGGACTGAAGGATGCCGGCCTTAACGTCGTCCATGAGATAAGCGCTGAGAATATCGCGCAGACGTTTGCTTACACGTTTGTCGAAGATTGGGAACAAGAGCTCTACTCTGCGATCCATGTTGCGTGGCATCCAGTCAGCGCTGGAAATGAAGAGTGCCTCTTCACCGCCGTTGCGGAAGGAGAAGATGCGACTATGCTCCAAGAACCTGTCGAGGATGCTTCGCACGGTGATGTTGTCGCTCACACCCGGAATGCCCGGACGTAGCGTGCAAACACCACGGACGATGAGTTCGATCTTCACACCGGCCATCGACGCCATGTAGAGAGCTTCAATGATCTTCTGGTCAATGAGTGCATTCATCTTTGCGATGATGTGCCCTTCACGTCCGGCCTGTTGATGTTCAATCTCGCGATAGATAAGGGCAAGGATCTTCTCACGCAGGTTCAGAGGGGCAACTCCTATGTGCTGCCACGACGCGTGTTTGGAGTACCCTGTGAGAAGATTGAAAAGATGCACGAAGTCTCGCTCAAACTCCTGACGTCCGGTGAAGACGCCAACATCGGTATAGAGTCTCGATGTGGTGAGGTTGTAGTTGCCTGTTGAAACGTGCGCATACGTAAGCACATTCTTGCCTTCCTTGCGGATAACAAGACAGACCTTACAGTGCACCTTAAGCCCCATTACACCATATACAACATGAACGCCGGATTGTTCAAGAGACCGTGCCCATGCGATGTTGTTCTCTTCATCAAATCGGGCCTTGAGTTCCACAAAGGCTGTTACGTTCTTTCCATTGCTGGCAGCTCGCTTGAGAGCATCAATCACTGAAGATCTGCCACCGGCTCGGTACAACGTGATCTTGATTGCAAGCACGTTTGGATCGTCAGCGGCATGCTCAATGAAACGCACAACAGAGTTTGTGAACGAATCAAATGGGTGATGCACAAACACATCACCTTCCTTGAGCACGTCAAAGATGTCTCCGCCCTCAGTAGTGAATTCTGAGAGTTGACGGGAGTTGAAGGGGGCATCCTTGAGCTTGCGTTTATCTAGCTGCATTAAGACAAAGAAGTCCTGCAGGTTCAACGGGATATCTACGCTATAGACATCAGTTGCCTCGAGTTCGAGTGCCTTGGTGAAGAACGCGGTGAGACGTTTCGGCATGTCCGAGCCGATCTCCATTCGCACAGCGTCTGTTCCCCACCTGCGCTGACGGATGCCCTCGGCCACTGCGGCCATGAGGTCATTCGCTTCATCTTCGGCTATCTCAACATCGGCATCGCGTGTGACGCGGAAGATGTGACTCTCTTGCAATCGCAGCCCTGGGAAGAGGATGCCTGCATGCGCACGTATGATGTCCTCGAAAAGGACATAGTGATGTCCTGAAGACCGGTTGAGCTTCACCAGACGTGGCAGAGCAGTTGGCAACTGTACCACTGCTACCTTCATGTCCTCGGTATCATCGGTGTCGTCATAAAGCACAAAGGCTACCGTGAGCGAACGGTTGAGAAGCCGAGGGAAGGGGTGTCCGGGATCTAAAGCCAGAGGCGTGAGCACGGGCATGATGTTGTCTACAAAGTCGCGCTCAAACTCAACTTTTTCATCAGCTGTCAGATCAGCGAAATGATGGATGTGAATACCCTCTCGCTCAAGTGCGGGTTCGATATCCTTGCGCCATATGGCGCTTTGACGTTTGTACAGTGGGAGGAGTCGAGAGCGAATCTCTTTGAGTTGTTCTATTGGCGTCATGCCATCCGACGAAAGCTCCGTAACCCCAGAGTAGATCTGCTCCTGCAATCCGGCTGCTCGGATCATAAAGAACTCGTCGAGGTTCGTAGAGAATATTGCCAGGAACTTCATTCGTTCCAGTAACGGATGGGTCACATCCTCAGCTTCATCAAGAACGCGCCGATTGAACTCTATCCACGATAGTTCGCGGTTGAGGTAGAGCTCTTCGTCATTGAGATCTGCAAAGGATGTATGGATTGCCGGAGCGGTGGTATCGCTCGGTTTCAATTTCTTATTGCGGATCGCACTGTTTTTCTTCGTTGCCATAACCACGAAGCTACCGAACGTTTGATTCACTCCCCTATTATCACAAGGCAACGGTTGCGATAGACGGCGCTGGAGGCTGCATCAACGCATTCCAGGAACACTACGTACGGTCCGGGGGACAAGCGCTGCCCCATTGCATCAGTGCCGTTCCACACAACGCCCCCTTCCCTGGCGATGAACTCAGCGTTCAAAAGGTCTGTAACGAACATGCCGTCCGGACGCCGCACGCCAACGCGGGCTATGGCCTGCAAGAATGGCTGCGTCCAGGTGATTACCGTGAATGCGTTTCTCCTTCCCGGATCAGATGAAAAGGGGCTTGGCACCGCAGACATCTCTTCAGTATTCGAGTTCTCTATGGCAACACTATTTGACCTACCGGGTGTTCCTCCGCTGAGATCGCCGCTCGACGTCCAACTCAACAGGTCTTTGCTTGCAAGTCTTGGAGAGAGCTTTTCAAGGGAAACTCCCTTGGACACCGGAAGAAGCACGTGATGCCTTTCTCCATCGTAATACATGCTGTCTACCACAAATCCACTCGGAGTGCGGAGCACGAGGATGTCGGTTGTGCTGTTGATTTGAAGTGCCGGACGGAGCATTGTCCAAGAACCCGCCGCAACCCGACGTTGGATCGAGGTATCTGCAGCTACAACACCAAACTCGCCGGGAGCAACAAGACACGCTCCCTGCGCAACGCTGCGAAGTCCGGATTCATCCTCAACAATCCATCCATCAAGATCTACACTGTCGGGTGTTCCGTTCCACACCTCCACGTACTCGCAGGAGCCGGGCAACGGGTCAGCCAGCACTTCGTTGATCAGCATCGTTCCCCTCCTGGGCGGAAACGTTAGCATGACGTTGGAGGTGTCATTCTCAGGTCGGTCGTCATCTACAGATAAGACAACACGGATGTTTCGCTCTTCCGGATATCTCCCGAGTTCAATATCTGAAAGGGGCACCTTCCACGTCCACGTCATCTCTGCATCTAGGTCACCTGTCGTCGCAGAAACGGTAGATCTATCCGTGGCAAGCTCGATCGAGACTGCCGGCATCGGACTACGCCCCATATTTCGTACATCAACAAGAACACCATCGTCCAAGGCTATTGCTTGAGAGCAGAATAGATCCCGTTCACGAGTGACACGAGAGTTTTGCTGCCCACAGGTTGCACTATCACGCGCAAGGCTGGCGGCCCATGTACCATCATAGGCTACTACTCCGTCTCGGTCATCACCACCACGTTCGATGGATCTCCCTCTGACATTCCGTCGCACATCGTAGCTCATGCTATCAATCAGCACAGAATCAGACGTGCGTAATGCTACCACGTCCGTTGTGTTGTTCAACGATGGGAGGGCAACCTCTACAACTACTGCTTCGCGTGGTAGCCACCGCGACTCGCGAAGCGCTTCCGCATCGCGTGTGAGGACTACATAGCCCCCTATCGGGATCTTGACTGTATTGATACGAGAGCACGACCGAGAATCGCATATCAGATGGTCATCAAGAGAGACAGTTCGCGTTGAGATGTTGACCATCTCGATCCACTCAGGCTCTCCGCCGGCGGGGGTTGGATGCACCTCGGTGATGAGCAGTTGTGCTTTTGAGGTTGAGAAGGCAAGAACGAGAAGGAGGATGAAAAGTATCATCCTCTACTGTGTGTTCTACAACGTCAAGCGTGACATCAGCAGCGCAGCTATTTGTTCGAGCCCGCGGGCATCATCGTCAGAAAACCGATCAAGGAGGGGGCTGTCCACATCTATCACGCCAATCAGCTCATTGTTCTTCACAAGCGGGACCACGATCTCAGATCTGCTTACGGCATCACAGGCGATATGTCCGGGAAACTCGGCAACATTGGGCACGAGCACTGTCCGTTGCTCAGCAGCTGCCCATCCGCAAACTCCTCTGCCCATCGCAATACGGATACATGCCGGTTTACCGTGAAATGGGCCAAGAACTAACTCCGTTCCGTCAAATAGATACGATCCTGCCCAATTGACATCACGCAGGCAATGGTAGAGCACAGACGACGTATTAGCGAGGTTTGCGATGAGATTGGACTCTCCTTCGGTCATATGCTCGAGCGATTGCACGATATTCGCGTATAGCTCGGTTGTAGTTTCGAAAGAGTCATTTGGGAGTTCGTACATACATGAAACTACGCATAACCTTCATCACACTATTGCTTTCTGCTACTCAAACATGGCTGAGTGCGCAATACACGGAAAAAACGTATCCTTTCCTGCCTCCGGAGATGCGCACGATCCTTGCCATGGACATCACGGCAGAACTCGAGCCAACAATTGTTGGGGTTGGCGACGGGGTGGTAACGACCATGCCGGGTCCCGGATTTGTGGGCATCACCTCAGACTATCGCTCAAAGATCTTTGACGGCGTTGCCCTTGTATCACCCACACGAGGCTTTGTCTCTACCACGGACAATATCATTCTAGCCATCGATGTTCCAACACGAACTGAAGCAGCCATCCCTGGTTTTCCAGTACAAGGACGAAGCATTGTTCGCTGTGGGGTGTTCGCATTTGCTCTTCGAGATGGACATGTTATCAGATTGTCACTCGTTGACAGTAATGTTCGGATCGATACCGTCAGTGGCACCGGTTCTACAGCAACAATGTTGTCGGCAGCTGACTACGCACACGTTGTAGCCTACGATTCCGCAACTCGTACGCTTCAGCTGATCGATGCGTCGGCAAACACAGTAGTTGCCAGACGTCAGCTCGATCGCGATGCAACGTTTCTCCAAGCGCTTTCGGATTCGGTCTCCGTTGTGTTTGTAACAGATACGATCAACGATCAGGGAACGGAACGGATCATACGGCCATTGCGCGCCATTTGGCATCACACAGCTCAAGAGCACAACATCGCGGGTCACACTCCCCATCTCAACAACGCACTTCAGGCCCGATTCACGGCGTCTCTCTACGGCGGCGGCGCAGTAGTTGTTACACCGGAAGCGATCAGTAATGGAGCAGCAAAACTCTACTTCGCCACGGGGTCGAGGATTGACTCTATCCAACAAACATCCAATAGCAATCCGACAACGCACAACATCCAAGCCGGAGTGGCGTGGTGGTATCGCCGAGATCTTCGTCCGCATTGGCATATCAGTGGAATGCGGCTGGCCTATGCCCGAATAGAGTCCAACGACTCAATTCTACTCGGCCCAGCGCACGCAGTGCCTCGCAGACACTTCCTGCCGAATGGGAGGACGCTTACGCTCGCCGGCAGTGAACTCTTGGTTATCACGGGATTGATCGAAGATAATGACGCCTATCAAACACTTGGACCACACCTCTTTTCTTCCGTGGATGGTGGTTTCTCTTGGTCGATGCGCCCCCTTTCAAAACCCTTTGCCGCGTATGCCGTTGACGTTGATGGCAACATTGTTGCCGCCATTAATGATACAATCGTTCGCGCTTCTATTAATACATCCACTACCACATTCCTCTTCGTTGCAGACACGATACCAAGCGCAATTACAATTCATGGCGATACCATAACCGTGTGTTCAAAGTTTGTCAACATCAGCACTGATGCTGGCTCTACATGGAGGAGTTGGACTTTTGAAGGATATAGGAGGGGGCATCCCAGTCGCGTCTTTGATCACACGCTAGTGCTTACAACGCCGTTCGAATCATGCATCTCACGCGACAATGGACGCACATGGCGCAGCTTCTCATTTGATACTCGCGAAGCGATCACGTCGGCAATGATTCTTATGGATTCACGGATCTATGGGGCTTGGTCTGATTCGCTCACTGGTGGCGTTGTACGTGATGATGGAAGTCCATTCACGATGCCGGTTAGAGGAGACCTTATCAACTTCCGGAACGACGAGTCGTTCTTTGGATCGCCAAGCGGTATGTACTCCTTTGACGACCCGCTCGGTGCAACAGGTCCTCTAGTGTTCACTCACGATCCGTACAACTATTTTGATTCGCAGAATTTCAAACGCGAGGTTGTTGCCTCTCTACCACCGGTGTACAACAACTCCAACAATGCCTACTTCATGATGAGAAACCGCGTAAAGAGGATCAGCCTGCAAACTCCAAACGACATCGAATCTGAAACGCATACAACAACTGCATTACCGTATCCGAATCCTGCATCAACTCAGGTCGTTCTTCCCGAGGGTGAGATTCACATCATGACGATGCAGGGTGTTATTGTGAAGATCATTGAGTCGCAGGTAAACCGCGTCATTGATGTCTCAACATGGCCGTCGGGCACTTACCTTTTTGAAACGAAAAACGGGCACAGCCGAAAGGCCATACCCGTTCTGATCGTTCATTGATACGGCAGTTTATCTCTGCACAACAAAACGCTGCGCATAAACGGATCGCTCTGTTGTGATACGTATCGTGTAGGATCCGGATGAAAATCGCTGCGTGTCTATAAGAGCCGAACCATCTATGAGGTGAGAGGCATAGACAATCCTGCCTTGAGCATCTACCACATCAAATCCAACTGCGCGTTCTGTACCATTCCAGACTACAGTGCAGTTGTCGGAGGCCGGATTCGGATGCACAAGGATGTTCGTTGAAGAACGCCCAACATCGTTTGCCACATCAAGTGTTGTGTAGAGTCGCACGGTGGTAGTGGTTACATCGCTGCATCCACCTGGCCATGTGCGCGTGAGAGTAACGGCACCGATACTGTCTGCTCCTGTCCATGAAACGACGATTGTATTCGTTGCATCGGAGCTCGTGAGCGTTCCACCGGACACAGTCCACAAATACGAAACGTCTGTGGTTGTACGCGCTCTGTATGATGCGGTATCGGCACGCTGCACATCCCTACGCCCGGTAACAACGGCAGGAGCCTGCATGAGCTTCATCGTTACGTCATCCCACGTAATCTCTGTTGCGCTGACTGCATTGCTAGATCTCCCGGTAACGTCTGTGGTCTGCAAGCCCCTTCCCTCATCCAACAGCCAACTACCGATCAGATTTGAACGAGGCTCCGTGATTCGCTCGAACATAGTGTTGCGGATCTGTGCCTGGCTCCTCATAACATTCCAGATGCGCAGATCGCACATCGAGCCCTTATGATAACTCCTCGAGAATGGATTGCCGCCAATTGTGAGTTGCCTAAGTGCACCGGGTGCGTCGGAGAAACTCGAGCGCTTCACGAGTGCACCGTTGAGATACACGGCCATTGTGTCATAGCCGTTACTGACAAGTGCAACATGCGTCCATGATCCTAGGCTACCCTCGTACGATGCAGATACTCTTCCCGCCTCTCTCCAGTTTCCATAATCCCAGTAGTACGTTTTGTCGTCCCACGGAGCATGTGCCTGAAATCTGCGCTGTTCATTATCTGCCTCACCTGCCATGAAGGCAACGCTGCGAACAAGTTGATCGGTAGTTACTAAGCTCCAATATTCGACGGTAACTGCCTTGCCACTAAAGAGGAAGTCGGTGCTGGTGAATCGCTCACCTCCACCACTGAATCGCACAACCTTTCCTTCACACGGGACCTGTGTTGAGATAGTGCTCTCCACCCACGGTCCTTGTGTATAGGCCGATCGAGCTCGCACCCGAACGTTCATTGTTGAATCAGCAGGAAGCTCACCAAGGTCGTACTCAACCTTTTGCAATGATGAGGTGGTTACATTGTTGGCCGAAGTAATGATCGACGCCCCGCTGGCATCAGCAACCTCTACGTCATACCAGACAGCACCACGCTGAGTTGCCACAGAAGACCATGATATCTGATTGCGATGGTCTCGCTGACGAGGTGCCGAACCAACTCCGGCAAGGAATGTTGGCGAGGCGAGTGGTGATACGTCTTCGCACGCAACCGTTGCCCCACTTGCAGTCCACTCTGTTGTGGACGTAAGTGTAAGCTGCCGATTACGCACCGCATCCTTTGCCGTGCTCCCGGAACCTTCATCAAAGCGCCAGCATCCAACGATCTTTGCGTTCTCACTTGGAGGGGGCAGTCTGCGGAACATTGTAGATTGTATTTCATCTGCCGAGCGCGCTACATTCCAGATGCGGAACTCATC
>CALMZQ010000100.1 GCA_937870915.1 uncultured Ignavibacteria bacterium
CTGCACCTGTCTCGAAGATCTCTCTCACTTCAAGTGGCTTGTTGGATCCGCTCGGATTAGTAATCGGGAACGTAGCGATCGGACTATCACAGTTGGCAAGTTGACGTCCAAAATCGCGGTCTCCTGTTGAGATGTCCGGCTCGGAGCACGACGCCACTGTCACCGTCTCTTCGAGCGGTGGTACTGGTGTTAGCGTAGTGGAATCAATGCCATTGCCCGGCGTTGCATCGTGGGTAACAACTATGGTGCCTACCGACGCGCCAAGGTAGAGAGCTGGACGAGTGTACTCCACGGTGATGACCTGCGTGCCTCCGCTAGGAGCAACCACGAATGGTGTTGCTGGCGGCGCAATCAGAGCATAACCAGGTGTTACCGGAGCCTTGAGCGCTAGCCCACTAACCGTAAGTGGCATCGAGCCAGCATTGGTGATCGTGATTGTACGCCGCACGGGTGTTCCTTCCGGCGTCTCGATACACGTAAGGTTCACAGGATCTGTATCGATCTTTGGAATGATACCTTCACCGCGAAGTTCAGCTTGCACTGTATCGCCTTCACCCTCCCATACGGGGATGATCGGATCGTCAAACACGCGTTCACCATCAGGACGGAAGAGGACGATTACTGTGGCGGAATCTAATGCAACCGAGTCTCGACCCGAGAGATCCATTGAGCCGGTAAGGGGCGCACCATTATTCAACACGGCAGCGATCTTAAAGATATAGTTCGCATCATTCGAACCTGCAGGATAATACTTGCTTCCGTCGGTGAATGTAACGTCTCTGAGCTTCAAAACTTCGTTGCCAGTGTTGTATACATAGCAGATCGATTGGAACACCGAACCAATGCGTCGCTCCTTCCAATCATATCCGGTGATGTTTGGACCAGGAGATTGTGTATTGCCCGTCCAGTTCGAGACCGAGTCAGGTCCGTCGCCGTTATTGCTGAACGTAACATCGATGTTATCAACCGTGATCGTTGCACTCTTGTAGCAGATCTTTTCAAGGTTGACAGAACCCTTAGGAGGAATGCTCAGTGGAAGCGGTGGTGTTGTTGGGTTTGAAACAGAGAAGTTGGTTCCATTGAATCCGCTCATACTTGTTATCACAAGCGTGTCGGAGCCTGGATTAGAGATCTTCAGTCCACCCGTCTTGCAACGCTCTTCATTGAGCGAGGCAGTACCGGCATCGAAGTCTTCTACAGATATGCGTGGTACTGCGGCAACACCCGTGAGGGGATGCTTAAAGAAACCGCAGGCCGTACCGATGGTAAGAGTGTCCTTGTCCCAGTCAGTACGAACATCCCCAGTTTCCCGAGTACCGTTGTACGTGATCTGAATCGTGTGAGAACCCTTTGCCGGTATGATCACATCCGGTGGAACTGCACCGCCTGTGATTGTGAAATACGTGCCGAGCATGATGTCAGAAATCTTCAGCTGCACTTCTGCATCAGAATTATTCGTGATAGTTACGTCCATCGCCTTGCTTGTCCCAAGCCGGATCTTTCCAAAGTCCAACGGATTGGGTGAGAAGGAAATTCTGTCGGCGAAATACCAGCATGTGTCAAACGTGACGTTGTCGTAGAAATCGCGGACGAAATACACGCAGTACGCATCCTTGCTCTTATCGATCACGTTCCACTGATACTTGAAACGCTTGTACGATGGGTCGGCAGGGAAGGTTTGCGCTGTTTCAAGAACAAGCTCGTAGTTGTAACTGTTAGAGCCTGGTACGGTGTCGATCATGGCAATGCCTGTCTCAACCTGGTCTGTATCCTTGATAACAGTTGCCGGTGGGTCAGGAATGTTGCGCAGTTCCGTGGCTTCAAACGTGTAATCACCGCAAAGTGAATCTCCCTTGATAACGGGCGGCATGGTATCCACAAAACCTGTTGGACGGAAACCGGCAGCAGCCGGCCAGCCATAGGCATCGAATTCACCATAGCCGTAGATGTAACCACCAAAGCTCACCTCGCCATTACCGCTAATGCGGTGTGCGGCGGCGCTTGGACCAAAATCGAGTGATGCCCAAAAAAGTCCGTTCGGCATTTTCGTAGAAAGGAGCTTTGGTGAGACAGCAGTTGGGTGTTGGTACACCGGAACACCATCGATCACCAGAGACTTCAGATCGTCGATATACGTTGGAGACGTGGTATCAACTTTTACGATCAGGTTGAGCCTGTGCTTGCCCCACTTGGCCGCAGTAGGGAACTGGAAGATCGTGCTCGTTAGGAATTGTTCTTCAGGCGTTACGTTGATCATGAAAGGATCAAGGATCGGGTCTCCGTCCCACGTTGAAGAACACGAATACTGCATCACAAAGATTGGCTTATCCGCAGTCCATACCGAGAAGCCTTGCGTGATGTTGGTAGGAGCGCCTGCTTGTGTAAGGTCGGCGAATTCACCCGCCTTACCAAGTACGCCACCACCCTGACCCATCACGCTGCCATTGGCCTTGTTGTAGTACTTCAGCGACCACTTTGTATTTGGTTCTTTTGCAACAACGCGGAAAACGTCTCCAACGCCTTGACCGTTCAAGTGCTCACGGTTGTATTCAACGGTGACATACTTTTTGCCCCAAGCCGTTACCGGAGGAGTCATCTCCACAAGGTGGTTCCGGCCATTGCCGTTTACCAAAAGGTTGGGCATTGTTGTGCGTTCATGGAAGGAGATGATGCCGATGGGTTTATCTGATGTGATCTTCGAACCAGTCAGATCGAACGTGCCACGTGTGGTAGCATCACCCTTAACCATGTATACTTCGCCATCATTGAGCGTCACTTGGAAGGGTGGATCGCCGATGCGTTTGCCACCAGCTGTCTTGGCATCCAGCTCTCCTACGCCACGCAAGCTGATCTCAACGATCGTTCCTTGTTCACCACCCACGATTACAAAACCACCACCCCACGCACGGCTTTCGCGGAAGTCGTAATATGACGTAGCGACATATTCCCTACCCCAACCACTAACCGGGATCGCCAAATAGCCGTCGGATGTTGTGGTCTTTGAGTTGATCACATAGACCGATATCGGCTTCTTCGAGGTGATGCGCACACCCTTGCGAACAACTTGTTCCGACTCTCTGATCTCCCACGTCCAGTTTGTTTCTCCGCGGGCATCGGATAACGTGCGAATCTCCATTGCCTTCACTTGACGTCTATAGGTCTTGTCACCAGAGGCGTCAAAGACGGTGATCTCCGTATCAAAGGCAGAGGCTACATAAACCTCGAGCTGATTTACGGGGAAGGGATTCACCTCATTGGGCGGAATTGCAATCCAAAAGTCCGTGCCAAGGGCGCCTGTTGAATTCAACATTTGCTCTGCAGATGGAACCTTCTTTTGTGCAGTCGCACTAAGGGCGGTCACTACGAAGAGAGCAATGACGAAAAGCGTCCGCGATGTGTATCGCATGATCATGAAAACCTCCAAACAACAGAAAGTCTACTCTATGAGGCACCGCGTGATCCACACGTCCGGTACATCGGCACTATGATAAACAAAAAGTTGGCCATTGCGTTACCAATTGACCATAGCTTTTTGATTGTCGAAGTACTTTACCTGAAAACCGTGAGGGGTGCAGATTTTGTTCCCCCACTTCCTATCACGAGTACCAAGTATTGACCAGGCGCTACGGTATCGAGGTCCAGATCGAGGAACCCGCCAGCGGGGGATTCGTGACATACCACAACCTTGCCTTCTAGATCCACGATACAGATGCGGTTCGGTGCCATGGCAGATGGCCATGTAATACGAGCGAAGTGGTTCGTAACATTGGGGGTTACGGCGATTGAAGTTGGTTGCTCGGTCTCGTGTATGCCGGTTGGAGTTTGGTAGAGGATGGAGTCTGTGGTTACGTTGTCTGCCCAGTCCTGAACGTAGTACACTACTCGGGCATCCTTAGAGAGGTCCACAACCTCCCAGGTAAACGAAGCGGATGAGAGTTTGTCCATTCGGTCCATTGTTCGCTTTGCCGGACCTATCAACCGGAAATTGGTGCTTCCACCGCCGAGTACGGTATCGATCACTGCGATCCCCTTCTCGCGCTGAACGGCGTCGGGACTGCCAAGCTCACTATTTCGAAGATCCGTAGCTGTGAAGGCATAGGAAGCCGGCAGCTCGGTGCCTCGAACGATTACAGGGGGCATGGTGTCTATGGAGCCCAACTCACTTGTACTTCCGCCAACCGGCCAGCCATAAGCGTCGAATTCACCATAGCCGTAGAGATACCCTCCAACCTTTACGTTGCCGTTGCTCGTAAGAATGTGGGAGTTCGCCGAAGGCCCAAAGTCTATCGATGCCCAGAAGTGACCATCCCCGATCGTGTTGAGGAGGAGATTTGATCCAACGCTGCTCGGATGTTGGTGAACAGGAATTCCGTCGAGCTGGAGCGACTTCAGATCTTCGACGTAGGTTGGTGAGCTGGTATCGACCTTGGCGATGATATTCAATCGATGTTTGCCCCATTTCGCAGAAGTGGGGGACTCAAACATCGTCGTTACCAGATACTGTTCCTCTGGAGTTAAACGAACCATGAACGGGTCAAGTATCGGATCTCCATCCCACGAAGAAGAGCAGGAGTATTGCATCACTTGGATAGGCTTGTCGGCACTCCACACGGAATACCCCTGCGTGAGATTGCCTGGAGCACCTGCCTGCTTCAGATCTGCGAATTCTCCGGCACGAGCAAGAACACCTCCGCCTTGACCCAAGAGTTGCTTCGTAGCGAGACTGTAGTATTTCACGCTCCAACGTGTGTTTGCATCGCGTGCCATAACACGGAAGACGTCGCCGTTGCCCATACCGTTCAGGTGTTCTCGGTTGAATTCAATCGTTGAGTACCGCTTGCCCCAGGTAGATGTTGGATACATCATTTCCACGAGGTGGTTCCTACCGTTTCCGTTCACCAAGAGATTTGGCATTGTTGTTCGTTCATGAAAGCTCAAGAGTCCGATCGGTTTGTCCGCGGTGATGGAGCTTCCGGAAAGGTCAAACACCCCACGTGTTGTAGCATCGCCCTTTACCATGTACACGTCACCTGCGTTGAGAATCTCGGTATAAGCGCTACTGTCAATACGCCGCCCGCCGGCTGTTCTCGCATCTAGTTCACCGGTTCCTCGCAATTGTATCGTCACCGCGGTGTTGTCTTCAGCCGCAACAACCACAAAGCCCCCTGCCCAGGCACGTACCTCTTTGAAGTCGAAATAGCTGCAGTGCAGGTAGGAAGTTTCCCAAGCTGATACCGGGACGGCAAGGTAACCGTCTGAGGTTGTGGTTTTCGAGTTCATCACATAGACGCAAACAGGGTGCTCGGACGTTATGCGGATGCCCTTGCGAACTACCTGCTCTGGTTCTCTGATCTCCCAAGTCCAGTTGGTCTCTCCACGAGAGTCCGAGAGCGTACGTATCTCCATTGCTTTTATGGCCCGTTTGTACGTCTTGTCGTGGCCCGCTTCAAAGATTGTGACCTCCGTGTCAAAGGCTGATGTAATGTATACCTCGAGCTCGTTCACGGTAAAGGGCTGCAATTCATTCGGTGGAATGGCTATCCAGAATTCTTTGCCCTGCGTTGTATTGACACTTAGGAGTGCTTTTGCAACTTCGGGAGGGACTTGGGCATTGCTGGACGCTACAAGGAACAGGATGCACACAACAAACTGAATCATGCGATACATGGTGTAAACTCTCGGTTGTGGTGGTGAACAAGCTTATTGACTGTTGACTGACGGTGACGTTTCATCGAACGATGAATCTTTGTGTTGCTGTAGCACCTGAACCTCTCACACGGGCTGTATAGGAACCTGTTGGTAGGGGGCTCACATCGATCATAGCTTCTGTGCCACCATCGATGACCTGTTGCTTCAGCACAATTCTGCCGTGAAGATCTATGACCTCCACTACCGTTGCATGCAATTGATTCGACCAAGACACGCGACAGTCATCGATGACGGGATTTGGCACAATGGTCATGAAGACGCCACTCGAACTCTCGCCATCTACCGAGGTCGGTGATTGGTACCGAATGGTGTCATACGTCACATTGCCGGATTTGTCTGCAGTTGTAACAATACCAAATGCAGCGATGCTTGGATCGATCACACGGACGACAAACTCTGCACGCTTGATCATGGAGTCGGGAGGAAACTGCGTCCCGGACGTAATGGCCAACGTCAGATTCGTAGAGGCTGCATCGAGTTGCATGAGAGTGAGACCAGACTCCCGTTGATGCCCGGACACCGGACAGGCCACTGGTAGGGTTGGGACGTTCCGAAGTTCTGTTGCTTCAAATTTCCATTGCACACTATCCTCGGAGATCAACGCTGTGATCGGTGGCATTGTATCGACAAAAACCGGTGCGTCATATACCAACGTGTCAAGGACCCTATTACCAGCGAAGTCTTCTACGAAGTATTCAGCGCGAGCATCTTTCAGATTGTCAACCACGGTCCATCGATACTGAAATCGTGTGTAGAAAGGACTCACGGGAAATGTTTGACTTGTGATCAATGCGAGTACGTAGTTGTTTGTTGATGCGCCGCTCACGGTATCGATCTTCGCAATGCCGGTCTCTACTTGATTCGTGTCCGCAGTTATGGCAAGAGGCGGATCCGGAATGTTGCGCAGTTCGGTTGCCTCCATCGACCATGTGCCGCACTCGCCCTTGGTTCGAACGATGAGTGGTGCCAGGGTGTCAACAGTTACGGGCGGAGTACTCATCCCACCAATACTCCATCCATAGGCATCGAAAGCCCCATACCCAAAAACATATCCTCCTACCACAACGGAATCGTTTGACGTAATCGCATGACCTACTTCTGCGCCACTCAGCCCAACTCGAGCCCAGTACATGCCATTCGGCATCTTCGTTTTGAGAAGTTTTGGAGCGAAAGCATTCACATGTGTTGCAAGGGGAACGCCGTCGAGCTGTATGGAGTTTAGCGCAGCGATGGTGTCCTGAACTCCAGGTAGAACCGAAACAACTATCGATACACGATGTTTGCCAAATGCGGATTCAGAAGCGACACAGAATGTCAGGTCCTTTGTGTAGGACTCGAGCGGCTGAACGGAGATCATAAACGGGTCGAGATTAGGGTCTCCATCAAAAGAGCTCGAGCACGAATACTGCATGATACATGCCGGCTTCGTGGTTTCCCACACGGCAAATCCATTGGTGATTTGCGATGGTGAGGCTACGTTGCCTATGTCTGCAAAGTCACCGGCTTTTACAAGCGTACCTCCGCTCTGACCGAGAAGTTGTCCAGTAACTTCGTCATAATACTTCAGGGTCCAGTTTGTGTTCGAATCACCGGCTACCACACGAAAGACGTCGCCCTTGCCCTGTCCATTCACGGATTCTCTTGGCAACTCCAGTGATGTAAAGGTCTTGCCCCATGCAGATATCGGCGTCAACATCTCAACGAGGTGATTCCGCCCGTTGCCGTTAACGAGCATGTTGGGCATTGTTGTTCGTTCGTGGAAGGAAATCACACCAATCGGACGTGTGGCGGTGATCTTCGTCCCTGTGAGGTCAAAAACACCTCGGGTAGCGCCATCACCTTTCACCAGATACACTTCGCCAGTATTCAGCGTCACGCT
>CALMZQ010000101.1 GCA_937870915.1 uncultured Ignavibacteria bacterium
TTCTCATTCTGAGAAGGGGTGCCGGTTCGTGCATTATGTCATTTGTCATCGATCAATAGCCCCTCTCAGGATGAGAGGGGCGACGAGCGTAGCGAGTGGGGTGAGCCGAGAGAAGTGCCAACGAGCGTAGCGAGTGGGGTGAGCCGAGAATAATACGAACGTCACGTTTTGCACGTTCAATCGCACGTATGATATGTGCGTGCCCCCTTCATCTTCATTATCGCTGGACCCAACGGAGTTGGGAAGACCACGTTTGCACGATGGTATCTGGCGTAGATTCCGGAATGCGAAGTGTTCGTGAATACCGATGACATTGCTGCATCATTGATCGATGTACCAAATGACCAGCGTGACATTCGCGCCGGGAGAATCGCGATCGAAACAATGGATGACTTGGTGAGGCAGCGACAGTCATTTGCGATCGAGACTACTCTATCAGGTAGGAGTCTCGCACAGAGACTTTTGACGTACAGATCAGAGGGCTACTACCTTGCAATGATCTACCTCTGGATACGAGATGTCAACACGTCGATCGTGCGCGTACAGATGCGCATACGAGAAGGCGGACACAGCATTGACATTGACGTTCTTCGTCGTCGGATTGAACGCAGCAAACAGAATTTTCACGAACTTTACCGAGGTCTCGTCGATGAGTGCCATCTCTACGATTGGAGTACGTATGGTTCAGCAACACGATGAAACGATTCCACAATTGGACATACGTGAAGCCCTGCTGAGCAGTGATGTTGGACTACAACGAATTGGAGCCGCCGCCATCCGTGCTGCCAGTGATGCTCGCGATGTTGCACGCAAGGCAGGTACTGCTATCATTGTCACGATCAACGGTACCGTACATGCGGTAGAACCTGATTCACCCCTTCTTCCGGACCTCACAGAACTGCTGGCACTGGCGGATGTGATCGTACCGTTGTAAAGGGTTAGGGGCAGAATGTTCTTTGGCTCATCCCCCGGCCCCTTCTCATTCTGAGAAGGGGTGCCGGTTCGTGCAATTCGTCATTTGTCAACAGCCCCTCTCATGATGAGAGGGGCAATGAGCGCAGCGAGTGGGGTGAGCCGAGAATAAAGCCCTGCCCGCCACATCGGGCTAAAGCCCGATGTTAGATCGTATTTTTGCGCCATGAAAACGTCTTCTGTTGACTCCTTCCTCGCTCGCAATCTTGAATCGTTGTTGCGCTGGTCCTTTGCCATCGTGTATGTGTGGTTCGGAGCGCTGAAGCTGGTGGATCTGAGCCCAGCTCATGATCTTGTGGAACTCACACTTTCATGGACGTCGATCTCAACGGTGGTGACCGTCCTTGGCGTGTGCGAGGTTATCCTAGGAGTAATGTTCCTTGTCCCGAAACTCACGAAGGTCACGCTTGTTCTCTTTGTGGTCCATATGGCCGGCACGTTTATCCCTATTGTAGGGGGCTTTGCAGTAGCATATACGGCAGTCCCCTACGGTCTCACCCTGGTGGGTCAATACATTATCAAGAACTTGGTGTTCCTCGCCGCAAGCGCCTCTCTCTATCTTACCTGGCGCAAACGCACCCTCCCATCTTAAGTCCCATCCCAAGTCCCATCTTCGGTCCCATCCTACGTCCCATCCTACGTCCCATCCTACGTCCCATCCTACGTCCCATCCCAAGTCCCATCTTCAGTCCCATCTTAAGCCTGGCTACGGATTCAACACGATCCCTACCGGACAATGATCACTACCCATCACGTCGCTGGAGATCCATGCATTTTTGAGTGCTGGACGAAGGTCTTGGGTAATCCAATGGTAGTCTATTCGCCATCCTACGTTGCGCTCTCGGGCTCGTGTTATCTGGTCCCAATAGGAGTAACAGTCTGGCTCATCTGGGTGGTACTCTCTAAAGGAGTCGAGCCAGTTCTGTGATACCATTCTGTCGAGAATTGCTCGCTCTTCGGGTAGGAACCCTGTAGTCTTCTGATTCTCCTTCGGTCTGGCAAGATCGATCTCCTTATGCGCAATATTGTAGTCGCCACAGACTACGATACGGCGGCCTTCCATTCGTTGTTGAGCCCAGCGCTCCATCACTGCATCATAAAAGCGAAGCTTGAATGGCACACGTTTGTTTCCAGATGATCCATTTGGGAAGTAGATGTTGTACAGCAGGAACGAGCCGTAGTCTATCTCGAGAATGCGGCCTTCTCCATCAAACTCTTCGATGCCAATCTTTTCGGTAACGTTCTCTGGTTTGATCTTCGACATCACACCAACGCCGGAATATCCGCTCTTGATGGAACACGAATGCCAGAAGGTGTGGTATCCAGCAAGCCCCTTAACCTCCTCAGGAATCTTGTCTACGTCCGCCTTGGTTTCTTGAACGCAGATCACATCGGCCTTTGCCTCGGCCACCCAATCCAAGAAACCTTTCTTGTGTCCGGCCCGAATGCCATTCACATTCCAACTGATGATCTTCATCGTCCTGCCTTGAGTTCTGTCATGGAAAAGAGGGCGAGGAGTTCGAAGCCAGCGTCGCGTAGTTTTTCTCGACCTCCCTGTTCACGATCGATTACACACACAACGTGGTCGGTGAGTGCGCCGAGTTGACGGAGATCGTTTCCGCTGATGATCACCTGACCGCCACTGGTGATCACATCTTCTACGATCAACACGCGTTTGCCCGCAACATCCGGACCTTCTGCAAGCTTACACGTGCCATAATCCTTGGCCTTCTTGCGCACAAACACGGCGGGAATGCCTGTGTGTAGCGAGAGAGCCGTAACGATGGCCAGCCCACCCATCTCTAGTCCGGCAAGGATCTCCGTCCCCTCCGGAATCAGCGTTGCCATCTTCTCCGCTATAGCAGCGAGGATCTTCGGGTCGCTTTCGAACTGATACTTATCGAAATACTCGTTGCTCGTGATCCCGCTGCGAAGAAGAAACTCTCCGGTGAGATGGGCAACATCATAGATAGCGGTTGTCAGGGTTTCTCGTGTCATAGACGCAAACATAACGCAACGGCGGCGTCCGATGTGGTCGAACGCCGCCGTGTGGAAAAGTGCTTGTGTTGGGAAGGGGCTTCTTACGGCACCAAGACGATCCGACGTACAACCGTTGCCGCCGGGTGCTCAATGCGTACAAGGTACACGCCTGCCGCGCCGAGGTCAGCTGCTTGAAGTGCGAATGTGTGGTCGCCTGCTGTGAGATCGGGAGAAGTGATGGTGTAGACCGTTCGGCCCGACAGATCGCTGACTGTTAGTCGAACCGTACCGTCAGATGGTGTGCCAATGCGCAAGGTTGTGCTTGACGAGAATGGATTTGGTTCACAACGAGCCGAAAGTCCGTTTTCGTCAGTCTCACCCACGGAGGTTGGATCTTCGCGATAGACGCGGACTTCTGAGACGTTGGAGAGGTCAATACCACACTCATTTGTAACGACGCAAACATACCGACCGGCGTCGGCTGCAAACGACTTGTCCACGGTGTAGGTGGCGCCTGTTGCACCTGTGATATTCCTACCGTCCTTGGCCCACTGATAGGTTACGGGAAGCGATCCTGATTCCACGTTAACGATGAGCGTAAAGCCCTTGCCTTCTTCAACACGGATAAGGTCAGGAGAACCATTGCCAACCTGCGGCTTGGTGATTCCGCGGAGCGTGATCGGTGTGCTTTCTGTGAAGAAACCACAGGCACCACTGATGCGAACCTTGTAGACGCCCGGAACACGCGAATCGTAGCGAGCGCTTTGTGCAAGTGGGATTGCCTTGTTGTCTCGATACCATTGATAGGAAATGTTCTCACCTTGGGCGATCACATCGAGCTGGAAGTTATTACCCGCACAAACGTCGTCGATCGTCTGTCCGTTTGGTGCTGATGGCTGACGAGTGATCTGCGGTGCTTGACGTACATTGATCATCACTGGGTTTGTAAAGCGATTGTCCTTTGAAGGGAATCCAGTCACAACACAGACGTACTCGCGCGAATCCTCCGGACGTACACCATTGATGCGAAGCGTTGGGCTTGCGGTTCCTGTGAAACGTCCTCCATCGGCGAGATTCCCGCCTGTTACATACTTCCATTGATATCCAACCCCTGCATCGCCACCAGTTGATGTACCACCAGCACTCAGGACTACCGTGTCACCAGGACAGACTGTGGTGTCGCGTGGTTGGAGCGTAATGGTGATTACGGGAATGTAGACACGTGCATCACGTGAGCGGACGCTGCTACAGCCGCCAGTAACAACGCAGTAGTACTTGCCGGACGTGTCTGCGAACGTGACGTTGCGAATGGTCAGGTTCTTCGATGTAGCGCCAGCATATTTGACACCATTTGTAAGTGCCATACCTGCCTTAAACCACTGATAGGTCTCCCCCGCGGTATTGGTTGCGTCGATCGCAAGGTTCACGGTGACGCCAACGTCAACCTGCGTGAGAACCTTTGGCTCAAGTGTGATCTTGGTACGTTGGAAAACGTTCACCTGCGTAGCTCGTGGAGTGATGGTCATTCCACCAGCAGCGCGGATCTTGCAAGCATAACTTCCCGCAAATGAGGTGTTGACCACGTCAACGCTGTAGGTAGCCGACGTAGCGCCCACAATATCAACACCGTTTTTCATCCACTGGTATGTGAGTGACGGACCGGTTGCTGCAACGGTAAGAGTGAGCTTGTCCGGAATGCAGTGATTGATTACCGCTGCAGGGATGCTACCAATACGCGGGATGCGCACTTGGTACGCGCTCATCGTGCCGCTGATCTCATTACCGGCAAGGAGCAGATCCGTGTTGTTTGGACTTTCTGATGCAGGGATGAACGTTATCACTTCACAGCCGAGATCACCAACAGTGCCATTGTCTACGTTGGCAAGATTTGGTGTAACGGTGATGTTGCGAGAGTTGATGTAGTCGATGTACTTGGGATTCACAACATCCGAAACGTTGAACATGAACGTGTGACCGATACGCTCACAGCCGATGAATGCATAGGTTGAGTCATTGATCACACCTGTTGTGATGGCCTCAGGCTCCGGACCCTTGTTGTCCGACCTGTCGTCCATGGAGTTCGTTGTGTGACCAGCATTGAAGTTCGACGGATAGAAAGCCGCTGTGCGCGTCTCGAACTCATTACCGGAATCGTAGATGAGATTGCCATCCACATTCCAGATGGAGAACGATCTGCCGCCGAGAGTGTAGAGCTCATCGTAGTCGCCATCACCATCCACGTCACCAAGCGTTGTGGTGATGTTCAGTCGACCCAGCTGCGGATTTGTCTTGAGAAGGGGCCAGGCATTGGCAAGCAGTGTATCGAGGACAACAGTGGATGCACTAACACGAGCTTCCTCGACGAAGGAGCCCCATTCACGAGCATCACCTTCGTTGGCAGTAAGCAAGTACGTTTCGCCACTGATCGTAATGGATGTGATTGCATCCGGTTGATACATTCCATATACCGGCCAGTTCCCGATCTTCACCGCAGCACCTGAACCGGCAGCATTATCGCGGTCACTTGGATCAAGACCGTTCGGTCTGTCAAACGTGATCACACCGATAACGGGGTTGTTGGTGGTATTCACCGTGATACTGCCGTTTGGCGGATTTGGCAATACCGAACCACCGACGCCGAAGTCGTTGTCGTTCACAACGGCAATGGTGTTGGTATTGATACGCGTGATGCCTTCTACCTTGTCCCATCCGCCATACCCTACACCGGGGAGATAGATCGACTTCTTCTTACTCACGGGACGAATGCCGAGTGTTGCACATTCAGCAAACGTGAGGGACTCAACGGTGCGTCCGGGTGCGAGTACGGGTGGATTGGTGAAGATATTTGTTGCGCCCTTGAGATTGATCTCAAAGACATACTTGCGTGCACGGAGCCCCGTTGCATCATCGCGTTCAACAACATAAAACTTGCCATTACCAAGAGATGTGGCATCACCGATCTTATCACACGAAAATGCCTTCTCGAACATAGGATAGAGGTACTCACCTACAACGGTCTTGGTAACAACGTTGAAGGCCACGATGCGACACCACGTAGAGGCCTTTGAAGAGTTATCGTTGGCAAGATCCGGATTGTCGATCGGTGATTGAATGAAGGCATAGAGAATGTCGCCCTCAATGGCACATGCCTCAAAGCCACGATTTGCACGACGTGAAGCATAGACCCGTGGAAGGGTCTCATCGCCATACGTACCAACTGCCGCACCAACCGATGCAGCTGTTCCGGCCGGGATGTGACGTGCGATCAGAGTCCCATTGCTATTGAAATTATAGATGGCCGGACGGTATTCATCGACCATCCACCATGTACCTGCTGCATCAACAGAGATACTCTCTAGGTCACCGCCGAATGGGTCATTCGGAAGATCATTGCCGTTGAGATCCACTGGAAGTTCATCGGTAAAGGCAATGCCTTGTCCGGCCGCCTGGAGATTGGGAAGACCGCTGATCGGTGTCACTCCATCTGCGCGGAAGAGTTTGGTGCGAGATAGGATGGTGTACGAGCCAGAACTCCTATCGAGCTCGATAGCGATCACCTCTGCCTGGTAGTTTGGAAGAGCGAACGGTCTACGCGTTTGACCTCGTAGTACAACAGGCTCGGCATTTGGTCCGCGGTCAGGATGTACAAGGAAACGGAGTTTATTGGTATCGGAACCATATCCAGTGAACCACAGCCCCGAAAGCCCTCCCAAGGCGATGTTTTGTCCGGCAGGAGTTGTTCCGATGGACGGACGATTGGTCCAAGGATAGTTTGTGGAGCGGGCAAGCCCCTTACTATAGTCCTTGAATCCAAGTGCTGTTACGCGAACGAGTGTGGCTGTTGCGATATCGATGGTTGCAATGGCATTGTTTTCTTGCAATGTTATATAGGCAGTTGCTCCATCGGTCGATATCGCTGCGTATTCCGGTTCGAAGTCTTGAGCTACTGTAGCATTTAGACCATAGATACGAATACCGAGTGCCCTCAATGAATCCTGCTTTCCATTCAATGAGCGGAAGTCCACGGTTTGTACGGTAGGTGCATTCACATTTACAACGTTGATGATGCTCACGGACCCTTCTGCGTCAAAGGTGTAGCTATTCTCTGGCTCACCTTCGTTACAAACAATCACGCGCTGACCATTTGGTGTAAAGGCTAACATGTCCGGCAATGCGCCAACGGCAACGGAACTTTTGAACGCTCCACTCATGTCGAAGAACAATACCTTGCCAGGATTGGACTTCGATGTTGCATCTTCAAGTGCTACCGCTACTATACCATTCTTTACGGCCACACTGTTCACGATGCCGTTATAGGCAGTGAGAAGCACATCGCGGATAAGTGTTGGGCTTGCCGGGTTGGTAACGTTGATGAACGAGATCTTGTTGCCATTTGCATCGGAGAGAATGGCCGTCTTAGAGGCCGGATCGTAGGTAACAACTTCAGCAGACCCTTTGTCGAATGTTGCCGGACGTTGCGTATGCCTACCAAGGAACTGCATCACCTGTGCAGGTTGTGCAACACTGATCATCGATGCCGTGAGCATGCAGATCAGGCTGATGATAAAAAAGAACCATCGAATCATGAACGACCTCGCTATGTTATACGTCGTGAAAGAGTAACGGCGCAAAACTCGTGGTCGTATGTTGGGTCAGAGTAACGTCCGTATCACCATTCTGCAACCATGTTATCGGAGTGTGAATGCATTACCTCATCATAATCGCTACCATGTTCGGTATTGTAACGGCATGTTCAAGCACCGATAGTTGCGTTAAAGACATTACGGCTGATAACTTCTCGGTGAGCATCAGCAAGGGCATGTGTTTTGGCAAGTGTCCGGTCTATACCGGAACCGTGCGCGGCAACGGACAGGTAGTCTATGAAGGCCGCACCAACGTCGACCTCAAGGGAACGTGGTTCGGAACCATATCCAAGGACGATCTCTGCTCCCTCGTCACCATCATCCGCGAGAAGAAACTCCTTACACTCGACACGTCGTACATCGACAATGTCCCCGATGCCCCCGTTACAACCATTACCATCAAGGATATGGGGCGAACCAAGACGTTTTCCTGGAACATGGGATCACCAGAACAACTACGCGAAGTGGCTGCCATTATGGTGAAGGCCACTCATGAAAACACAGCGTTAAGCCAATGACGTAATGACAGTTATGACGTTATGACTGTTATGACGTTATGACGTTATGACTGTTTTGACGCTATGACAGCTGTAACTACGTAACTGAGTAACTAGTAACTGAGTAACTAGTAACTAGCGCTACTGCCATCAAAACCATATACAACACATAAAACATCGCTGTACCGGCGAGAGCTTTGTTGAGTTCGGCGCCGTTACGTGTGAGGACCATGTGGGAAAGGAAGAGGCCATACGGTAGGGCCACTGCGGGAAGCCAGAGCCAGGGGCCGCGGTGTTGACTAAGGAAATACGATGGGACGATGATGGCCGCGAGCATTAAGGCAACGTAAAGTCTGCGAGCGGATTTGGAGCCGATACGTACAGCCAACGTGCGTTTGCCAACCTCTGCGTCAGTAGGTATGTCTCGGATGTTGTTTACAGCAAGGATGTTGGCGGCAAGGAAGCCAGGACCGAGTGCCAGAATAAAGGAGTCAGCGCTCCACACACAGGCGTGGACGTAATACGTACCCACAACGGCGATGAGTCCGAAGAAGACAAAGGCTGCGGCATCACCAAGTCCATGATAGGCCAAGGGAAACGGACCACCGGTATACGCCCATGCCGCGATGAGACACACTACACCAATGAGGAGGATCTCCCATCCGGCTCTAAAGACAAGGGGCTGACCGATCACATACGCTGCTGCGATGACCATCATTGATACGTTACGCATGGACCGCGCCGTGATGAGACCAGAACTCACGGCACGCAACGGTCCAACACGTTTTGCATCGGCTCCACGTTTTGCGTCTTCGAGATCATTGATGAGGTTGGAGGAGATCTGAATCAGAGCTGCGCAGATCAGGAGCAAGGGCAAGCTAGGCCAATGCACCGTTCCGTCGGCCACTGCAAGTGCCGTAGCGAGTATCACGGGTGCGGCGCTGGCGATCAGCGACCACGGACGAACCGCCATAATCCAGACGTTCACAGTGCTCGCACCGTACCAACGTAGAGAAAGGCAATACCACCGGTGAGTGCACGGTACCGACAGTCAACAAGGCGTCCTGTGCTCTTCATGAGTTCGAGAAACTCTTCTCGGCACGGAAACGCAGCGGCTGTTGTGGGCAGGTATTCATATGCTTCGCGATGTCCGGTAATCAACCCGCCAATAAAGGGGATGATGCTTTTGCTATACCACCGATACGTTAATCCCATCAGCCCTTTGGGCTGACCGAATTCAAGCACAACAACACGTCCACCAGGTTTAACAACACGAGCCATCTCGCCGAGTGCAGTTGCAGGTTTATCCACGTTTCGAATTCCAAACGAAATGCTCGCTACATCAAACGATGCATCAGCATATGGCAGATTCATGGCATCGGCTACTTCGAATTCAATGTGGAGCCCCTTTCGTTTTGCTTTTGCAGGAGCGAACGACAACATGTCGGCATTGAAGTCGGTCCCAAGCACGCGACCGGTGGGTCCAACTGCGCGTTTGAATGCTAGGGCAAGATCGCCTGTGCCCGTTGCGCAATCAAGGACATGTCCACCCGGCTTCACACCACTTTCTTTAACGGTCAATGACCGCCAAGCATGATGGACACCAAGGGAGAGGATGGAATTTGCGAGGTCGTACCTCGGGGCGATGTCCGAAAACATCGAATGAACGGCTTCACTCATGTTGCAAAGATACGGTTGACGGTGTTCCATGCGCCGAGCATCACTGCAGGGGTGCCTTGGCCCGGGAAAACGCTGTCACCGATCATGTAGAGTCCACGAAAGGGAGTCTGATTAGGGGGCATAAACACCATGGGTCTCTTTATCGAGTGTGGCAAGCCCCCTACAAATCCATTCTTCCGGCCTGTGTATCGTTCCCAGGTGTGTGGCGTACCTCCTTGCAGTATCAAAGGGGTCAGGCCCGAACACTCCGGCATTCTGCGTTGTATAACGTCCATCACAGCATTCATGATCATCGATCTCTTGTCGTCATGTTGCGTTGGGGTAAGCCCCTTCCAATCTTCTGAGCGTGTGTGTGTGCTTACGGTGACGGTTGTATGGCCAAGGGGCGCCTTCTCTCTGTCATCAGGGTGCGAAAACGTGAGGAAGACCGAGGATGCATGAACGCCCGGGATAGATCGATCGAGATGGAGCTGCACGTATTGACTTGACAACTGTGGTACTCCTTCAAGTGCGAAGTACATCGAGAAGGCGCACCACGAATCCGGATTGTGTGTCGATTGACGTTCAAAGTACCGTTGCGGTTTGCCGGAGAGAAGATCCGGCATGTTCCATATAGGGATTGACGAGATAATGGTTGATGCTTCATACGTTTCACCGTTCGCACACGTCACGCTCCACCGTCCGGACGATTGTTGTTCAATGGACAATACTGTTCGACGGAACTTCATCTGTGCTCCGTGAGCTGTTGCATGTCTCATGAGCATCAGAGCCGGACGATACATCCCACCCATCGGATAATACGTTTCACTCGGATACGTAAGCCCCATGGCCGAAGTAAGGTAGGGGGCTTTATCTGCCGTGTTTTGGGTACTGATCAGAAGTTGTTCGTTGATGAACTCCACAAACGATACATCGGAATCAACACGGTACCTGCACATCATTGATGCGGCAGACGAGAAGAGTCCGGGCAGCAAGGGCAGTTGTTTGATGGATCGCACGTTGACCATTGCTAGCCAATCGCGAATTGTTGTTGGTGGTAATGATGGTTGGTCATTCACCATCGACCACACCCTGCGTTCAAGATCGTACTGTTTCTTCCAATACCCTCGTTGATCGCCATGCGGAAAATGTCGAGCGATCTCGTTGATCCAGCGTTCAGGTTCTGCGTATCGAACTACATCACGATCACGCATGCGAATGAGCATTCCGGGATCCTGCTTCACTAATTCCGGCTTCAGTCCGAGATGCGCAAACACCCTCCCCGCGGGCTGAGATGGCAACACACCACTGAACGTTGTTGCGCCCACATCAAAAGTATAGCCCCCTACTCGAAAGAACGAGGCACAGCCACCCAACGTGTCATGACCTTCGAGTACTGTGACTGCCCTGCCTTCATGCGCAAGCAGCGCTGCTGCTGTAAGCCCCGCATACCCGGCTCCGAGAACAAGGATGTCTGTTGAATGAGTCACGATGGAGGTAACGAATTGTAGGGGGCTGGGGTTCCTAGACGAAGACAATGACGAAGATGACGTCACCCCGAGCGGAGACGAGGGGCAGTCTGTGCCTCGACTACGCTCGGGAGTGCAAGATATGTTACACGGTGATACGTGAAAAGCTGCAATTGTGGGGTAAATCGTTGCATTGTAGGGATATAGGGTTGAATTTTGATTTGCCGTTGTAACTAGGCATATCTCCGTGTTACACTAAAAGAGACAGTAAGAGCGTCAGTAAGGGAAAGCCCTTTGCTGTCTCCCAATCCGGCTTGGCCGCTCATCTATGCGCATTACGTTCTACCTCGACAAGCCCAAGCGGCCTACGTCCTCACTGCTTATGAACGTCGCCTTTGCCGGACGCCGCATCCGCGTGGCCACGGGGGTCGTTCTTGAACCCGAGCATTGGAATCACGACCGGCAAACGGTTCGCTCTTCTGACCCGGGACGCAATGCTCATCAAAAGAGGCTTGAGGCCATCATCACATATGTACAGAAGGCATACAACGAGGTCACTCCCTCGGGCGATGTTTCCGTTCTCTCAGACGAGGTGATCGGAGCGTTTGAAGAAAAGATCCGGTCCTTCCTCTCTCCGCAAAGCTCGGGCAGGCGAACTGACATGAGCGCTCTTTCCTTCGATGAAGCGTTTGGGGAGTTCATCGATACATACACGGTGCGCACCCCACAGGGCATGATCACAAGCAAACGCCCCGGCCCGGGAATGCTTAAGCTCTACAACCTTGTGCGCAAGGATCTGAGAGAGTGGTCCGGTCGTCAGGGTCTTGAGTTAACATTCGAAATGATCGATGATGAGTTCTACCAGAGTTTCTACGCTTGGCTCTCCGAGGAGCGTGGACTCATAGACTCGACGATTGCTAACCATATCAAGACGATCAAGGTCTTTATGAAATGGTCCCGGCAGAAGGGACTGCACAACACCTCGGCTTGGGAGCACTTTTGGTATGACGGGAGAACGGGAGAGACCATAGCCCTGACACGCGATGAGCTGCTGCGCATCAGAGATCTCGACCTATCGGGCAATTTGCGGCTCTCAAGCGCTAGGGACCTCTTTCTATTGCAGACCTATACAGGCATGAGGTACGGAGACCTTTGCAAGCTTAGCGCCAAGCACTTTGATGACGCGGCGGGAGTGATACGTTATACGAGCGGCAAGACCAATACGAAATGTGTAGCTCCGCTAACAAAGCCCCTGAAAGCTCTGCTTGAGCGAATGCCGGATCGTGAGTTCGCATGTCCCTTTAATGTGGAGATGAACATCTACCTCAAGAAGATCGGCAAGCTTGCAGGTCTTGACCAGAAAGAGGTAGTGTCTTACTACCAAGCAGGCCAGCGGCATGAAGAGACGTTTGAGCGGTGGCAACTTTTGACAACACACGTTGCGCGCAGGACCTTTGTTAGCCTGTCGATACGCTTTGGAGCTTCTGAAGCGGTGATCTCCCGCGTGACGGGTCATGCCGCAAAAGGTATGCTCCAAAAACACTACATCGTCTTGGACGAAGAAACAGTCCGTGATCTCATCTCAACGGCATGGGAGAAACTGTGAACATCGCCACTGTGAACATCGCCGACGCCCAGCTCGTCCACCCCATTGCCATGGAGCACGCACGTGGCGTCCTTGATCATGAAATGAAGATGCTCACAAGCGGCATTAAGAAGAAGGCTCGTATCGAGTTCCTCGTTGCCGCCCGCCGGCGTATGACAGCAGAGGCGCCTGTCGTCGTGCCTAGCGCATTGAGGCAGATCATGAGCGCTCAACCGTTGTCTGAGTTCATCGCGCGGCAAGACGAAGAGAATCCTGTTCTGCGCGGCCCTTTTACGAGATCGACGTTTCGTGACCTGCGATCCGCGCGGCGCAGGCTGGGCATCCGCACCGAGACGGCTGACCCCTATTCTATCTCCGGCGCGCTGCTGGTATTAGCTCAGGACGAAGAGGCAACCGAGGTACTGCAAAGGCTGATGACGCCCCTCATGGAGCATCTTGCCTCAAGCCCTACGTTTCACGATGCCAATCAGGAGGTCAATGCGATCATGTCTAGACCTGACAGTGCAGACGACAAACAACGCAGGGTTGCCGAGATCGGCATTGCACTATGGCCTGTAGTTTTTGAGACGATGCCGGAGTGGCCTGCCGGCGCTGTTCGCGATCTGGCATACCTGCGAGGCATGATCTTAGACCAAGACATTATGAAGAGCCTCTCGGCTATTATCGGTGAGATCGGAACGGATTTTCTCGATGATCACCGCGAAGCGATGATGAATGATTCGGTTGAGTCCTACCGCGTTGTGCTCTCGGCTATCATTAATGAACGACTTATGGAGCTTGGAGTCGTTTCAGTGCCAGAAGCAGGCCCGGTCTCTCGTAACATCACGGCTTCAGCGCCGGCAAAAGCATCAAGTGTTGAGCCAGCCCCGGAGAATCGGAGCTTTGACGCACTGCCTTTGATGCTTACGATGGACGAAACGGCCAAACTTTTGAGAGTTACGCGCATGACGATCCACCGCCGGCTCAAAGATGGCTCACTTGAAGGCCGCCACGTGGGAGTCAATCACCTCATCTTGACGGAGAGTGTGAAAAAGTATCTCGATGTCGAGAAGAAGAGCCGCACACGCTGAGCAATATTGCGAGTTGCCACGTCGTGATCGGTTCAAAGTGGTCAACGTGCGCGCAAAGCCCTAACATCATGGGTCAACTTCAGACACTGAGCGCCTAACAGCCGGCGAAGTCCGTTCGACATTGGAACAAGGCCGATACACTTGCCGCCATTCCCGCGATTGGTACGGCCCTACTGTCATTGCAAGGGGTTTCCTGCACGGTAATGGCCGCTCCTTTCCTTGCAACGACTCTCCTATATGGACAATGAATCCCGTCCCTATCGTTGGAAGTTCATAGCAATGGTCGGAATAGTGCGCTGATCGGGTGAACAAGTGCACATTTGGGTCTGCGCTTAGTCTTCTTGAGGGCAATTCATGGTCCGAAGCAGTCCGTTTCCGTCGCAACATGCCCATCTCACGCGCACAAACTGCTTCGAAGTCGATAGTTGAGCCTTCCAAGTGTCCACTTCCGGGCCCAGATGTGCACCTTAATGCCACTTGCGGGCGTTGCAGAACACATTTGCGGATTGTTGGGCGTACTTGCTGGGGATATCCCATAGTCGCCATCCGGTTACCGTCATTGGAGATCGGTTGGCGTACATCGTGGGCATTTACTCACATATGCTAGGAATTGTGTCTATCCACGGTCAACCGCAAGCAGTACGTGAGCTGCACCGGCCATTAAACGGCGCTCTAGCCAACAGAATCGGCCGCATGTTAAGGCAACAGATTGAAGATTCTGTCTAATACGACCATTATCTATGTTAAAAGCAAGTCATGACATCCTGATATTAGTTTGCTGAGAAAATGCTTCATGCCGCTTCGCTGTTCATCCATCTATCAGCGGTCCGACGCTGAGTCGGCCGCACCCTCTGAGAGAAGTACGCCCTTCCGCGCGGCAGCTCTTCAAGCGCACATGCAAGAGAGAAGGCATCACCAATAGACAACTCATAGTACATGCAGACAACAGATCATTGATGGGATCGAAAAACAATTACTGATCTTCTTCAACGGTTGAAGATCACCAAGAGCCACTCACGTCCCAGCTGCTCCAATGACAACCCGTGCATCGAGCTATTCTTCAAGACCATGAAGTATCCGACGGAAATCCCGGTAGGTTCGATGGAATGCCGCATGCACGCGGGTACATGAAGAGATTCTTCGATCTCTACAACAACCGTATGTATCACTCGGAGATCGCTATGCTGACCCCAGCAACGGTACATTTCGGAGAGAACGAGGCGGCTACGAAAGAGAGACAAAGCGTGCTCGACACATAGTAATCTGCAATTTCCGAGCGATTGGGCAACGGCCGATCAAGGCATCAACAGCTCCCCAAAGCCTTGAACATTAACAAGCCCACTGACGAGCCGTATGTAACCTTAAATTCGTGAACATTACTGTCCAGATTTGGTAGCTCGTTCTGTTGAACGGATTTCTCATGCCTAGAATTACAATTAAGAACATGGTCTGCAATCGCTGCATAATTGTTGCGCGACAGACGATTGAGGAACTCGGGCTCCACGCAACACATGTTGCCTTGGGCTACATAACGTTACTTGAGGAGCCTGACATAGAAACATATGCGTTGCTACGCCATAATTTTGCTGCGGTTGGATTTGAACTCGTTGACGACAAAAGGGCTCAGCTCATTGTCCAAATTGTTGCTGAAATTATGACGTGGTTAGAAGCGCCATCTTCCGAGACAAAGAAGATGAACTTCTCAGACCACTTGCAAAAAGCACTTCACAGGGATTACAAACTAATGAGTAGACTCTTCAGTGAGATTGAAGGTACTACAATAGAGCATCGTATAGTACAGCTTAGAATTGAACGCGTGAAGGAACTTCTTTGCCACAGTGACTTGAGCATAAAAGAAATAGCCTATCAACAAGGCTACAGCAGCCCTGCACACCTGAGCAATCAGTTTAAGACCATTGCTGGTCTAACGCCAGGAAATTTCCGGAAGCTTATGGCCGAAATCCGCTCATCACCAAGCGATTACATAAATGTGTAAGTGGCAGTTCCAATTGTGTAATCCCAATTTCTGAATTGGCCGGTAGTTTGAGTAGTCAAACGGTTGTCCCCGGGCTCTGACTTTGTATTCTTAACTTGATCATTACCTTTAAAGGTTCTAGCCATGGCATTCAATCGGCGGAAGTTTCTTAAGACTGTGGCCGCTGGCGCTGCGGTTGGCAGTATCCAAACATTCGGATTTTCACGGGCCTCTGCGTTTTCTGATGTGAACATAGCAAACCGAATGAAAATGCCAGGTACGTATGCTGGTGATACACTTTCATTGAGGCAGGGCAGTGCCAACATCTACACGGACCATGTGTCAAGCGTCTTGATGTTTGGTTCGTATCTCAGCCCAATTGTTCGTGCAAACCGTGGCGATATTCAGTCGGTTAAGATCCTGAATAACTATACATCACCTGTTGCAGTTCATTGGCATGGATTAGATGTGCCTAGTGATATGGATGGACATCCAAAAGACGCCTTTGCTCCTGGTACATCAAAAGAATATTCTTTTAGAGTATTGAACAGGGCGGGTACATATTTCTATCATTCGCATAGCCATATGAGTACAGGTCCCGAGGTGAATAAGGGACTCGTTGGTTTGTTTATCGTACACGACGATGAAGAGAGAGCACTTGGGCTACCGTCCGGTGAGCGCGACGTTCCAATTTTGATTCAAGACGTGCGGTTTGATAGCAGCCAACAGATTGTCTATACACCCATGGCTGTTGACATGGTTCAGGGATGGCTTGGCAATGTAGTCCTAGCCAACGGCACGCCAAAAGCATATCACGAACTAACTCCGACGTATCACAGACTGCGCCTCGTGAATGGTTCAAATGCCCGCATCTATAACCTTCGTCTATCAGACAATAGCGATATGGTTGTAATCGGAGGTGATGGTGGTCTCTTGGAAGTGCCGGAAACTGCTTCCTCCATCATGCTCGCTCCTGGAGAACGAGCAGACGTGTTGGTAGACTTCAGTCGGTACAATTCAGGTAGCACGGTAACACTCTTATCAGGCGCATTTAATGCACCTGGCGGAGGGCACATGGGAGATAGTCAATACCCACAAGGAGTTGCATACAACGTTGTTGAGTTTAGGATTGTTGGTCAAAACGATAACACGTTTGTTTTACCAACTGTACTCTCAACAATACCGCCACTGCCACCCCTTACTGGAATTACAAAGAGGAAGTTTGACCTTCAGATGTCGATGGCTGGAGGTATGAAGCACACGATAAATGGAAATACTTTCGAAATGCTTCGAACAGACTTCACACTCGCGGCAGGAACAACTGAAGTTTGGGAGATCAGAAATATGGAGACAGACATGTTTCATCCGATTCATGTACATGGTCCACAATTTAGAGTTGTTTCACGCACAAATGGTCAACTTGCTCCCCACGAAAAGGCTTATAAGGACACAATACTCGTACATCCATCAGAAACAGTTCGAATTCTGGTAACTGCAAGCTCGTACCTTGGCCTCTCGCTCATTCATTGCCACAACCTCGAACACGAAGATGATGGCATGATGCTAAACATCATGGTTAGTGCAGCTACTGGAGTTTTGGACGATGATCATGTTGAAATCGAAATGTATCCACAACCAACATCAGATAGCATCATAATTCGCCATAATAAAAAAGGCAAACAAAACATCGAATTGTCAGATATTCACGGAAGAGCTGTATTATCAACCTCCATCAACGAAGGTGAGACACGAATCTCACTTACGAATCTGGCAAATGGAACATACGTGGCCAGAATTGGATCTTTTGCCAAGACAATCATTCTACAACGGTAACTTTTATGTGTAGCTTCAACAACTGCCTTGCAGTACTCAGAAGAAATTCGCTTTGTGTGATGTTAGTGTTCGTTGTTACAGGCGTTGCCAACGCAGACGAGCACGCCTACCCGCTGCCAGCATCATTAAAAAGTAGGCAGAATACAATGATTACGATAAGCCCAAGTGGCGACGCCGTTGTCTCGTTTGTAACACCGCTTCACTCTGGCTATCGCATCGGCATGGCCATCTCCAGTGATGCTGGCGGAGCTTGGAGAGAAATCGATAGTATCTCATATATGCGGGCATCAATGGTTGGATTGCAGCGTAGGCCAACGATTGTTAAAAGTGACGACGGATCGCTCGTGTGCACGTATGAAGATCAAAAAGTTGGCGATCTCATGCCGCGCGTCTATGTCACACGTTGTGTATCAGAAGGAGCTCCGTGGACCACACCCCTTGCAGTAGTCCGAGGATTTCAAGCGGATATGCAAGACTTTGCGAGCATGGCTTCAGATGGCAGGGGGCGATTGGCAATTGCTTTTATCTCTGCAGATAACATGAGTTCTGGTCGACATCTCTACGTGGTAACATCATCCGACTATGGTGTGAATTGGTCAGACCCAGTGCGCGCCAATACACAGAGCCCAAACTGGGAAGGTAATGCGTGTGAGTGCTGCATGACTTCAATTGCATATTCATCTACGGGCATTCTGGGTGTGGCATTTAGAGCAAATAGAAACGACGTTCGTGATGTACACGTCGCATTTTCTCGTGACAATGGCGCCACATTTGAGTCGCCGATATTGATTCAAGATGGGAAGTGGACAATTGCTGGATGCCCGAGCACGGGTCCAAACTTGAAATTCGATAATCAGGATACTGCCCATATCTCATGGCGCGATTACCGCGATGCTGTTCTTCGTCCAGTGGTGTACTATGCAAAGTGTGCCGTTGGCAGTCTCATTACCCCGCGTAATGTAGACTTAAGTACAAGTGTTTCAGACGATGCTGACTATCCATCAGTTAGTGTTTCGCCAGATGGAAAGATCGTAACTGTAATTCACGAAAGTTCGAATGGTGTCCGAATTGCAGTATCGCGAGATGGTGGCGAAACATTCGATTCGCGTGTTGTTGACCCATTTATCAAGCGCAACGCGAGTTGTTACACGGTGGAAATTCCAAATGGAACATCAATGGCTATTTGGACGTCCATCAATGATGGCAGATTTGACGTTGCAATGACGGTAGGTGCAGTAACATCAGTCAGCAGTCAATCTGGACTATTGGTCGCGAAAGATAATGTTCGGAACATGCTACTCTACTCCGAATGGGCTGAAGTGCCAGATAACGCCACAGTTTCTGCTTTCGATGTATCTGGTAGAGCAATTGAGTTAGAGGAGCAACAAGATAGTCCACGTAGAGTTCGCCCAGTTTCGTCGCATCTCACATTTGTATCGGTTAGCCTCCCAGAGAGTATAACAGTTTTTGCGATGATTCGCGGTGAATAACACCGTCTCTGACAGCGTGGATGATTAGCATAGCACTCAATACATGATTGCACTTGCAATAACGTGGGCAATCCGTAACCGAATCATTGTGTTGATGATTTCGCTAGTTGCCGTGCTATACTGGAAGATCCGCGTAATGTGAACACCTCTTTCCGTTGCTAACTGAGCAGTGAATTCCGCGTCAAAGTGAGCAGTGAATTCCGCGTCAAAGCCCTCTGTGCCAACAACAACCTAGACAATTATAGTGATGTAAATTAGACTTCTCAATGAGGGCGAGAAGGAGTACAGAGATGAGTGAAACAGCGGTAGAACTCAACGGAGTAAATCCGAGTATTGCTGGTCGGAACACGGAAGTGGTTCCAAAGAGTAGTCGGCGCAGGTTCACGAAGGCATACATCGAACGGATCCTCAAGGAACTCGATGATGCCCCGCATGGAGAAACGGGAAAGATCCTTCGCCGGGAAGGACTCTACACCAAGACGATCACGAAGTGGAAGAAGGATCGTGAGCATGGCAAGGCAGAGGCGAAACGCGGTCGCAAGGCTGTGCCGCAAGAGGACCTACGCAAGCGGATCGACAAGCTCGAACGTGAGGCGGCAAGCCTGAAGCGCAAGCTGTATCAGGCAGAGAAGATCATCGAAGTCCAAAAAAAAGTATCGGAGCTCCTGGGGATCGTTCTACCAGAAGAGGAGCAATCGTGATGGGACACGTTGATGAACTACGCACCATAGCGCCTGTTGAACGCGTGTGCGCCGCGTTGTCGCTACCTCGATCGACCTACTATGCGCGCAGTAAAGCAAAGTCTTTGCCGAAGCCGGTGGCGAGACCTCGTGCTCGTCCGGCCAGAGCACTCAGTGAGAATGAGCGGCAAAAGGCTTTGGATGTGCTCAATAGTGATGAATACGTCGACAAGTCACCGGCTGCAGTTGTGGCAGATCTTCTCAAGAAAGGCACCTACATCTGCAGCGTACGTACGTTCTACCGGTTGCTCGACGCAGAGAATCTCGTGCATGAGCGCCGGGAGATCACACGGCATGTGACCTACAGCAAACCGGAGCTCGTGGCAACGGCTCCACGCCAAGTATTCACCTGGGACATCACAAAGCTCAAGGGACCGAGGAGAGGAGAAGTGTACAACCTCTACGTCATAGAAGACATCTACAGTCGCTATATCGTGGGGTGGATGATCTCGCATCGAGAGAAGGACACCCTTGCGCGGCAGCTCTTCAAGCACACGTGCGAGAGAGAAGGCATCACTGATGGACAACTCATCGTACACTCAGACAACGGATCGTCGATGAGATCAAAAACTGTTGCTGATCTTTTTGAACAGATGAAGATCACCAAGAGCCATTCACGGCCCAGTTGTTCCAACGACAACCCATACATCGAGTCATTCTTCAAGACCATGAAGTATCTGCCGGACTTCCCGGAGCGGTTCGATGGAATAGAGCATGTACGCG
>CALMZQ010000102.1 GCA_937870915.1 uncultured Ignavibacteria bacterium
CGATCATCGCTCTCACATAAAACGGCATTGACTCATTCACTTCTGCCGCGAGCGTGATGAAGTTCGTAACGAAGTCTACCTCACGTGCAGCCCAAGACAGATAATACGGATCAATCAAGATGCAATGTCCACCAATACCTGGCCCTGGATAGAATGGCATAAAGCCGAATGGCTTTGTTTTAGCTGCATCTACTACTTCCCAGATGTTAATCCCTAATCGGTCGCAGAGCTGCGCGAGTTCGTTCACAAGGGCGATGTTCACACTCCGGAAAATGTTCTCTAGGAGTTTCTCCATCTCTGCAACAGCTGGCGAGCTAACGGGTACCACATCGTTGATGATGCGTTTGTTCACGGCAATAGCAAGATCCGTGCAGGCGTTGGTAACGCCCCCTACCACAACCGGAGTGTTTTTTGTTGTCCAGGTAGTATTTCCCGGATCGATACGTTCCGGAGAGAATGCCAGGAAATAGTCCCGTCCACATTGGAGTTTTGTGGCGTCCAGAATGGGTTTGACGTATTTGTCCGTTGTGCCGGGAAACGTGGTACTCTTTAAGATCACCAACTGTCCCTTGCGCAGGTGTTGGGCAACACCCTTGGTAGCATGGACAATGTGCGAGATGTCGGGATCTTTGTTCGGAGTGAACGGCGTAGGAACACAGATGTAGATTACATCACACTCTCCTGCCACACCAAAGTCTGTGGTTGCCCACAACTTTTTGGTCTTCTTCACTACCTCTCGTACAGCCACATCATCAAGATCCTGGATGTAGTTCTTGCCTGCTTGCAAGAGCTTGATCTTTTCTTCACTTGTATCGATACCAATGGTACGGATACCACTCTTTGCGAATTCGAGTGCAAGGGGCAGACCAACATATCCAAGTCCTACAACACCAACGGTCATTGAACCATCGAGGATACTTGCCATGAGGCGTTCTTCAGGTTTGCTTGTATTTGCACGCGGACGGCCGACACGGCGGAGCGCCATGATGATTCCTTACAGAGTACGGTGATAATGCTGTTGGTAAAATGAACGGTATTCCCCGCTTCGAACGTGATCACACCAGGATCGGTGTTGCTGGTACCATTCTACGGTTGCTTTGAGTCCATCATCAAAGGACCATGTAGGAACCCATCCTAATGTTGTTTGGGCCTTTGTTGCATTTATAGCATACCGTCTGTCATGCGCCTTTCGGTCGGTAACATGTTCGATCAACGAATGATGCCCATCGGTGTGCCTTAGGATCTCATGCGCCACATCGATATTCGTACGCTCTCCAAAACCACCTAGGTTATAGACTTCACCCGTTCCACCCTTTTCAAGGGCTAGGAGGAGCCCCCTGCAATGATCATCTACGTGCAACCAATCTCGAACCTGACGTCCGTCTCCATACACAGGCAATGGACGTTGTTCAATGGCGTTGAGCGTCATAAGCGGAATGAACTTCTCGGGAAACTGATAGGGCCCATAGTTATTTGAGCATCGTGTAATCACAGCATCAATGCCATGGGTGCGAACAAATGACATCACGAGAAGGTCACTCGATGCTTTCGAGGCGGCATATGGCGATGTTGGATCAAGAGGCGACTGTTCTGAGAATGGGGCGTCATCGGGTCCGAGCGTGCCGTACACTTCGTCTGTAGACACATGCAGGAACCTGCGCACGCCAAACGTTCTGGCTGCCTCCAAAAGGACGAGTGTACCCGTCACATTTGTTTCGATGAAGGGGGCTGCCGAAACGATCGATCGGTCAACATGGGACTCAGCTGCGAGGTGCATCACAACATCTACGTCGTATTGCTCCATTGTTGCATGCACAAGCTCTGCATTGTTGATTGAGCCGTGAACGAAGACAACCGAGCTGCCGTCAATAACACCATCGAGATTCTCGATGTTTCCCGCATAGGTCAACGCATCAAAAACAACAATACGATACCCACCCTGTCCGGCGATCATTCGCACAAGATTACTGCCGATGAATCCGGCACCGCCGGTAAGGAGGATCGTGGTCACGTCTGATTCCGAACGAAGTGGTCGTAATTCGATTCACGCGAAAACGCTGCAGCCAAGGCACTTTTGGCCGAGCTGATTGCGGCTTGCGCAGAAAACCTGCACAAAATACGCTAATTCTCGCTGACCACTCGACCGATGAGACGCATCACGCTTGCAGCCAGGGACGGCAACGTATCGGAAAACGTGTAGAGGCTGAGTTGCGATGGTAATTCCGCAATTCCATACGGGCTGCCACAGGCAACCACAATGATGGGTCGGTCTCCGGCTAAACGTTTCATCACATCCGGAATGTTGTCCATTCCCGCGAGCCTACCACGGAACGCAACAGCCTTTCCGAAAAAAGCAAAGACCACACATTCCGCTTCAGTGATTCCGGAACGAAGTGCTTCGAGGTCTGTGTCTGAGATCGATCCGTCGATATATCCAAAGTCAACATTCAACTCAGTTGCTTGAGCGAGCGACTGAAACCACGTTGTTGCTGCGTCAGCTTCGGCTTCATCAATCACGGCGAATACGGCGGCTTGATTGTATTTCGTGATCGGAAGCAATGAAGGATCTCCCTCGGTACTGATGGCGGCATCCGCTGCTTTAAGGGCGATCAATGCATGGGTGGACTGATCAACGACAACGCGTTCGCGAGTTGCATACGTCCCCGCCGTGCGTGAGCGCAGCCCAACAAAAGCACGGGCTTCATCCCAACGTCCTTCAGATTCAGCAAGTCTCTCTTCGCTAATCCCGCCCGTAGTGATTGCCTCAAGAACGGCATCTATGGCAGAATTCGGATCCGTTGGCATAAGTACAACGTCTACGCCGGCCTGAATGGCGTGTAGTGCCGCCTCTGCGGATGTCCACCGATCCTCAATGGCCATCATATCCATTGCGTCTGTGGTGATGAGCCCCGTAAACCCCCATTCCTTGCGAATGAGACCTGTTACAACGGACGGAGAGAGCGAAGCCGGGAGGTCCGCATCCAGAAACGGAACAATGATATGGGCAACCATCACCGACCGAACGCCTGCATCGATACAGGCGCGGAACGGCAGGAATTCACGTGCTTGTGCAGTTACTCTGTCCACATCTATGGTAGGTAGCGACACATGAGAATCGAGGTGTGTGTCTCCGTGACCCGGTGCATGCTTTGCGCAAGCCATCACTCCACGAGACTGCGTTCCTCGCACATAGGCAGCTGCGTGTGCCGATACTGTTTCAGCTGACTCCCCAAAACTTCTAGTATTGATGATCGGATTGTTCGGATCGGAGTTGATATCAGCAACCGGGGCCCAATTCCAATGGACGCCGATGGCAGAGGCCTCCAGGGCGATACAGGCAGAGACATGTTCGGTAATGCCCGGTAGGGTTCGCCCCAGAGCCATAGCACGAGGGAAGGCTATGCCACCCTCGAGGCGCATCGGCAAACCATGCTCGTAGTCGGCGGCTATCAGCAAGCGCCGTCCGCCCCTTCTCTGTAGGTCCTCGATCATGGAGGCCGTCTCTTCCAGACCTCCAAGAAAGACCCCTACGCCCCCTACTCCTCTGTCGATCAGGCGGTAGATATCGTTACGATAGGATTGTTCTGCCCAGTGGGTTGCATCCGCCCGGATCATGAAAAGTCCGGCGGCGCGTCGTTCAGGTGAAGCCATGGGGCTAAATTACGGTCAAATAACACCCTACGAGCTGTAACAGGTCCGATAGTGGCGTGTCAATGCATCTGTAGAACGTTGAGAAGGCTGACACATGGCGACGGGGACATCGCATCATCAGCGGAGAGCTCCGGTGGACGAAACACCGGATCTCGACCTGTATGCACGGCTGGCGCAGGACGAAGCTGCGGCCCAGGCGGCGTTGTCGTTGCTATACCGTCGGTATTCACAACGGATCTACACGTACTGCCGCAAAATCCTTGGCGACAACCAGACCGCCGAAGATTTGCTGCAGGAGACGTTTGTAAAGCTTTTTGAATCGGGACGTCAGGGTAGGTCTCTTGAGAACTTCCCTGCATACCTGATGACAATCGCTCGCAATCTCTGTCTGTCTCATCGGGCTCGCTCGAAACGTCAGTATGTAGAGGTGGAAGACTTCCATCTTACCTATCACGATGTACCCTATGAACAGAAAGAGCTTTTGCAACTCATTCAAACGTCGCTCGAACTCTTGCCCGAAGATTACCGCGAGGCATTCGTGCTGCGGGAATACAACGGTCTTTCCTACAACGAGATTTCTGATATCATCGGCGAATCTCTTGATGTGGTAAAGGTTCGGATCTTCCGTGCAAAGAAGAAGCTTCGAGACGTGTTAGCCCCCTATCTGGCAGATTTGAATTCGAAAGCGTGAAACACATGATTGACGGACCTATGAATCCACTGACACCCGATGAAGCACTCTATGCCTTTATGGATGGAGAGCTTGAGCTTCCGGACGAACAACGATTGTTCGACGCATTGGCAGGGAATCCCGAGTTACGTACCGAGATGAAGGACATTCTCTCGATCCGTGGCGCGGTCCATCGCGACCAACTTTTCCCATCTCCTGCTGTTGAAACGGGCATCTTGGCTGCCGCCGGCCTTGCTCCGCTTGCTTCAGCCGGTGGCATTGGCGCAGGTGCCGCTGCTGTTGCTGCTACCACTCCATGGTGGCACAGTCTGCAAGGTCTGTTCTATACTGCAGGTGGGGTTATTGCCGGAGCACTCGTGATGTGGTCAACAATGTCCACTACTCCAACGAACAACGGCTCCGATCTTGCATCAGGGGGCGGAACTGTTCCGCCGTCTTCCCAGCAACCAGTGATCACCGGAGCACCGATCCAACAGCCACAACCCGTTATCGTTCGCGTTGATACAGTCTATGTACGTCGCATTGTTATGCCTGTGGACCAACCTGCCCAGCCTGTATTGGCTACAACTGATCAGGCTGAATCTTCTTTGATGATTGCTTCTGCACCAACTGTAGATCCGCTATCTGCTTCTCGGTCGATCATAGCGCAAGACATGTATACGGAAGCTCCATACGGTTCAGCTGCTTCCCAGGGTCTACTCAGTTCCGACCGCGTATCTCCTCGCACGAGCACGTTACCGATTTCCTTTGGTTTCAGGACACTAGCCAGTGGACTCGATGCAACGGAGCCAACACCTGAAAGCGTCACATCCACGCTCCTTCCAAATACAGCGTTCTCGTTGACCATTCCGCTGAGCGAACAACACCGTGTTGGTGTGGAGATGGGAACAGAATCATTCATTCAGAACTTCAATGGCTTCGACGGATATCGTCAGGCAGAGTGGACGCAAACTCCGGTTCTCTTCTGGATGGGTGCAACGTATCAGTTCTCCTCAATCCAATTTGAGATACTTCCAGGACTCCAACCATTCGCACAAGCAACCGTTGGTGCCGCCTTCTCACAAGGTCCAATCGGACGTGGTACTATAGGTCTGGCCTATCAACCCGTGGGACCTGTTCGCTTTACCGTAGGTCTCGACGGATCAGCACTCTTCTACACATTCCAAAACTCGTGGTTCACATCCACGAAGTGGGGACTTTCTTATGGCCTTAGCATTGATCTCGGCGCGTGGCGGTAAGCAGCTCGTTGCCATGCTGATCATGGTAACGGCTGTTCTGTCCTACGCATGTAAATCTCCGGTTGAACTCGATGTGGACCGTACGAAGGCCTATGTTGATGGCGCCGTTCACCCTACGAGACTTTCGGTCTATTACTATTTCGGTGATAGCGCCTACGAAGCCATCGTAACAGACACAGCCTTCCTCAACACGATATGGATCGAGCGCTCCACAACTCCGTATCGACTGACAATTCCGCGGTTGGAATTCTCGCTGCCAGATACAATTCGTCCGAACATCGACCAATCTCCCTTTGTTCGTACGTTCTGCTTCTCTACCGACAACATGATCTGTGATGGCGTTTGGAACTTATGCCAATCGCCAAGCTCGTGGATGGCCGGAGAATACTTCACGGTCAACGAAACGTGGTCGCCATATCAATGGGCTGCCGATGATCAAGGACGTCAAATCCGCATCGCCTTCTATGAAGTAGAAGGGGCTAGAATCATCAAAGGCTCAACTCAGATCCTTGTCTCACATCCATACGATTCAGGGTATGAATCGTATAGGGCGTTGTTGACGCTGGAGTACTAGGTAGTGTGCTAATGTGCTAATGTGCTAGTGTGCTAGTGTGCTAGAGCCCCTCTTAGCCCATTCTTACATCCCATCTTACGTCCCATCTTACGTCCCATCTTCAGTCCCATCTTACGTCTCATCTTACGTCCCATCTTACGTCCCTCCTAGCCAAGTCCTTCGAACTCATTGATGAGAGTTCTGTATGAATCCGGGATGCGATCAGGTTTGTGGCTTGCTGGGTTGAGGTGAACCAGCACACTACTGGCTATTGCAAGGATGGTACCGTTTTCGTGACAGATCACGTGTTCAAAGCCGAACGATGAATTTTTGACAAAGGATACACGAGTGAACACGGTGTATGGATCGTCGAACTGTGCGGCGGCGGCATATTCGATCGACGTTTTGGCAACTACAAAGCGATGTTTTGTGACGAACGAAGCACGATCTATCGGCACGCCTATGTCGCGGAAATACTCAATACGTGCAGCTTCGAGCCAATAGAGATATATCGCATTATGGACGATGCCTTGTCGGTCCACATCATACGAGCGAACGCGGCTATGAAGGCGATGATGAAAGGTTCCGTGACCTTCAATGGTCACAGGTCCATGAGCAACAGTTGCTTCTACTTTATCAGATGTTGGCATGATGGTCCACGGTTTACGTACATACAAAGATAGCGAAGGGGGCTGGTAGTCTCAGCGCTCTTCTACTACCTCTCGGATGATCTCGGCGGCCCGCGAGCGGTCAGCATCGCTCACTTGATGATAGAATACCGCCCGCATCGTACCGGGTTTGATCGGCGCAATACGAAGCCCCTTTGCATGACAGGTACTAACAAATTCTGCATCGGTAAAGCTTGGTACGCGGAAGGCAACCACGTTCGTTTTGACGCGCTCGAGCTGGAGCTCCACGCCACCGATTGTAGCGAGTTCCTCAGCAAGGTCTCGTGCGCGCTGATGATCTGCCGCAAGTTTTGGAAGATTCACATCGAGGGCATAGAGTCCGGCTGCGGCAAGAATTCCCACCTGACGCATTCCCCCACCCAACATCTTACGCCAGCGGCGCGCTCGTTCGATCATATCTCGGGATCCTAGGATGAGAGAGCCAATTGGAGCTCCAAGCCCCTTACTAAGACACACGCTCATGGTATCGAATAGCGCTCCGTATTCCGATGCCAGTGTTCCGGTGGCCACCATGGCGTTCCATATGCGTGCTCCGTCGCAATGCATCGGCAGTCCTGATTGGCTGGCTATCTCTCGGAGGTTACGGAGATAGCTCATTGAGAGGACTGTTCCACCGTGACGGTTGTGTGTGTTCTCTACAGCGATCAAAGCTGTACGAGGATAATAATATGCCGAGGGCCGTATCGCAGATATCACGTCTTCGAGAAGCATAGCACCGTATTCGGAATCAAGGGCATGAATCTGAGCTCGGGCGATCACACTTGTAGCCGCGTTTTCATAATGGAAGATATGGGCACTGCGTTCGGCAATAACTTCTTCACCGGTAGAGGCGTGCAAGGCTATACAGATCTGGTTGCCTTGGGTACCGCTCGGAACGAACAAGGCAGCCTCCTTCCCAAACATCGCTGCAACACGATCTTGGAGTGTAAGCACTGTTGGGTCTTCGCTATAAACATCGTCACCAACCATGGCTGTAGCCATTGCTTGACGCATTCCCTCGTCAGGAACAGTAAGCGTATCACTTCGAAGATCGATCATCTTTCCGCCTTTGTGCATCGTCGGGGTTATTTTTCGGACTGATCGTGAAATTACGGTCGATTCCTCACTCTACCCTTGCCACTTAACGCATGATCATGCCGTCCGACCATCCCGCCCGCTCTGCATACGGTATCAACGCCCCTGACGTAGAACAATCCTACCTGAGTTGGGGGGACCTAATGCATCATCACGAAGGGGCCTTTCTTGAAAAGACATGGCTGATCTATGTTGACGAACGTGGCAACCGCTTATCGTGGTCATATAGCGTCTTCATCGATGTTGCAAGACGTACGGCAACACTCCTTCAGAATCATGGCGTGAAAAGGGGCGATAGGGTTTCCATCGCCGGACACAATCACCCCGATACGGTGATCGCCTACTTTGCGTGTTGGTTAATGGGTGCGTGTGCAGTTCCGTTGAATATGACTGAGGATGATGGCCGGTTGGCATACATTATTCAACACTGCGGCGCTACGGTAGTGTTTTGCAGAAGTGAATATCGATCCCGCGTGCAGATTGCCTGCGGTAGCAACGATATCACGGTCATTGATGTGGACACCGATGCTGCCGATCCCTCGTTCTATCGTTCGGTTCGAGCATGCGAACCCTATCCGTGGCCAGACCCAACATTGGACATGCGTTGGGATGACTGCCTGATCGTATACACCAGCGGAACAACGGGAAATCCAAAGGGCGTTGTGCTCATGCAGCAGAACCTCTTTGCCGATGGTACCGATATCGCATCTTGGCATGGTATCACGAGCGAACAACGCATGATGTGTGTGCTCCCAATCCACCACGTGAATGGAACCATCGTAACCCATGTAGCCCCCTTCATCGCAGGTGCATCCGTAGTGTTACACCGCAAGTTCTCTCCCCATAGATTTTTCTCGTCGATCATCAATGAAGACGTGAATGTTGTTAGCGTTGTACCTACCCTTCTAGCCCTGCTCCTCGAAGCTCGAGCAGATGGAAGCGCCATTGGGCAGTCAAAGTTTCGTCACATCATCTGCGGTGCCGGACCCTTGACATGCGAACTCGCCGACCGATTCGAGTCGACCTACTCCATTCGTATCGTCCACGGCTACGGACTCTCGGAAACCACGTGTTACTCGTGCTTTCTCCCCACGAATATCCCCTACCACGAGCACCGTTCATGGATGCAAGACCATGGATTTCCCTCTATTGGCGTTGCCTTGCCATGCAATGAAATGGACATTCATAATGCTGAAGGCAAGCCCGTTCCACCTGGTGATCGTGGTGAGATCGTGATCCGCGGCTCAAACGTCATGCGCGGTTATGACGCCAACGATGCAGCAAACGCAGATGCTTTTGCACACGGATGGTTCCGTTCTGGAGATGAAGGATTTTGTCTTCCGGATAAAAGTGGTCAACTCTTCTATTTTATCACCGGTCGACTCAAAGAGCTCATCATTCGAGGTGGTGTTAACCTCGCCCCCTTAGAGATCGACGAGGTGATCAACCGCGCCCCGGGCGTCAAAGCCGGCATCTGCGTTGGTTTCGAGAACAACATGTATGGAGAAGAAGTTGGTGCTCTCGTCATCGCGTCCGATCCTTCACCCGACGCCTCATCAATCATTGCCTTTTGCAGGGCCAATCTCCCCTTCCACAAATCACCCAAGGTGGTGATCTTTACCGACGCGCTACCCGTAACCTCTACCGGCAAATACCAACGCAACAAGGTAAAACATCTGTTTGGCGAGTGGAGGGATTCGCAGTTTAGGAAGTGAACAGCGAATAGCGAATAGCGAATAGTGAATAGCGAATAGTGAATAGCGAATAGCGAATTCAGGAGTCACGTTTTTGGGGTGTGGGTGCACTAGTATGAAAACAACAAACTCAAACTAGGAGCTTTGAAATGCGATACGAAGATCCGCTTCGAAAGAGGTCGTATGACCTTGCGGTGAATGGGATACTGTTTTCCATCGACTTTAAACAGCGGAGTCGAGAATTTGACATCGGCAACCAGATTTGTCGTTGCTCTACGGCTCCAGGTGCTCTGATTGCTGAAGCAACAGATTCAGAGAGTCGAGCTGACATGAAACACAAGTTTGGAATCGCACTCAAAGAATGCAGAGAACTCCGCTACTGGCTTGATATTCTCATCGGCTCGGGCCTTGCAGTTGAGTCAGAATTGGTCAACATTGAGAACCTACTCGATGAGGTTACAGCAATCCTCGTTGCCTCCCGCAAAACACTCTCTACTTCTTAACACTCAACTCACTATTCGCTATTCACTATTCACTATTCGCTATTCGCTATTCGCTATTCGCTATTCGCTATTCGCTATTCGCTATTTCACACTCTGTGCTCGTATCCCCGGCTTGGGCATATAGAACTGCGTTCGGCGGGATTCCACTGCTTGTGGTTGGAGCATGGTTGGAGCAAAGGTGGCAGAGATTACATAACCGCTTGGGACAACGTGAAGGGTTGAGCGTGGGTCTTCGATGGATGGATTGGTGTAGGCCAATTCATCAATCATTTCCTGCGACAGAGCAGCGGTATCACTTCCTACGTAGAAGTGAAAGAGGAATCTGCGTTTCTTCGAGGCGTCGAGCGTATTTGATTCTACGGCTTTGCGCGTAATCTCTTCGGCAACACGAAGGATCTTTAGTGAATCGTAGGATTCGATTTTTACGAAGTGGACGGAAGCGATTTCGTCTCCTCGGGTGTCAATGAAACTATCGGTCTCCGTATAGAAGCCGTCTACGGACATGGACTGGGTACGATACCACACAAAGAAGGCAGCAATGCCCACGGAGATACCGATGAGAATAACGAGAAACCATTTTGTGGAGGTCCGCATACGTATGACGGGATCAGGGAAGTGCGTGAATGAAATCTGGCAATCCGGATGCAACAAGAATTGCACCTAGAAGCCACATGGTGATGGCAAAACTAAACGGAGTGGAGATGTTATCGTCGAGACGTAAACGAGTGGAGGCTGCTTCTGCCACGCCACTAAAAATGCTTGCCACCAGGCCAACTGCATAGAACGTCCAGGGCAGGGCAAAGATCGCTCCATAGACGCAAACCACAACCATTGCGGTGATGATGAAGGTGATCGTGCCCACAACACTCTTGTCGATAAATGGGCGAACCCCATATCTACGCCCTACGAGCGCTGCAAAGGTGTCGCTCACAATCAAAACCGTGAAGGCCGTTACGCCAATCACCGCTGGAAAAACAAGGAATGTGAGAGTTGCTGCAATGAGCACCCACGATGCTCCGGTGAGGTGAAACCTGTCCTGGCGAAGTTCATGTGTGCGCATTAACGAACCAACCGCGTTCAACATTACCTTGCGCGTTGGCTCGTGGTAATGCATGAGTGAGTCTATCAGGACGGAAACCACGGTCATCCCAACCAGAATGCCGATCCCTGTCCAATGCTCAACCTGGAGGTAGATAATCGGGATGAGGAGCGACGCAAGGTGGATACCTTTGCGGGCCAGTTCATTCGAATATGTGATCTGTGACTTTGTGGCTGTCATAACTTCGCGTGTTCCTTAAACGTCGGTACCATTCATGAACTCCTTTGTCCTGCGCCCATGCGCTAAGATCAACCTCGGACTTGAGGTCCTTCAAAAGCGTCCGGATGGCTTTCACGACATTCGCTCGATCTTCATCGGCATCGACCTGCATGACATCATGGAAGTGACGGCCGCCGCCGTCCTAGACGTTGACTGCATTCCACCTGTTACGGACCTGCCTACCGATAATCTCGTCAGTCGAGCCTGCAGACTCTATGCCGAAACGTTTCCCAATGAGAATCGAGCCGCAAAGATAACCGTCCACAAACGCATACCTACAGGCGGAGGTTTGGGAGGGGGCTCGAGTGACGCAGCTGCAGCTCTTGTTGCCATGGCCATGGTCAATGGCCATTCTTTGAACGACTCCCTCCTGCGTCGTTTACAGCCCCTTACTCTTCAACTTGGGTCGGATGTTCCGTTCTTTCTACATCCACGTGTTGCACTCGTAGAGGGAAGGGGCGAACGTATCACACCTCTACCTTTCACGTTCCCTTGGATCATCCTTCTGGTTTGCCCCGGACTACATATCAACACTGCTCATGCGTATTCCACATTGGGGATTGCCGGTGGAAAACCGGGAAGTAATTTGGTGGACAAACTCCGTAACGCCATTGATATTCAAGAGATTAAGCAAGATGACTTCACAAACGACTTTGAACGAAGTGTTTTCCTCCAACATCCTGTACTTGCAGACATAAAACGTACGCTCATTGACAATCATGCCATCTATGCATCGATGAGCGGAAGCGGATCAACGATGTTTGGGTTATACACATCTGTGGAGAACGCAACAATGGCGCAATCTGCCTTCACCTCCATGGACACGTATATTTGCCATCCAGTACAAGCACCATTTCTCCGCCCATGAACATCCTGTTAGCAACTGCAGAAGTAACGCCATTTGCCAAGGTTGGCGGATTAGCAGACATGGCGGGTGCTCTGCCTAAGGCATGGGCTCAGGGCGGACACAATGTAATTGTGATCCTCCCCCTCTATGGCACCATAGACACGGAGAAGTTTGGCATCGTCAAAACCGACATGTTGGTGGATGTACCGTTCGGTACATGGACGGAGTATGCAGAGGTATGGCAGGGTACGCTTCCCGACACTTCAATTCCGGTGTATTTCCTGAGATCAAGTGACTATTATGATCGCCCCGGGATCTATGGTTATCATGAAGGGTTTGAGGACAATGATCGGCGTTTCATCTTCCTCAGCAGGGCGATCTTTGAGGTAGCACGGGCATTGGATTTCCGCCCGGACGTTGTTCACGCCCATGACTACCATACTGCCCCCTGCATGCCGATGCTAAAGGTGCACTACCACAGTGATGAGTTCTTCCGCCACACTGCCGGGGTGTTCACCATCCATAACATGGCCTACCAAGGCATGTATGACCCACAACGTGCTATGGAGTTCTGCGGATTTCCTGCATCAGAATTCTATACCGGCAGTTGGTATGAGCAGGACGGCATTTTCAATTCCATGAAGGCTGGTATTCTCTTTGCCGACAAAATCACCACCGTGAGTCCTACCTATGCACAAGAGATCCGATGGACTCCTGAGGGCATGGGTTTGCAAGGGGCTTTACAATCGCGCGGTGCAGACCTGATTGGCATCCTCAACGGAATTGATGCCGCCACATGGAGTCCGATGCACGACAAACATATTGCCGTCCCCTACGATGCAGACTCCCTTAAAAAGAAGGACATTAACAAGAAGGCATTGCTCAAAGAGGTTGGTATTTCCGCAGCAGAAATGAAACGAGACCTGCCCGTTGTAGGTATGGTCACACGTCTCACAGAACAAAAGGGCGTGTCGATTCTCGCTGCTTGCATCGAATCCTTTGTTGCCAATGACCGGTTTCGCCTTGTTATCCTTGGCAGTGGAGAAGCCAAATACGAAGACCTCCTGAAGAACCTAGCCTATCGCTATCCGAATCATGTGCGTGTGGGAACGGGGTACAATGAGCCCCTTTCCCACATGATCCAAGCAGGGGCCGACTTCTATCTCATGCCGTCAAAGTTTGAGCCCTGCGGACTAACGCAGATGTTCGCACTCGCCTATGGCACCATCCCCATCGTTCGTTCTGTAGGGGGCTTGGCAGACACCGTGCAGGATTACGACCCGATCACATTTGCCGGTACGGGCATCCGTTTCCACCGTTATACGGGCGAAGCACTACAGCACGCGTTGGAAACCGCGTTGCGACTTTACAAGCGCGAACCTCATTGGTCACACATGCGGCGCAATGCGATGGCGCAAGATCACTCTATCGTGACCACCGCTCAACGCTACGTCGAGGTCTTTGGCTGGGCTCAGGAAGCTCGGCGGTAAATCCTTTTCCGTAGGTCACCACAAACTCCATGTTCATCGTGCCGGGGAATAGGTCTACCGGCGTGATTCGTTGCACGCCATACCCTGCTTGACGCCATTCACGATTGCTACGATAGATCTCGTCCGGACCGCAGAAGATCTCCACTACTGCCCTAGGTTGCAATCCATTGGCAATTGCTGCAATGACACCTTCTGCCGTACCGGCACGTGGAGGATCGAGGATAACTACGTTGGGTCCAACGGAAGGGTCCTTGCGAGACATCTTTTGGATGGCAAATACAACAGTATCTACGTCCTCCCCACTGCGTAGGATTTCGCGAATTGCTGTTACTTGTCCGCCTGCCCTCCGTATGGTATACCGCGCGTTGTCCACCGTACTCTCATCACCATCAACGGCAACAACACGTTGGACATTCTTTGCAAATGCAGCGCCAAAAAGTCCATAGCCACAATACAAGTCATACAGAGTATCGTTTTCTGTAACTCCAGCATGCTGGCGTACAGTCTCCACAAGTTTCTCGGTCATTGCGAGATTTACCTGGGTAAACGAAAACACACCTACTTGATAGGAGATGTCGCCGATGTTCTGCATCCATGCCGACGCACCAAAGAGCTTCTTCGCTCCTATACCGGTAGCCGGACGTTCAAGATCGAGGTAGTACCGGCTGCCCTTGGGATCGTGATAGATCCATGCATGTTTTACGTTGGGGTGTGCCTTACCAACACGTTCGGCCAGTGTTCGCAGTGAGCGAACGATACGTGCGTCTAACCCTCGAACGTTGAGGATAAGAACAAACTCTTCATAGGTGCCACGTAGGATCACGTGATTCACTGCTCCGGAGACCATCGGCACGAGTCCGTCTAGCAGTTTCTCCACAGTAACATAGATCTCTGCATGTGATGTTGGTTCAAGGGGGCTTGCTCCATATGCATCACTACCATCGCCATGAAGGAGTCGTACCTGCCCCCTACCAAACTCAACTCTACGGCGAGAAGTAGTTCGGTAGCCACGTGGCATTGGCGCAGGGACAATTGGATCCACAACACTAGCAGGCACCTTGAGTCCGGTCATGAATTTTTCAAGGCCAACACGTTTTACAGCCAACTCCGTGTCATATGGAACCCGTGCAAATGGTTCTACGGCCTCCCCTACTGGCACATTTTTGAGGCGGGCGGCCTCGCGGATCGAGGTATCGAGGGAGATCATTGGACCTTTACTACAACTAGTGATGTATCATCGGTGAGGTGGGAGCCATCGCTGAACGCATGAATTGCGAATTGGATGGACTGAAGAATCGTAGACGGAGTATCGTGACGGTTTGCGCGAATACATTCAACGAGAGAATCGATGCCGTATTCTTGACCATCCTTATTGAAAGTCTCTGTTACACCGTCAGTATACAGTACAAGAACATCACCGGTGCGGACGCCACCAACGCCAAGACGGTACGGTGGTGGATCGAGAATTACGCCGGTGAGAACACCTCCATCCTGCAACAGGACAACGTCATCCCCACGAATGAGGATGGGCGGATTGTGCCCGGCATTGACATATTCGAGAGTCCCTGTAGCTGCATCGATCACAGCAAGAAAGAGCGTAACGAATACTTCGGCAGGTGTATTCTCATAGACCAAGCGGTTCACGTGTTCAACGATCTGTGTAAGGGGCAGTCGGAGTCGCGCGAGTACGTTCAGCGCAGCTTGTACATTAGCCATCAACAAGGCCGCAGGAACACCCTTTCCGGCAACATCGGCAATGGCAAGAAGCGTTTGCTGTTCATCCAGGCGGATCACGTCATAATAGTCGCCACCGATCTGCCTGCTGGACCGGGTATCGGCTGCAACATCAAGTCCGGGTGTTGGCGGTAATTGTAGCGGTAACAATCCTGCCTGAATCTCGGCTGCGATATCGAGTTCGTTTTCAAGCCGTTGTCGTTCTGCACGGTCCTTGTCAAGTCGTTCATTATCGAGCGCAGAAATAACGATCGTTGCAGCTGCTTCAAGGAATTGCAGCTCCTCTTCCGTGTATTCTTGAGCGTTCAGTTTATGACATACTGCTAACACACCAACGGAGTTACCGCGCAACACCATCGGTACGGCCATACCAACATTGAGGCGTTCAAAAAGCCCCTTTAATGGATCGGCTTCATTCATTGCCGCTGTGAGTTGTGGATGTTTCAGACTCAGCACATCCGGATGGAGGTCTTGCAGTGGCATCGATTCCTTGCGGTTGATGATCACCTGCTCCATACCAAAGTTGTCATCGAGGATGATGGCAAAGTTGGTGGTCATGAGCTGACCCATCAATCGCAACGAAAGCAATCGTAGAATTGCCTTGCTGTCCTTGGTACCTGTGAAGTCGCGAGCAAACTCATAAAGCGAACGCACGAGCAAGGCCCCGCGTTCAACTTCCATCGTGGATTGCCGCAAAGACAACATCGTTTCTACGTTGTGGACGGCAATGGACAGGATACTCCGCATCAGATCTACATAGGTTCGAACATCCGGATCGTGTTCAACGCCGTCGAGCGTTTTACCAAGACATAACACGGCTGTTACATCCCCTTGGTGGTTCAAGGGAATGAGCCAATTGATCCCAGCGGCGATAAGGGGCTGAGCATCGACACATTCTTCAGCCAGAGTTGGCTCTGAGATCTCAAAAATCGGCAACGAGATCGCTGGCACACCCTTGTTGATTACTGGCTCGAAACGCCCATTGGACGGCCGAAGAACACAGGCTCGTAGGACCTTAAGGCGTCCCATAACGCTCAAAAGGGCCGCGTTGAGGATCGGCTCTGCTGAGTCGTATTCGGCCGCTCGTGTGGAGAGATCGAGTAACGACGCCAGGTGTAGGGCCGAGCGCGCCGAAACCGGGGAAAAAGAACCTGCCTCTGTCATGAAACGAATATACGGGGGCTTCCCTCAGCGGAACGGAAAACCCGTAGTTTTGTCGGCTCCTAAACCGCTCACGTACAGGACGATATGAAGTATTGCGCCGTTGTCTTCTTGAGCCTGATGATCTTCTGTCTGCCAACATCGTTGTACGCTCAGGGCGTAACAACGGGATCGGTTACGGGTACCGTTATTGGTGAGACTCCGTTGAATGGGGCTACGGTGAAGATCATATCTACCACAACCGGGTCTGTGTACGGAGCCATTTGCAAGAGCAAGGGCAACTACCTCATCAAAGGGGTCAGGCCGGGCACCTATACGCTGATTGCCTCGTTTGTTGGATATCGTCCGGATACCGTCCGCAACGTGAAGGTTGACGAAGGTGATGCCACTACCGTGAACGTCAAACTTGCCACTTCGGCAGCGCAACGTTCCGAAATAGTTGTTACCGGTGATCGAGATGCCATCTTTGATGCAAGTAGAACAGGGTCCGGGTCCGTTATTGACGAAGCAGCAATCAGCGCCGCCCCAACGATCAACCGCAGCATCAGTGATATTGCGCGAATAAACCCATACGCCAATCAAACGCAGACCGCCGGAAGCGACGGACTCCAAGGTATTAGCATCATGGGCGTGAACTCTCGGTTCAACAATTTCCAAATCGACGGAGCGGTTGCCAATGATGTGTTCGCCCTCGGTTCCGCAGGTACGGCCGGGTCGCAGGCTAACTCGAATTTCCTCTCGCTTGACGCAATTGAACGCATCCGTGTTAATGTCTCTCCATACGATATCCGCCAAAGTGGCTTTACAGGGGGCTTGGTGAATGCCATCACACGCGGTGGTACCAATGACTATCACGGATCCATTTTCTTCTTTGGACGAAATCAGGATCTTGTGGGACCTAGCCCTGATGCTGCACGGCGCCCCTTTGAGACCTTTTATGACTATCAGTTTGGTGGTCGCGTTGGTGGACCGATCATCAAAAACAAGTTGCTCTTCCACGTAACTGCCGAGGGCCGACTCCGCTCAACACCGGTAGAGGTAGCGCTGAATGACCCATTGGCATTGAACAACTTCCCTGTAAGCCCCACTGTACTCGACGAGATCATTTCGATTACCAAGAATAGATATGGCTACGATGCCGGAGAGTATGGGACCACAAACATTCAGAACAACACCGTTAACATCATTGCCAGGCTTGACTACAATGTAGATGAACAGAACAAGCTTCAACTACGTCACAACTTTACCTATGGCATACAAGACCGCAATCTTCAGCGGTCAAATACGAACTACAGTTTAACAAGCAGGATGAATACGTTTGAGAGTATCAACAATCAAACAGTACTGCAATGGAACGGCGTTTTTTCTAGTGAACTCAGCAATGAGCTCCGCGTGTCCTTCACGCAAACAAATGATGCACGCATACTTCCCTCGGACGCCAATGGTGACCCCATCCCCTTTGGCGAGATTCGCGTGCAAGTTGGCTCCGGACTTAACGTGATTCTTGGGCCGGAACGTAGCTCACAGGCGAATGCTCTAGATCAAACGTTGATTGCACTTACGGATGACCTCACGTGGTTTCTGGGTGAACACACGATCACTGTAGGTACTCACAACGAGTTTTCTCGATTCAACAATTTGTTCATCCAAGACTATTACGCCAGCTACCAATTCCCAACTGTTGACGCATACGAGGCCGGACAGGCCAATTATTATCGGGTGAGTTATGCCAATGAAGAAGTAACCGGTGGTGACCCGATGCCGCGATCAGCATGGAACATGATGCAGCTTGGCCTCTATGCACAGGATGAGTATCAGGTGGACCCACAATTGAGACTAACGTTTGGTGTGCGTGTTGATGCTCCAATCTTTCTCACCACACCTTATGAGAACCCAGCTTTTGCCGAGGCCTTTCCCGGGAGATCAACAAGTGAGGTCCCCTCGGGCAGTTTACTCTTTTCACCGCGCGTTGGCTTTAATTATGACATCTCCGGCGATAAGACATGGCAGCTTCGCGGCGGCACAGGCATCTTCACCGGTCGAGTTGCCGGAGTATGGCTCTCGAACCAATACTCCAACACCGGCATGGATCTCTACCGCGCCGAACTTGGTGGCAACAACCAACCAAATCCCATTGCGAGCAATGGTGTACCTGTGGAGTGGGATCTGCGTGTACCTCCGCCACGTCCGGGTGATTCGGGGTATCCGGGAAGCCCCATTAACACCTCGGCCATCAATATCACAGACAAGGACTTCCGCATGCCCCAGGTATGGAGGTCAACACTTGCAACGGATATCAAACTCACAGATGGCATCATCTTCACGCTCGAAGGAATGTATGGTGCCTTCATCAATCAGGTGGATTACGCAAACATCAACCTAACGCGGTCGAACCTCACCTTCATCATGGGTGGCGACACGTTGGTTGGTGTTTCGCCCCTTGACGGAAGACCTCTCTATGCAGGGGGCTCAGCAGACTCCCTAGCAGACAGAAGATTCACGCAAGTTATCCTCATGCGAAGCCGATCTGAAGGTCAGCAATACAGCGTGTCCGGTCAGATCAAAATCGACGAGACCAACAAGATCATTCCCGGCCTTTCGATGATGATGCAATACACCTATGGTCGGACGCAGGATCTCAATTCCTCCACCGCTGCAACGGCGTCGTCTCAATGGACCAGCACCGATGTGATTGATCCGAATAACGCAACCGTGGGGACATCAAACTTTGACTTCCTACACCGCGTGTCTGTTAGCGGATCATACAGGGTGACGTGGTCAAAAGGCATCTGGACGTCATTTGGGATCTTTTACTCAGGCAATTCGGGAAGACCATATTCGCTCTCCTACGCTCAAGACTACAATGGAGATAATGCCATTGGCGGTAATGACTTGGTCTACATCCCAAAAGCAGATGACTACAATACCCGTGTTGTTATCCCGCCCCCTACCGATGCGTCAGACCTACGTTCGCCGGATCAAATTTGGTCACAGATCATGACGCTCATTGATGCCAATCCGATCCTCAAAGAGTATCAGGGCAAGATCCTTCCGCGAAATGCCCTGCGAGAACCATGGATCAACCAGCTCGATCTACGTATTCAACAAGAGTTTCCTGCATTCTCCGATCATAGCGTGCAGTTCACTCTTGATGTGCAGAACGTATTGAATCTCCTGAACCCCGACTGGGGACTCCAGCGTTATGTGGACTTCCAGAGTGCCAATCTCTTTGGCCTGGTGCTGGACAACAACGGCAAACCATTCGACGCTCAAGGCAGATTGCGCATGACCTATACAGAACCCGTGACGAATGGCAGACCTGGTGTTTACAACACGGACAACTTCTACTCACGTTGGCGTATGCAGCTAGGCATGCGCTACACATTCTAAGGGGCTCATCATGATCGCTCTTCGCCTTCTTGGAATGTGTGTTGTGATCGTATCAATCGTGGGATGTGAATCCGGCGTGATCACGTTTCCAACACCCGATCCGGCTGCAGTTCGCATCGTGAACACAACACAGAACGTTCCAATTGTGCGCGTTACGATGGATAGTACTATCAATGTGGATGTTGCTAGAGGTCTAGCTACTGAATACACTCCCGTAGCTGCCGGACGCCCAATCACAATTCAAATCGGCAGTCCAACAACCATCTACCGCGACAATCTTCGGTACACGCTTGGTGGCAATGGTCGTGTGATTCTCTTTGTTCGTGGAGACACGTCAAGTCTTGTAGAGTTCCGTCGTGAGATTCAGGACACAGTGTTGCCGCCTGGCACCACATCGTCCGTGATCCGTTTCACCCATATGGCGGAGAACGTCGTCGATAAGGCATATTTCCTTGAGGTGTGGATCACCGGCGGTACGAGGCTACTTCCGGAGGAGTATGAACCCGGCATCAGTTCACCGCTCTATCATGGAATAGAACCCGGAACATATTCATTTGAAGTGCGAGAAGGTGGAACCACAAACGTCCTGGCTGTTCTGCCAAACGTTCAGATCTCTGCCGGACGTTCTTACATGCTCTATACCTACGATGCGGATCCCCCTACGGTAGACAGCATTTCCCTTTCGATCTTTTGACACACTTTTTATCGGTCAAACCAATGAACTTTCGTTCTCTTCTCCTTGCCATGCTTGTTGTAATTGTTACAACGGGGCTGTTTGCGCAAGAACCAATCTCCATCGCGGATGCAAAGAAACAGGCATTTGGGTCTGTTGTTACGAAGATTGCCGGACGTGTTTCGTCGGGTCCGGAACTATCAAACGTTTCGTACATCCAAGACAGGACCGGTGGCATAGCCGTGTTCAATGAAAACATGCGAACGGCAATACGCATCGGAGATTCTGTGGTAGTAGAGAATGCAAACCTTGCTGAGTTTGGCAACACCATTGGTGCACCTGGCACAGGCCTCACGCAGTTGGATGGGAAGGATCTTCGATTCACTGTAATCCCAACTGCACGCATTGAGCCAACACCTCGCAACCTTTCCATACCACTAACGGGAGAAGGCGTTGAGGGTCAACTCGTAAAGATTCGACGTCTGCGATTTGTGGAGTCGGGGAAGTTTCAAGCAAATACGAGCTTTAATGCCATCGACAATTCCGGCAATGACATTGTGGTGCGCATCGACCGTGCATGTGAGAT
>CALMZQ010000103.1 GCA_937870915.1 uncultured Ignavibacteria bacterium
ACGAACCTCTCTAGCTTGCTTGATTTGCGGTCCCACATCACAGCGACATCTTGTTTTTGCGTTTGAGCTCGCGATGTCAGCGGTGCAACATTCGACAACTGCATTCCGGCCCCATGAACTCGATGTCGAAGCCAGACAGTAGCCCCATTATCACCGGATATTTTCATTTCTTCCGGTAGCCGAGTGTTCTCCGGATCGGATCGCACAAATGATATAGGGGGCATGCCATAACCACCGCTTCCACGATAGACTTCAAGATGACCCCGACGGGTAAGAACAAGGTCTGGAGTGGAGTTACCGTCCACATCCGCCACAATACCGTCTCGTACATCGTCAATACCCTGAAGTCCAAGTGAGAAGGTCGCATCCTTCCATACTCCATCGCCGCCGAACCAGGCACTTATGAAGCGGCATTCACCCGTGGACATACTCAGAAGTTCGGGTCTTCCGTCCATATCGAGATCTGTCTCGAGTAACGACGAAAGCGTCTCTTCACTTCTTGGCTCTGCATGCTTGATGTTGTTGTGCTCGTCGTCAGATCTTGTCGCCATCAATAACTCAGGTGTTGAGCCTGCGCGCTCGTCGGCTACATGTGTTCGGAACGCTACCGACCGGTAGACGGACGAATCACTCTTGTTACCTGGCGATGTGCGAGAAACAGATGGCATGGCTTCGCTGCTGGTAAGCACAATGGTTGAGCCTCTGCTTAAGCGAACCACAACTTCTTGTGAAGCCGAAGTACCACGCGGAATTGCGGTAGCCGCAACGATTTGTTCATCGAGCTTGGGCAGCGGAACAGCAGCTATCTCGATACCCTTCAGCCCACGCCGGACGAGCGAACATGATGCGGACGTAAAGAGAAGAATTTCTTCACGGCCATCATTGTTGATATCAAGCACAACGTGTGCCGCTATGGGCATGTCGTTTGAGAAAGGAGAAGCTCCAACATTCTGAAACGAAGCATCCCGGCCTCCAGACTTGGCCGATGATTCACGTATAGGGCTTCTGTATTGATAAGCAATCACGGAATTGTGACCACGTCCTTCAGAGACCAGTACAACTTCACCATGTCCATCTCCATCGAGATCGGCGACCATACCATGAAGAGCTCTGGCCGAGGCGTCTACGATAGTGCCCGTCCAATCAGATCCGTTCCACTGCTGCACAACACCAAAGCACAGAATATCTGCTACGTTGTCATTGGTTGCATCGGCAACAACGATGTTTGATACGGCAGATCCACTTTCTCTTGGGTCAGCCCCCTCAATAGTGGTGTCTCTCTGATATCGGAGCTTGCTAGTCAACTGTTTTGGAGTTGTTGCAATTCGTACATCAAAACCAAACGGCAACACCTTTCGTGAACCATCAGCATCAATGCGAACTTGATCGTTCCAAGGGACACCAGCATCGAAACAAGAAAAGGTCCGTGGCTGCATGTCAGTCACTAAGGTCACCCTTGATGCAACTTGGCGGAACCCGATAAACAGTTGTCCGCCCGGGTGTTCGTACGTAATTGGGATTGTGATCTTCTCATATCCGAGAGTTGTCTTAGACACGAGAATAGACAGCAGGGGTTCAGCCTTTCGCAACGGGGCTACCCTTCCTTCCGAGTGCCCATAGATCTCCAACAAGCCAGCCGTGTCTGCGACATCACCCGATAGGCCAATGACCACTGTATCTACCCTTGTGCCTTCCGGCAAGAGATATCGCTGCAGATGAACCGCATCCTTTTGGCCATTGTATTGACCAAGATCACCTTCACGGTTTTGGCCATGGAGTTGGACTACCGAGAGGACACAGGCGATGAACAACGTTAGAAGAGTAGTAGACGTGGGTAACCACCTACTCCTCATACCGATATGCGGTCTCATACAATCCTTTGCCTTATATCGAAAGGCTACAGCACAAACTGCGTTTGATGAGTGTTATCGTTGAACGGAGAATTGTGCTGAGAACCGAGCATCAGCGCCAGAGCACGTTACGATATATGTGCCACTGGCCAACGATGAAACGTTGATGAGGATCGTACCGGATGTTCTGTCTACGTCAGACAACTTGACTTCAATTCTGCGTTGACCCTGCAGGTCAGTGACATACATCCTATCACAGAGCGCCAGCTGCGCCGTGGAGGCGGCAACTTTCAATGTCATGTCTGTTGGATTAGGGTATACGCTAATAGCATTTGGTTGGAGCGGATCATTGATTGAGGTTGTTCGCAGACCAATCGATCCGTCGCCTGTTGTATCGCATGCATTCCTGCACGGTGACCGGCGCGAAGTATCTGTGCACGTTCCCGTTGAAACAATGTCAGTCGGGCGCACGCTTTTCCCACCCGGTAGGTTGGTATCACCGCAGATCTCATATGCAACGAGGCAGCAACCAACACCTGAACAAGGAATCATCAGGGTGTCGCCGCACGGATTTGTTGTGTCACTTCTCCAGCACGACGCCTTAGCAACACGCCATTGTGTTTTGCATGTGTCCTGTGGTATTGTTCCCGAGGTGTATTTGAGGAGTTCCCGTGTTACCGTCTCAAGAAAGACGGCCGTATTGTAGAAGTTGCATCCCGGCACAGAGAGAATCCGAACCTCCGTAATGGCCACATCTTGGTTATATCCACAGGCCAACCGGCGCCAAAACGTGACCTGCACAAAACACGTTGGACTTAGTTGAAGTACTTGTTTGTAGGGGCCATTGTATGTGCTCTGCGGACAGTCTGGCACACATGGCTGTTCAGAAGAAAGACCTTGCGACGTGGCTGCTACGAACGTTACGACTACAGAAAGCAGCGTTACAATGAATCGAACCATTGGACCCCTCCAAGCAAGACATATAAGAAGTTCAAACGAGAATCAGACGAAGTTCAATTGAAGAACAAGAACTGAGCAACGACTGCCGTACGCAACAAACCGTATGTGTAAATACAGATTCTCGCTGAGGCAACGATAAATGTCGTATCCCATTTTCCCAAATTATTTTTTCGAATTGGCCGAAATAGTTCTTGGAGAGATCGTTCACTACGCCACATATCCATTTGAATTTTCAAGTCGGTCGAGACTCGTCCAGTTTTAACAATCAATAGTCAATCTCATCAATAACACCCGGTCAATTCCGGTTAACGCAGAGCCCCTTACCTATGCTGAGAACGTGTAGGGCGGCACCAAAGCTTTGTCATGCAAGCTGAATTCCCATCATTTACGAGCATTTGCCCACAATGTACGAGCAACCACCCGCAATAACGGGAACCGGACTGCGATGAATGGATCGCCCCGTCAAAAACGAGCAAATACCGGCAAATACGAGCTAAAACACGTTATTCTGGATTGAGGCTCGCATGCCCGCTCTTGTCGTCGTAGAAGGGGCACATAAAACGCTGATTTGCGCGTAAAGGTCGATTAGAACAGCCTTATCGACAAGCGTACTTGTTCGTTTGTAGCAGGTTTGGTTGATAGGAACGTCGCGTGTTCTGCATGAACGTTCACTGGTTGAACTTGCAGAGCACTTGTTTACGTGAAAAACAACCTGAGTCATTCGATACTTCGCACCTAGATCAAGGGCGAACACATGACATTGACCACGTCATTCGCGATCAGGCTATCAGGAATCGTGATGGGTTGTACTGCACGAAGGACGAATTCGGATGAAGGTCTTTTTTGGAAAACAGTCAGTAAGACCGTCAGTAAGGAAGTGAGATATTTCTCAATCGCCTACTACACAGGCCATTCGACGTGTTATAGCGAGTCCCCGAGGGAGCACCAGAATTTCAACGCCGTGTCACTCCCTAACCAGGTGACACGGCGTCTGTGTTTTAGGGCTATGTGACGGTATGACGGTATGACGTCAATAGCGGCCATTGTGTCACTATGTCATTCCGTCATTCCGTCATTTCATCCGAGGTCCCTCGTCGCTGTGCTCCTCGGGATGACGCGCGTTCCATTGTTGTCCAGAAATAGAGTGGCTACGTCATCCTGAGCGAAGCGAGGGTCCAGTTCGAGTTTCTGTATTATGTGATCACTCGAACTTGTAGACTTACGAAGAGGCGACTACAATCTAGCATTGAGCATTGAAGTAAATTTGGTCGCTAGAAGCCTCGTGTAGCGCTTTGTCGACCATTGGATATTCTAGAATCAACACAGTCGGTTGTGGACCATATGAGTTTGTTTTGCACGTCAGTCTTTCTTCTTTTCATTTTCTCTATCATTCAAACTGTTGCACAGGAGGCAGACTCAACCTTTAGGCCAACTTGGTCGATCTACGTTGGGGCCGGGGAGAACTTCACTGCTTCTGAGTCGATGCAAGGCAGTCCGGCAGACCTAACATGGTCGGCATCGCTTATGCAACTGCTAATGGTCTATCCCTATGAAAATCCGACGTCTAACCTAGGGATTGATCTTCGAGTGCAGAGAGCACTCTCTGACCGGTTCTCAATCTTCGTTGGCGGTTCACTCGATCGATGGGAGGCCACTGGGTACCATCGCTGGTCGAGTAGTATTAGATTGGATGCAAGGCTGGATCGA
>CALMZQ010000104.1 GCA_937870915.1 uncultured Ignavibacteria bacterium
TGTGGTTTTGTCCATGGCTGATGTTCCTTACGTTGTGATAAACGTAACGCCATTGACACACTTTTTGAAACAGTCTCTCTTCCCCCACTATCATCGACACGTAGTTTGTTCTCGTTGTTTTTATGTCAGCGGCTCTTCAAAATGTATAGGTCCCTCGTCACTGCGCTCATCTGATGAAATGACTAATGACTAGCGACTAATGACCGTCATTACGTCATCACGTCATTACGTCATTTCGGATCCCCCCACAAACACAGACGCCGTGTCACCTGGTTAGGGCGTGACACGGCGTTGAAAGTCTGGTGCTCCCTCGGGGACTCGAACCCCGGGCCCTCTGATTAAGAGTCAGATGCTCTAACCAGCTGAGCTAAGGAAGCCCGCAAAGATACGGGGCTTTGTGGATTCTACAAAAAAAAGAGCGCCCCTCTCGGAACGCTCTTTAAAACTGACTCTAACACTCTAGCACTTTAGCACTTTAGCACACTAGCACACTAGCACACTAGCACATTAGCACATTAGCACACTAGCACATTAGCACATTAGCACATTACCTCAGGAGGATGCCCCCATTCGTCGCAAACGCTGCTGCGAAGACGAGGGAGATGATGGCCATGAGCTTGATGAGGATGTTGAGTGACGGACCGGAGGTGTCCTTGAAGGGATCGCCAACGGTGTCTCCAACAACAGCGGCCTTGTGCGTGTCGCTGCCCTTGCCGCCGTGGACGCCGGTCTCGATGTACTTCTTGGCGTTGTCCCATGCACCGCCGGAATTGGCCATGCTTACGGCCAACATCACACCTACAACGAGGGCGCCGATGAGGAGGCCGGCAAGCATTTGTGGACCGAACAAGAATCCGACGATAAGGGGCGTTAGGATCACCAAGAGACCAGGTGCGATCATCTCGCGAATGGAGGCCTTGGTGGAAATGTCAACACACTTTGCGTAGTCGGCCCGTCCGGTGCCTTCCATAAGACCGGGAATGGTGCGGAACTGACGTCGCACTTCTTCGATCATGTCAAAGGCGGCCTTGCCCACACTCTTCATGGTCATGGCACTGAACGCAAATGGCAATGCACCACCAACAAGGAGTCCGGCAAGTACGTGCGGATCGGTGATCGTAAGGTCTAAGACCTTGCCTTCTTTGGCTAACACGCCTTGTGCACGGGTCAAGAAGGCACTGGTAAGTGCTAGTGATGTAAGAGCTGCAGAACCGATTGCAAATCCTTTGCCGATAGCGGCAGTGGTGTTGCCGGCTGCATCAAGTGCGTCGGTGCGCTTGCGGATGTCCTTACCCATGTGGGCCATCTCGGCAATACCGCCGGCATTGTCAGAGGTAGGACCATAGGCGTCAATGGTAAGACCAACAGCAATGGTTCCAAGCATACCGATGGCGGTAAGCGCGATGCCGTACATACCTGCACTGACGTAGCCGATTACAACGCTGATGGCGATGAGAAGCATCGGGATCACTGCGGAATTGTAGCCAAGTGCCAGACCGTAGATGATGCCTGTTGCAGCACCGGTCTTGGAAGCATCGGCAACTTCACGCACAGGCTTGAAACGGTGCGATGTATAGAACTCCGTAACCAGACCGATGAGGAGTCCGGCAACAAGTCCAACAGCCAACGCCGTATACACACCCATAGCATTCACACTCACGGTACCAACCATGAAGGTGGTGCTGCCAAAGGCCCACATCGTTACAGGGTAGAGGGCGGCAAGCATCAGGAGGGTGGAGATGATCAGAGCGCTCTTCAAAGCCCCTTCTACCTTTTCTTCCGACTTCGCACGAACGAATGGAAGGGCGAGAATGGATGCTACGATACCAACGCCGTTGACGAGCATCGGGAAGAGCACAACATTCATGTTCTGGTTTTCGGCTGGCATCACGGCATAGCTTGCTGCACCAATTACAAGGGCGGCACATGTGGATTCTGCAACCGACCCAAAGAGGTCTGCGCCCATACCTGCAATGTCGCCTACGTTATCACCAACGTTATCCGCGATAACTGCCGGATTGCGAGGATCATCTTCAGGAATGCCCGCTTCTACCTTACCTACAAGGTCTGCACCAACGTCCGCAGCCTTGGTATAAATGCCGCCACCAACACGTGCAAACAACGCAACAGCAGAGCCCCCTAATCCAAATCCGGAAAGGATCTCCATCTGAATCTCACGCGTCATCTCACCGGCTACGGGAAGAAGGAAGTCGATCCCTAACCATACAAGGATCAATCCAACCACGGCAAGACCTGTGAGACCAAACCCCATCACGGAGCCGGTTTCAAAGGCTACAGCAAATGACTTCTGTAGAGAAACGCGAGCTGCCGAAGCAGTGCGGACATTTCCCTTTGTTGCAATGCGCATGCCGATGTAACCCGCAGCTACACTCGTTGCAGCTCCGATAACAAAGGCCGCTGCAGTATGCATACCGTGATCGACGGCTGCAAAGATGACCACTGCAAACAAGGCCATGAAGAGTCCCAATACGCGGTACTCGCGCTTGAGAAATGCCATAGCTCCTTCAGCAATTGCTGTGGAGATCTCCGTTAGGCGGCTAAGTTCTTCTGCCGATGCAGCGCCGTCCTCGACCTTTACGGCCAAAACACGCTGACGGAAGAATACGGCCACGATCAGGGCCAAGACGCCCAAGCCCAGGATAAATGAAATGATTGACATGCAGTCCCTTTCCCGTGAAACATCGAGTAATGATCAATATTTTCTAAATTTGTGCCCCTCTGGACGCTTAGCTCAGTTGGTTAGAGCGTTACGTTGACATCGTAAAGGTCACTGGTTCGAATCCAGTAGCGTCCACGTCTGCCCCCAGAAAAGGCAAAGATACAAAGCCCGTCACTGTGTGATGGGCTTTTTCATACGAGGAAAACGCTATGACATTTCCATCGATCTTCCTGCCCGAGACCCACGCCGCAATGATGGCTCGTCTCGATACGCTTGCCCCCTCAACACCTCGACTATGGGGCTCCATGACCCCCGCACAGATGCTGGCCCACGTAAACGTGTCGTACGAATACACGTTCGGTGAACGCACCGACACGCCACCGTGGATCATGCGCATGATGCTCAAGATTTTTATGCGATCGCTCTTGGTAGGGGAAAAACCGTATGCCAAAAACTCGCGCACGGCACCCTCTATGGTGATGAAGGACGCAAAAGACTTTGCTGTAGAGATGAAACGCCTGAAGAACTACATGCAGCGCATCTATGATGAAGGCGAATCCGCATGGGATGGACGTAAACAGGTAACCCTGGGCGTGTTAACGTCCAAGGAGTGGAGTAACCTGTATTGGAAACATCTCGACCACCATCTACGACAGTTTGGGGTGTAGTCTAGGTCTTTGAGTGTAGTAAATGAGAAAAGCGAGCACCTAGGTCCCTCGTCGCTCCGCTCCTCGGGATGACGCTATGTGCTTTGAGTGTAGTAAATGAGAAAAGCGATCACCATCAGGGATGGTGATCGCTTTTCTTTTTTAATCAAACGTGCAAGCTGCGTCATCCCGAGGAGCGGAGCGACAAGGGACCTTAATCAAACGTGCAAGCTGCGTCATCCCGAGGAGCGTAGGGGCGAGGCCCTGCCTCGCCCGTAGCGACGAGGGACCTCGTGCTTACTTGCTGAGCTCTGTCAACGTAAGCGACTTCGGACGTACGATCGGCGAATTCATCATGCGATTCACAACCATCTGCGAGCAGAGGCCAATAGCACGCGAAACACCAAACATCACGGTGTAGAAGTCAAACTCCGTCATTCCATAGGCATAGAGCAGGGACCCGGAAGCGGCATCAACATTTGGCCACGGATTCTTTGCCTTACCGTGTTCCTTGAGGATACCGGGTACGAGCTTGAAGATCTTGTGGACGATCTGAACGTTTTCGTCCTGCAGATCATGCTTCTCGCCAAACTGATAGAAGGCTGTGAAGCGTGGGTCTGTGACGCGGAGAACGGCGTGACCGTATCCTGGGATCACTTGACCGTTCTTGAGTCGGTTCCATGTGTATTCCGTGAGCTGCTCATCCGTTGGAACGCCACCAAATTGCTCGCGCACGTCAATGATGAAACGTAGACATTCTTGATTGGCAAGTCCGTGAAGGGGGCCGGCCAGTCCGCTCATGGCTGCACTGACGCTGTAATATGGATCACTAAGGGCCGAGCTGACAACGTAGGACGTCATCGCGCTTACATTGCCACCTTCATGATCGGAGTGAAGCACGAGGTAGAGTCTAATGAGTTCCTTCCACGATGCATCATCGCTCACACCAAGCATGTGTGCGAAGTTGTTCGAGAGATCATTGTCGTCCGTAAGGGGCGCGATCACCTCTCCCTTATTGAATCGAATGCGATAGATGGCTGCGGCAATGCCGGGGATCGAAGCGATGAGACGAACGGAGTCATTTACCATCGACTGCCACAGTGCGTCCTTGCCTGCGCCCTTATCATAGGCAGCGCGGAACTCACTCTCGCGTTCCATTGCAAGGAGTCCAACGCTGAGCATAGCCATTGGATGTGAATCCTTTGGCATGGCCTTTAGCGTATCCACCACGTATTGCGGCACGGCGTAATACTTCGCAAAAACCTTGCGAAGCTCGTCGAGTTCCGTTGCTGTTGCGCGTTCACCCGTTACGAGCAACCAGAACGTTTCTTCCGGCGAGATATCCGTGAGTTCTAGGATAGGAATGTTGCGAATGCGCAAACCTTCATCGGCTGATACGCTGGATGTATCGCAGACGAGGGCCGGAACACCACGCATACCGCCGAGCACTTGCTCGATTGTTACGCTACCTAGGACGGTCTCGCCGTGTTCTTTGAGAAGTGCAGTGCGTTGTACGCGCAGGGCTTCTGCCTGGACGGTCAACTTGTCGTGAAGGATGCTCATATGGGTTGTCTCCGTGGGTATAGCATGCAAAACTACGAACGGAAGTGATTACGGAGGAACGTAACTTTCGGACTTCGCAATCGTTCGTGAGCCCCATGAGTAAGATCTCCGTTATCATCTCGCATGAATACCGTACACGCGTACGGGCTAAATGGTTCATTATCTCCACACTGCTAGCCCCGTTCGGGCTTGCACTGCTTATTGCCGTGCCTGTCCTGGCCGCTATTCTGGCCGGTGATGGGGCCGAGGGGAAGGTGGCAGTTGTTGACCGCACCGGCACGCTGGCGGCGGCAGTGGTGCAGTCTGATACGGCCACGTTTGAGCTTGCCGGAGATAGGACAGAGGCTCAACTTGCAGAGGCAGTAAAATCGGAACAGATTCAAGCCTATGTAGTTATTCCGTCCAACGTTCTCGATAGCGGAAGAATCACGATGTATTCCCGCGGAGGGTCGGGCATCGCGTTTGAAGGGTCGGTACAGGGATCCATAGAGCCCCTTATCGTCAAAGCCCGATTGCAAAAGGTAGGCACCGATACGGCGGTTATTGGTCTTGTGGAGCGGGGGATCGATGTTGTGTCTCTGAAGGTGACAGAGAAGGGCGTTGAAGCCGATTCGTCGCAAGCCTCTGCCATGGTGGGATATGCCGCCGGATTTGTGATCTACATGCTGATCTTCCTCTATGGAACGATGGTGATGCGTGGTGTGGTGGAGGAAAAGGCAAACCGCATCATTGAAGTGATAGCATCATCTGCCCGACCGTTTGAGATCATGATGGGCAAGGTTGTAGGTATCGGGCTTGTGGGTCTTACGCAACTTGTCCTGTGGGTAGCATTAGGGTCGCTGGTTACCATGGGCGTTGGCGCACTCATCGCACCGTCCGTCTCTCCGGAGACACTGAATCAGGTCCAGCAGATGCAAGCAAACAATCCTTCACAAGGTATGGGGCTTGGTGGTGCGCTGGCAGCGAGTGGCATTGTGCTTCCGAACATCTCTGTGGTTTCTATCCTGATGTTCATCTTTAACTTCTTTGCGGGCTACTTCCTCTATGCATCGCTGTTTGCTGCAGTTGGTTCTGCTGTGGACCAAGAATCCGATGCTAACTCGCTGACATTTCCGATTACATTGCCGGTGATCCTTACGATGCTCTTCATCGGTAATGTTATAGCTGCACCAAATGGAACGTTTGCAGTGGTGGCGTCCATGATACCGCTGTTCTCGCCGATCCTGATGACGGTGCGTGTGGCAGCCACAGATGTGCCGGCGTGGCAATTGCTTACGTCAATCGCCCTAAGCATCGGAGGCTTCTTTGGTGCTATCTGGCTTGCATCACGCATCTATCGTATCGGTATCCTCTCCTACGGGAAGAAGCCAACGCTAAAAGAGATCGCACGTTGGATCACTCTCCGCGTGTGATCACGAGTGGGAGACGAATTGGCGTTTTGCCATCTTCAATGATTACGCTATACACACCGTTTGGAAATGAACGGGTGCTGATCAAACAATGCGTTTCATTTGCCGCACATGTTTGTGTGTGCAGTGTTGAACCTTGTAGATCTATGATGCGGACGTTGATTGAAGCCCGCGCATCTAAGCGATCAAGTGTAATGCTGTCATTCGCAGGATTTGGTGCGAGTGTTAAACCTGCGATTGACGAGACATTGTCAAAGCCCGAATTTGACTCGTAAAAGACTAATGTTGTCCGCAACAGTTCAACAAGCGATCTACACCTTGCCCCTGCATTCACACTAAGCAGATTTGTACAGTTGAATTCTAAGAGTCCCGTTGAATCACAATACATCACAACATCGAGAGTGTCGATACCTGCAAAACCATTACGCGTGTAAACAACATTCAATGGTAATGATGTAAAAATTGGCCATGTAGGATGCAGATTTTGCTGCACTTGCTGAATTGTGATCTTTGTATCACTACCGTCCTGGCCAATTTCGATGTTCAACTGCGGCCAACCAATGCCGGTTACCCATTCATCGAAGAAGGCGTCGGTCTTCGAACCAAGGGCCGGACGTAAAGCCTCCTTCATATCAAGTGTTGTAGCTGTGCCATACTTGCGAACTGACTGATACCTTTTCATTGCGGAGGTGAATCCTTCGTCGCCGGCTATGGCCCGCATCATTGCTACAACAACAGCACCCTTTTGATAGATCGTCTGCGGATAGTTCGATGAGGGGGCTATGCGTGGGAAATTCTCGAGTGCAAAAACACCTTCTGATTTGGAGATCGTCTTCATGTAGGAGTTCGCTTTTTCCTGTACGGCCTTGCGATACACGGAGTCTCCTCGTAATTCTTCCAACCACGCACACTCGCTATATGTAGCAAAACTCTCCGTAAGCCAGGCATAACGGAAGTCAAGCGGACTCACGCAGTCGCCAAACCACTGATGCGCCAGTTCATGAGCCGCTGTTACATTGATTGTGTCGTTGCGTTGCGCTATCGAAACCGGGAAGGAGATCATTGTTTGATGCTCCATCGCCCCCTTCACCGTATTGCAATACCCTACCTTGTCAAATGGGTATGCACCATAGATGTCGGCAAACGTCTGGGTCATCCTTGGCACAAGAGAATATGACCGTGCACTTCTTGCGCTGTCGCGCGAGAGGGTGTAGAAGACGTGCGGAACAACCCCATCCATCTCGATTGTTCTGTAGGGGGCTACAGCGAACGTTAACAGATACGTAGAGGTAGGGTGACTCTCACTCCATGTAAAGATGGCCTTGCCTTCCGGCCATGGTGGACGTGTGAAGATCTCAATACCATTGGATGCTACCTTCCACGGTGAGAATGGAACAGTAAATCGAGCAAAGAACGTTGCCTTGTCTGAAGGATGATCATAACACGCAAGCCAATGTTGTGTTGTACTCACGTAGTTGTTAGAAAAACCAACACCTAACGCGTACAGCACACTGTCGTTATAATGCACCCCACCCCACGGTGAAGCGCCCCCTTCATTTGTCATGGTGCCATGATAGAACACACGAATTGTATCCATCATATCAGCAGTTACAGCATGCGCAACAGTCACACGATGATGCATGGTATCCGATGAAGCATCTCCTATTGTTACCACATCTGCACGTTGAGCATTCACCAGTACTGAGTCGATTGTTAACCCCCGAAGATGAAACGGAAATGATGCAGAAGGGGCTCCCGCCGTCCACTTTAGGATCATCGTTACATCCGCAATAATCGTGCGTTGGGCAGGATCGGGAAACTCAATTGATGCATCATACCTCTGCACATCAAAGATCTGTGGACGGTAATCGGTTGGACCGGAGACCTGCGCCAAAGCAGTGCAGCACGTGAGGAGGAGGAAGAGGAGGATCATTGGGGAAATTAGGTAATTCGTCATGCGGTGCCCAACCACACAAAAAAAGAGCGCCACACTCTCGTGTGGCGCTCTTTTGATTTACTGCCCCTCGTTTCGTAGGGCGAGGCGGGGCCTCGCCCCTACTACGCTCGGGGTGACGGATGTTTACCGAACGATCTGCAATGGAAGAGCGAACGTGGCGGTGCCGTTTGTTACCTGCACCATTACCATGCCACTAGGCAGTGTGTTGGTGTTGAGGACTACGGTTGTTTCACCGGTTGGTACGTTCACACTTTGAGTTGCAAGCACTACACCCGACATCGAGAGGATGCGGATGTCTGCTGTACCGTTCGTTGAGGTGAAGCGGATGGATGCAGATGCTGCTGTTGGATTCGGCCAGAGGTTCAGGGAACCACCAACGGCGTCTACAGGAACTTCTACACTTGTTGTGCTTTGAATGAGGCCGAGCGAGATCTGTTGATCAGTGTTCAGGCCGTCGATCTTCACAACTTCTGATGTTGGCTCAAAGTCAACACGGTCTGCTGTGATCGTTACGTCTCCTACGGAGAGTTCCGTGAGTTCAAAGGCACCTTCGTTTTCAGACAATGCAAAGTCAATGATGTCGCCCGCTTCGTCACGAGCTACGATGAGTGAGCCTGTGATTGCTGCTGCATTTTGCGCACGATCTTCAACCTTGCCGTTGTTCATGATGCCGCCACGCTTGTCATAGACCCAGCCGCGTACACGACCCTTGCCGCGCTCGCCCTTTGCTGTGTCGAGATTGATGTCGTAGCGTACGGTGATCATCACTTCGCCGACTTCTACACGTGTTGCTTCGCGCCATTCCGTAGCGGCATTGGCACCAAGTACCATCCAACCAGGAACGTATGGACGCTCAGATGGAACACCGAAGACGATGTATGTGCCTGGTTCGAGGTTGGAGAAGGAATAACCGAAGTTATCATCTGTCTCTACTGTCTGAACATTGCGCTTTTCAACGATCGTATCTCCGTTATCCTTGGCCTTGCGGAGGATCTGATACGCGATAACCTTGCCCTTGACGCCGGCATTGGTGTAGGCATTCTTCATCATGCCACCAAAGCCGTTTTCAAAGACCGGACGTTTGTCCATTGAGAAGTTGACGCCTTCTTTGTTCTCTGTAAGATTCAGCAGAGTTGCCTCAGAACCGTCGTGGGTATTCTCCCAGAATTCTGCGAGGTATTCACTTTCTTTGTTATCGCGACCAAGGATCTTTGCAAATGCGATGTAGTTCACTCCGGATTGCAGCTTAGCCTCGTAAACACCTTCGGCATTTGTTTCGGCTACAACGCGACGGTAGCGACCATCTACGCCGTTGTCTTCCTTGGAACGTGCTTCGAAGATCACAAGAGCCTTAAGACCGGCTTCTGTAACGGCATCAAAAACGCGACCACGTACAATAACCACAGTTGGCTCCGGACGTCCGGCAACCACGAAGTTCACATTTGTGCGGGTGTCACATGCAACAACTACATCTTCTGCATCAGCAAGTTCAGCAGCATTCTCGTGCCATTCTGCGAGGAAGTTCTCTCCTTCAACACGAAGCTTATACGTGCCGTCAGGTAGATTGAGGATGTATGCACCGTTTTCGATCTTAGCCTTGTAAACAGGACGATAGATCGTTGTTGAGTCGCCATTGTCCTTCTTCACAACATCCAAACGCCATGCAGTTACCCAGCCGTTGACCATTGCGTTTGCTGGATTTTCGAAATCAACTTCACCAAAGATCGCGGCGCAACCGTCTGGCTTGTCTTCGCCCTTACCGATCTCAAGAACAAATGACTGCTTTGTGAAGATCGTTGTGCCACCACCTTCGATGAAGGCCTTGATCACGATCTCATAACGTCCGGCGCGCGGCTCGAGCCATGTGATCACGCCTGTTTCTGCATTGATCGTCATGCCGTCCGGACCGGAAACGATGCTGTAGCGGATAGCCCCGTCTACACTTGCTTCTGCCTTGGCTTTGTACTCATATGGTTGGCCAACCTTGCCACCCTTCACTGGGGAAGAAACGAACCAGATCTTGTTCTCAACCTTTTGCTCAATAACCACAACCTTGATCGGTGTGCGTGGGCCTTCGTTGTCGCCCCAAACAGCACGAACAAAGAAAGTATAAGCGCCCGGCTTGAGTTCCTTTACGAGGTGTGAATACACGTTCTCGCGAGGTGGCTTGGCAGGATCAACCACAATGCGGGCGATCTTGTCAAACTTGGTTTCGTCTTCTGTTTGGCCTGCAGCCTGATAGACGTGATAAGCAGTAGGGGGCTCATCGGACTGTACACCAAGCCACTGAAGAACAACGTAAGGATACGAGTTCGGCTCGGCAATAACCTTGGCCTTGAATTCTGTTGGCACCGGGCGCTCTTGCGCCACGAGACCAATAAAGCCCGTAGCGATGACCAACAGGGTCATCAGGAAACGAGACAGCGTCTGCGTTGTAGGCATGTGGGATCCTCCAAATAACGGAAAATGTTCGTAGTGGGAACTGAGGGCAAGATACCCCCACCCGGATAAGCGTTACAAGGTCAGATCACCACTTCGATGGTAGCAAAATGCGTCTCGGGCTTCAAGGTTGGATTGATCGAGTCGGGGGTGATGTTGAAGTAGAGCGTCATAGTCACTTTACGGGGCTGACCAGGCACTCTCTCGGCCTCTGCAATGATCATATTGGCCTTAAAGGCAGTGGCGTCGGACCCAAAAATCTGATCGGTTCCAGTCCCAAGATCAACAACGAACTGTACCTCGCCATTGACCATAGCGTCATTGTACCCATTGCACGAGGCAGAATCCCGGCGAAGCCGAAATCCTTGCATCTGAGGAGTTGCAGAAGATGCCGGATCCTTCTCCATCGTGATGTCAAGCCAGAACCTCATTGGGGTAAGGGTGGTATCGATCTTGATGGTGGGGAGCCCCTTCATCACATAGGCACCGGCTGCCGAGGTAAAGGTTACCTCGTACGACGTAGGGGTGACCTTGATTGCCGGCGTCAACGGGGTTTCTGTGCGTGGTGCGTCCACATCTAGTGGCGATGCGCAGGACGTAACAAGGACGCCTAGACATACTGCCAAGAGAAGTGACCAGAGAAGCGAGGGTATGATGTGGTGTTTCATGTGCAGTGTTAGAATCGGACGGCAACGCCGTAGGTGAGGCCGATCTTTGATGTTGCAAACCAAGAATCCTGGAATCGATAGCCCATTGTTGAGCCCTCAAGACCAAAAATGAACGAGAGGGGGCCGGATGGTGCGTATGCGATACCGGCTGTAACGCGGCCAAGAGGGCCGAACTTGGAACCCCCAACCAGAACCTGGCCAAATGGCGCAAAGGCTGTTGATCCAATTGTGGGCAGCGTGTGACGATACATAATGCCGGCCCACACAGAAAGTGGCTGCTGCTCATACCGGATCACCTGACCGTTACGCTCACCTTCAAAAGCCATTGCGAATGACTCATTACCAAACTCGAGTCCAACGGCATCACGGTCAGATAGCTGATAAAGAAGCGCACCACTCATGTTGTCGTACCATGCCGTCTGCGCCGGTACATTTACATCAGTCATTGACGACCCAGACATTCCACGTACCTGCACCAATAACGAAGGATACTTCACCGGCCGAAGATTGATCGGTGTAAGCGCAGTAGCCTGCAACATGCGCGGCTCGTTTGTTCGGGTTAACTGGATCGTATTCGTCATGGCAACATTCGTTGTTGTTACTTCTAACGGTGCCTGATCGGATGCATTTGCGACCACAGGGCTAGATTCTGAGGAACTCCGCTCGGCCAAGAGTCCGTTCAAACGCTCTCGCTCTGCCCTCAACGATGCAACCTCTCTGCGCAACCGCGCATTGCTGGCCTCCAACGCCTGCTCCGTAGGCCCCGCCACAGCTTGTGTTTCTGTACCTAATGGAGGCGTTACCGGAGATTCGCTATTCGCTATTCGCTGTTCGCTGTTCTCTGTTCGCTGTTCGCTATTCGCTATTCGCTGTTCGCTATTCGCTATTCGCTGTTCGCTATTCGCTATTCCCCACGTGATTCCAACGGCGGCAACCGTAGAAAGGATCGGCAAACCAAGGCGCGTGAGCCATTGAAGAAGGAGGCCGCCGCCGGCAGCTCCGGCCGCTGCACCGGCAAGGGGTGCGGCAAAGCCCATACCGCTGAACACCGAGCTTGTAAGAGCAACGGGTGGAACCAGGCCTACGCGGTCATCATGTACCGCAGAGCGAATAGCAAGCTGATGCTTGAAGTCCGTTCTGAGGTCAGAGTTCACAGCCAGTTCACCGAACAGCGCCGACTCATTCATCGAGTCGAGCTCTCCGTCGAGCAGGTTATGGATCCATTCTTGATGCGTTGACATACGTTAGTCTTTCGAAAGTTCGTTCAGGTAGGGCTCAAGGATTTCCTTGATCTTCTGGCGTGCGCGAAACACGCGCACCTTTGCTGTGTCGAGCTTGATGTTCAACATTTCACTGATCTCATTGTATGAGAGGCCGTCGTACTCACGTAGGACAAAGGCCTCGCGCATGTCGTGGGGGAGAAGCTCCATTGCCATGGTTATGAGCTTCATCATCTCTGATCGATCTGCCTCGCGGGAAACCCCGGGGTTGTACATCGAATCATCGAACTCCACCATCTGCGTCTGCGCACGCTTTTTCTCATTGAGACAAAGGTTACGGCAGATCGTGAGGGCGTAGGCACGCACGTTTTCTAGGAATTCAATCCGTTCTGCGCTCTGATAGAAGCGCATGAAGGTCTCCTGAAAAACGTCGTATGCTCGGTCTCTGCTTCCAAGAACACGCATGCAATACGAGAACACATTCGGAGACAGTCTCGAATACAGTTCACTGAACGCTGCTTCTCGCTGCTCCGTACGAAGCATCGCATAGAGTTCCGTGTCGCTATATTCCGTGAGGTGTCTCCTCATGAATCCTACTAACAATAGACGGGTCAAAAGGTTACTGTGATGGACGGATTGCCGTATGAGCTTGTTCGGAGCTCCCGAAGAACAATGACGGTTGAGGTCCACCCAACAGGGTCGGTCATCGTGCGTTCTCCGAACCGCATGCCCCTTTACGAAATCGAACGTTTCCTCGCCATGCGGCAGGCGTGGATCCACGAAAGGTTGCAGGATGTAGAGGCCAAACGATCTGTCCTGCCACAACGTACACAACCCAACCACTTCTACCATCGCGGAGAGGTGTTGGAATGGGGCTGGCAAAACGCCGATGTCCTTGTACCACAACAACATACCACCCGCTCAGCCGCCTTGCGCTACATTGAACGCTGGCAGCGAGCAGAGGCACGATCATTGTTCTCGAGCATGATCTCCGAACACCTACCTGCAATTGGTGTGCCCGGCTTGCGGTATCAGGGATTAAAACTTCGTAGGATGAAACGCAGATGGGGATCGTGTTCATCTACCGGACATATCACCCTCAATGAGCACTTGATCCGCGTACCCGACGGCTGCATCCGCGGCGTGGTGGTTCACGAGCTATGTCACCTCGTGCATTTACACCATGGCGCGGCCTTCCACCATCTTGTGGCAGATGTCTATCCGGACCATCGACTTAGTGATACGTTGTTAGATGCCTGGACGTCTGTCCTGCACGCTCACGCAGATGCTTTTGTGCAAAGTTCGTCGAACGCTGATGTGAGCGATGCTGCGATCATCTCCGGAGTGCGACCTTCGATGTGATGACGTGGCATAAATGCCACTAGCTCGCCATCACGCATGATGGCCACCGATGGGGAAGATGGCGGAACACCTGTGAAGAACGAACGAGCACGTTCTGTGGCTTCTGTGTCTTGTCCTGCAAAAACCGTTACGATGTTATCTGGCAACGTGCTGTGAGCAAGTGCCTTGGCAACGCCCGGACGTGCTCCACCGGCGGCGCAACCACATACTGAATTCACAACTACCATCGTTGTGCCCGGTTTTGCCATCGCAGCATCAACGTCTGCAGCTGTGCGCAGTTCTGTGATACCAAGGTTTGTAAGTTCTTCGCGCATCGGCTGCACGAGCATTGGATCATAGGCCATGATTATTCTCCGGATTGGTGTTCATTGAGGACGTTGTTGAGGTATTCCATGCCGAGCGGACCGGCAATGAGTGGGAACTCCACCTCGTATTCATCACGCTTAGACGGATCGAGGGCAAATGCCTTGTTGAGGAAGGGAACGGCGGATAGGGGCTGACCTGCTGCACAAAGGGTCTTTGCAGTTGCGTAGTATCCCTCTGCCCATTCGGGCATGAGTCGCGTGCATTCATTGAACCCTCGCAGAGCTTCGAGCACATCGCCCGTTTCCAGTACGCTGGTGCTGTAGTCATACCAACACTCAACGTCTTCCGGTTGCAGTTCGAGTGCCTTACGGTAGGCCTTGAGCGACTCGGCAACACGCTGAAGATTGAACAATGCATCTGCCTTTGCATACCATAGATCTGCATAGTCCGGCTCTATCTTCAACGCAGCGTCGTAATCGGTTACGGCCCTTTCGAATTGTTCTAGAGCATCATAACATGTGCCCCTTCCGTAGAGCGCCTGTGAATGTTGTGGCTCTAGGTCGATCACCTTGGTGAACATGTCTGCCGCTTCTTGAAACTTGCCACCTTCTTCGAGAGACGAGGCAAGGTTGTGCATCACCGGAATGTCTGTTGGATCCACACGATGCGCTTCGCGATAGGCACTTACGGACTCATCAACCCTGCCTAGTGTGGCATAGGTGTTGCCCATGTTATACCATGCATTCACAAAGTCGGGCTTTATGATCGTTGCCATGTCATAACACTGCAACGCCATCCGATTAGCCCCCTTCTTTCCATGGATTACTCCCTTATTGAACCATGCATTGGGTTCAAAGGGCTCCATGTCTACAAGGGTTTCATAGATCGCTATTGCATCGTTGTATTGCTCAAGAGCTTCGTGGCAGATGGCTATCTCAAAGAGGGCATCGCGTTGAAACTGTTCTTGTTTTGCCAGATAGATGAAGAGCCGCATGGCTTCATCATAACGCTCGCGTTTTTCAAGGATGAGTGCCTTGGTGAACAGCGCGTCCAGATTGTTCGGGTCGGACGTAAGTGCACCTTCTATAAGACGGTTAGCTTCATCCAGCCTGCCAAGTTGTTCTAGGGCAATGCCACGATTCACCGTGATTTCGATGTCTACCGGATCGAGCCGGGCTGCCTGAGCGTAAGCCTCAAGAGCCTCTTCCCAATGGCCTAGACTTCCGTGAGCAATGCCCAGCTTATGCCACGCATCTGTGGAGTAGGGGGCTTTTTCGGCCCACATCTTGGCAAAGATCAATGCATCCTCAAAAGCTTGGGTTTCCAAGCAATAATGGACGATGGCCTCAAGAGATTCGGCTGTTGGTGCGCCGTTCTGCCAATTACCACTGCGAACGGACTCACGGAACCGTCTCAGGGTCTCGTCGAGCTCCTGGCGGTTGGGTTCTTCATGTTCGTCGTCGTAATCGAATTCCATCATGTGCAAGTTTACGCATCATTCATGCAAAGGAGGGTAGAGACGTAGAGCTACAACGATTCGTGCGTAAGGAATGCCCGTAGCCAGTTGCGGACGCCAAAAATGTTGGTAGACATATCATTGATGGCTTCAAGAGCCGCCACATGTCGCAAATCTCTGCGTTGGCCAGGCTCTGACTCAACAATCGTTGCAATGCGAGGTACGATCTTCACTACCTCGTCAACCAACGCATAGTGCCGTACTGAGATAGCCCCCTCCGGGAAACCAAGTCTGCGAAGGGCGTCCACAGCACTTCGCACGTCATCCCATCGGCCAAGCGTCATGAGATTCTCGATGGTATAGAGCCTCACCATGAGCTTGAATAAGGGTTGTGAAAGTGTAACACGTTGGAAATTGGCAAGAGCCTCTTCCGGACGTTGTTCATGCTGGGCGATTACGGCATTACAGAGCGCAAGAACGTCTTCTCGAATGTTGGGTTGGAGCGCTTCAGCATATTCCGCCATGAAGGCTTTGGCATAGGGCACCTCACCTGCATTAACAGCCATGCGGACTAGAAAAATGAAGTCGGGATAGAGAAGGTTTGCCTTCCCAAGAAACTTCAGTTCAATCTGAGACTGGATACCCAAGAGGGCTTCCTTGTAGTAGGCATCGTTGCCGATTACGTTTATCTGGTACATGCAGTGATCTGCAAGATGCGTGAAGGCCATGTAACCGTCCACGAAGGGGAGCTCATGGATACGACTTCGTACCAATGTCCGCAGACGAAGGAAGGTCTCCGGACTAGGTGACGCCGAGAGTTCCACAACGGCGGCATGCACATCAATACAGGCATTATTCCGGAATTGAGGATTCCGCTCTAGGAACACCATGATATCCGACGAGAAGTGCAGATCGAAGTCAACGCCGTGTTGGTATTGCTCATGAATCATCAGAGTAATCTGGCGCAGAAGTCGCGCAATACTCAGTTCCACCACCACGTTAAGCTCATCCTGCAGGATGTCTCTACCCGTCCCCGGCCTAACAAACGTTTGATACAGAGACCGTTCCTCGAGCATCCTCCAATGAAACTCCATCGTTGCATCGTCCCGCGTCACCCGGCCTTTCACACTCTCAAAGGCCTGCTCAACCATTTTCTCGAACTGCGAGAACACCCTCATATTCCTCAATGCCGAGATCTGGTATTCCGTAACTAGATCTGTCTTTGTCCGGAAATGGTCCACAGCTAAAAACAGCATCACTTGGGCAACCAAGTCCGAATACCAGTTCCGCAGCGTGGCATAACGGAATGGGAGTTCGGGGAACAGGGAGCCCCATATCACCTCATCCTGAGGCACATTTGTAAAGGGATGGTAGGGGGC